>NZ_JBHJTJ010000019.1:0-48660 GCF_042267765.1 Gottfriedia sp. NPDC056225 | reverse complement strand
GTCTAATTTCTATGGTTTAAAAGAAGAGATTTCAATTCTACTAATGTTTATGAATGAACGAAATAAAGAGAAACCTGTAGAACAAGAGCTTGAACTAACATTTTCAAACTCTAAATAATTTTACAAAAAGGGGGCGCAATTTTGGTAACTACTACCGAAAATAAAAATAACATTCCATCTCTTGATTTTGAAAAAGAGTTAAATAGATGGAATGAGGTTCTTAATGTAATGAATAAACCTAAGCCAAAAATTTACCCTACTCCTAAACAAAAAGTATGGAAAAAAAATAAGGCAACCTTATATTACTATCCACCTGAAGAAAAAAAGTATGAAGTTCCGATCTTTTTAATTTTCTCTTTACTGAATCGACCTTATATTTTAGATTTTGCTCCAGGTGCTAGTGTGGTAGAAGGCTTGGTGAAACTTGGATATGAGGTGTATTTATTAGATTGGGGAATTCAAGGATACGAAGATAAAGAGATGAATCTAGAGGATTATATTGACGACTTCATTAAAAAAGGGGTCCAACGTGCATTACGACATTCGTCAGCTAATGAAATTACGTTACTTGGTTATTGTTTAGGTGGTGTACTTGCTTCCATTTATGCTGCTATCGCAGAGGAACCAATAAAAAATCTAATTGTGGCCACTGTCCCTATTGATTGGAGTGTGAACACTCTTCCAGACAAATGGCTAGAAGGTTTAAAACAAGGAACATTAAATATGGATCGCTGGATAGATGTATACGGTATACTTCCAGCTTGGCTAGTTTACGGATTGTTTCAAGCTTTCAATTCTCCAATTAACAATAGTCCATACGTTAATCTACTTGCCCGAGCTGATGATAAACGGTTTGTTAAAAGCTGGAGTCGTATTAACAATTGGATGAATGACCAGGTTCCATTTGCAGGAGAAACATTCCGTCAAATAATGAATGATATTATTATCGAAAATAAAGTAATTAAAGGAGAATTTTCGGTAAGAGGTAAAAAGGTAGACTTAAAAAATATAAAGTCAAATTTATTAGCAATCTCGTCTAAAAACGATAATTTAGTCCTGGAAGAACAAAGTCGACCAATCATGGATTTAGTTTCTAGTGAAGACAAGACCTTTCAAAAAGTAGAAGCTGGACACATAAATTTGGCCCTTACAGGTAAACTTGCTGGGATAGCAGATCAATGGTTAAAAGAACGTTCATAAGTGGAAAGCGGACAATAAAAAAGAGGGGTGTTTTCCCCCCTTTTGCTTCTAACCCGCCTTATTAGTAGGTGGATGTTTACTTAAAAAAGCTTTTATCGATTCATTATATTCTTTTGCTGATTCAATTTTAGCAGCATGACCTGTATTTTTAAGGATGACTAATTCGGAATTTGGAATCATTTCATGCATGCATATTTGAATCCAAACTGGGAGTAATGTATCATATTGCGCTCCAATGATTAGTGTCGGTACTTTAATCGTTGGTAAAAGTGAACGGTATTCTATATTTTTTATGGAATCCATTGCAAAAGGGACACCTTCTTTTGGTCTATAAAAATAATCAATTGCATCCATATTTTCTTTATTCCAAGAATAAAAACAACTCCTAGCTGTAATCTTTTTTCTAAGACTTGTAGGTAAATATTGTGAACGAGTTTTTACATATTTGAAAAGTGGGCTGCTATATGGTTTAAAGGCAGAATAAGTAGTACACGTAAGAATTAAAGATTTACACTTTTCAGGGGCTTGTCGATAAATTTCCTGTGCAACAATACCACCCATTGATAAGCCGCAAATGTGTGCGTTTTCAATTTTCAATTGCTCAAGTAAGCAGATAACGTCTTTCGCAAAATTTTCAATTGTAACTCCTTCAAATGTTTGGTTATCGCCATGACCTCTAAAATCCGGAATAATAAGATCGTAATGGCTAGATAACTCAAATTGTTTAAACCAGCTTTCTTTACATGAAGATAACCCATGAAGTAGAACTAAAGGTTCACCTTTGCCCATTCGCAAATATGGCATTTTACTTTGATCAACTACGGCTTCATACATGCAAACCACCACCAATTTATAGTTTTTTGTAATTTTTATAAACTATATTTGTTTAATAAATTCTATCTATTATAATTATTTCCTTTTTTTTTGATATATGACACATATATGTAAATTACAAGTATGAGCATTTTTGCTTAGGATGACAATTAATTGAAGAAAGTGAGGTAAAAAAATGAGAGACGTTTACTTAGTAGAGGCAGTAAGAACTCCAATCGGGAATTTTGGAGGTTCACTTAAAAATGTAGGAGCAGTACAACTTGCTAGTACTGTGGTAAAGGAGTCTTGGAAACGTTCTAATCTTCCTGCAGAATGCATAGATGAAGTAGTTCTTGGTAATGTTTTCAAGGCGGGACTTAAAGGTAATCCAGCCAGGCAAGCTGCAATCCATGCGGGTTTACCAGTGTCTTTACCAGCTATAACAATTGACAAACAATGTGCTTCAGGGCTCCGAGCTGTTACATTAGCATACCACCAAATAGTATCCGGTGATTCAAATATCGTTATAGCAGGTGGAACAGAAAGTATGAGTAATGTGCCTCATTTGTTATTTGATTCAAGGTGGGGCAAAAAGATGGGAGATTTAACTACAGTTGATGCACTTCTTCATGATGGGTTGCACTGTGCTATAGAAGGATATCATATGGGGATTACAGCAGAAAATTTAGTAGAACGCTATAACATTTCTCGTGAAGAGCAGGATGCTTTTGCTTTAGAAAGTCAGAAGAAAGCATTACTTGCTAGAGCGCTTGGTAAATTTCAGGAAGAGATTGTCCCTGTAGAGCTTAAAGGAAAGCAAGGTACAATTTTATTTAATGAGGACGAATATATAAGGGATACTACTCTACAAAAATTACAAAATCTTAAACCAGCATTTAAACAAAACGGAACAGTAACGGCAGGGAATTCCTCAGGTATAAATGATGGTGCAGCTGCTCTAATCGTTGCTTCCGAACAAGCGGTAAGGGAATATAACTTAAAACCACTTGCTAAAATTCGTTCAGTTGCAAGTGCAGCTGTTTCACCATCAATTATGGGAATCGGACCAGTTCCGGCAACTAGGAAAGCATTAGCACTTGCAAATCTTACAATAGAAGATATTGATCTCGCAGAATTAAATGAAGCGTTTGCTGTACAAGTATTGGCTGTACAAAAAGAGCTCGGCTTACCTGAGGAGAAAATCAATGTAAATGGTGGAGCGATTGCACTAGGTCATCCAGTGGGGTGTTCAGGTGCTCGTATATTGGTTACTCTTGTTCACGAACTAAGACGTCAAAAGAAACAATTAGGGTTGGCATCCTTATGTGTAGGAGGTGGTCAAGGTGTCTCAATTATTATCGAAACCGTTTAATCGTGTCGCAATAGTTGGTAGTGGTTTAATGGGTACGGGCATTGCTCAAATTGCTGCACAAAATGGTTTTCAGGTGACGTTAGTTGATCGAACCTTAGCAGATTTAGAAAGAGCTATGCATCAAATCAGAACAAATCTCCTTAAGTTGTTTCAAATGGAGCAGATTAATGAGTCGCAAATGAAACGAACTCTAGACAACATTTATACAACAACAGACTTACAAAATTCTAAATATTGCGATTTTGCAATTGAAGCAGTTCCAGAAAAACTAGCAATAAAACAAGAAATATTTAAGGAATTAGATACGTTAATGCCAGAACATGCCATTCTTGCAAGTAATACTTCATCACTTTCTATTGCTGCGATTGGATCTGTTACTTCTCGTCCTGATAAAGTTGTAGGAATGCACTTTTTTAGCCCAGTTCCTAAAATGAAACTAGTGGAGATTGTTCGTTCTGTCAATACAAGTGATGAAACGGTGCAAGTAATTCGCGAAGTTGGAGAAAGATTGCAAAAACAAATTATCATTGCAAACGATTATCCTGGATTTACTGTAAATCGTGTATTAGTGCCAATGTTAAACGAAGCAGCTTTTTTAGTGATGGAAGGAAATGAAGTTGAAGAGATAGATAAGGGCATGATGTTAGGTGCTAACCATCCAATCGGTCCTTTAAGATTATCGGACTATGTAGGAATTGATGTTTTACTATTTACATTAGAAAGTTTATATGAAGGGTTTAATGATTCAAAATATAGACCATGTCCATTATTAAAACGTATGGTAGAAGCGGGACATTTAGGTAAAAAAAGCGGTAAAGGATTTTATAAATATTAAAAGGGAGGGATGGGGTTGATTCTTGGAGTAGAGCAACAAATGATACAAGAAGTAGCTCGGAAAATAGCGAAAACTCACATTGAACCAAAGGCTGCTGAAGTAGACCGATTAGGCGAAACACCATGGGACAACATCCGAATATTAGCACAGAATGGATTATTTGGAGTAAATGTACCTGAAATGTTTGGAGGCTCCGGAGGGGATATGCTAAGTCATGTTGCGACGATAGAAGAGATAGCAGCTTCTTGCGCATCGACATCCGTTGCTTTATCTACACAGGCGTTAACGATTGCACCCTTTTTAATTGCAGGGACAAATGAACAAAAGAAGCAATTTGTCACTCCGCTTGCCAAAGGTGAGGTACTCGGATCCTTTGGTATTACTGAACCTGGTGCAGGCTCTGATGTAGCAAGTGCTACTACAACTGCTAAAAGATATGGAGACGAGTATATTTTAAACGGGCAAAAAGTTTTTATTACGAACGCGGGTGACTCTGATATTTATGTGTTTGTCACACGTACATCACAAGATCGAACAAATGGAATTACCTTATTTGTTGTAGAAAAAGATTCACCTGGTTTAAAGTTTGGGAAAAAAGAAGACAAAATGGGCATTCGAGGTTCTGCGACAAGAGAAGTATTTTTAGAAGATGTAAAGGTTCCAAAACATAACATACTAGGTCATGAAGGTGAAGGATTTAAGATTCTTATGAATGTGTTTAATGAAACTAGACCAGTTGTAGGAGCGCAAGCAGTGGGGATTGCCAAAGGTGCATTTGATTACTCTGTTAATTATGTGAAAGAACGAAAACAATTTGGGAAACCAATCGCTAGTTTTCAAATGGTCCAATCGATGCTAGCAGATATGAAAATGCAAATTGAAGCTGCCAGATTACTTGTTTATAAGGCTGCTAGTATGATAGATCAGAATGAAACTAATATAGCACCTTATTCCTCAATGGCAAAATGTTTTGCGTCAGATGTAGCAATGAAGGTTACTACTGATGCTGTTCAGTTATTAGGAGGATATGGATATATAAAGGATTATCCAGTAGAGAGAATGATGCGCGATGCAAAAATTACCCAAATTTATGAGGGGACGAACCAAATACAGCGTATTATTATCGGTAATCACATTTTACGAGACTAACAATAAAGTTGGTAATACCTTAAGAGATTGTTAAAGTTTTATTCCTCAGTGAACAGATAGGAGGTTAAGCTTATAGTCCGTAAATTGTACTCCTAATGAAGTTTAATTAATTTTAGGTTTTATTTAATTTTAAAAAATAAATAATTCCAAATAAGATTAGGTAGGAGAATAAAGCGATCATGGAGAATAAGCGTCTACGAAATAATGAGAATTTTCTCGGAAAAATAAATTTGAAAAGGAAGTCGGAATTACAGATTTGTGATGGACAGTTTGATGATGAATTTCAAATCGAATTTGAAGATGAGGCCTGTCAAGCAGCGAAACAGATAGGATATCCTGTGGTGATGAAAATGTTGTCAAAGGAAATTCATTTGGAATTAGTTGATGAAATCGTAAAATCCAATATTCAAAATGAAAACGAGCTTAGAAAAAATTATAGTGAAATGATGATGGAAGTAATAGAAAAATTTCCTAAAGTTAGTATTGAGGGAGTATTGATAAAAAAATTATACAGTAGGCAGGATTTCTTGTTGAAATGATTGGTCTTGTCGAATGATGTGGTCAAGAATCCTGGCAGCTAAAAGAAAATAGGAGGAGAAAAAATGAGTCAAAAAGTGAATAAATCAAAAGAAAACAAAAAAACAGAGGAACAATATTTTTTAGATCCATTTTTTGAAACATTGTGGGATCAATATGAAAACTCTTTATCACTTTCAAGAAGTCGTCGAGAGCAAAGACTTAGAGGGATTGTAGATACACTAAATAAAACAACAAAGTTTAATGAAGAATATCGTGAAACATTAAAAGCTTTTTTAGTTGATGTTAGTAATATGAATAATAGTTCTATCTTAAAACGATTTAAAAACAAGATTGAAAAAACAAGTGATTCATCTGATACAGAAACGATTGAACAACCAGCTGATGGAACAAATCGTAAATTAGAAAAAATAATGTTAACTCCATTAAATTCATCATTTAATTTGATTGATAAAGTAGAAAAGAATTTGAAGGAAAATAGTGAAACGTACATTGACTATGTAATTGAAAGAAGCAATGAATGGTCTGTTGTTACAGATAATTATTTAAACAAATTTAGAACAAGTCATCAAAATATCAATCATCGAATGGAAGATCGTGTTCGTTTGTTATTCACACAAGTAAATAATATCTATCGCTTTAACAATCAAACTCATTCTTAATTAAATTGTTTGAAGAGAGTTTGTCTTAAAAATGGAACCCTACTACTACCATTATGTTAGGCAATCTATCTTTATTTTTACAAACTAGATTTTAAGAATGAGAAGACTCAAACCTATTTAGGTTTGGGTCTTTTTTATGGTCTTTAATGGTATAAAACAGAAATGAGAGTATAGTTTTATTGAGTTAAAAATTTCTTTTCTTAAATTCATTAATATACAGATTGATAAATTCTTTTGAAATGAGAGAATTACTTTTCGATTCTTTTTGAATCCAACCAACAGATTTTGAATCTTGAACAAAATCTTCAATTTCAAGAAGGGATAGATCATGCTTTTCATTTTGGGGAAGTCCTCTGAATGAAAGGTCATAGCCTGCTGAAATTGCTAAATCATCTTTTAAAGCTCTTGATAATGCACTAGTATTATTTGTTTTAAACCATACATCAATTTTACCAATTGATCGATTAAAATGATCGACAAATTCATTTACATATTCCTCGTTATATAGTACGAATGGATACTTTAACAACTCCTTGGCAGGAACCTTTTTAAATGAAGATAATGGAGAGTTTTTACCAACAAAAACAACAATATGACCTTCCCAAAATTTTGTGAAGGTAAGCCCTGCATATTTTTTATCCATATTTTCATTTAATCCAATTAATCCAATATCCACCTTATTCTGATGAATATCCTCTAATATATCGCCTGATCCTTTTTCAGAAATTTGAATTTGAACATTAGGATAATCCTTTTTGAAATTTGAGATTGTATTGATTAAAATCTCCATTCCAATAGGAATTGCTGCGATTCGAAGTTCACCAACAGTTATACCATTTTGATTGTTGGCTTCTTCCTTAATTTCCTCTATTGATGAAATGACGTCTAACATCTTTAAAATAATATTTTTCCCTTCTGATGTTGGTACTGCACCGTTTCTGGATCTTGTAAATAATTTAATACCTAATTCAGTTTCTAAATTAGAAATCGATTGGCTAATAGCAGATTGGGTTACATGTAGATTATATGAAGCTGTTGTGATTGATTTTGTTTTAGCTACTTCTACTACATATTGAATTTGTTCTATATTCATTTTGGCTCCTTTGTCATTAGTTAAGCTAATGGAAATATAAGAATGTTTAAATATATCTTAACAAAAAATACTGTTAAAATAAAAACGAAAATATAAAAAGGGGATGTTTTGATTGAGATTATTAAATAAAACTGCAATCGTAACAGGCGGAGCCAACGGAATTGGTAAAGCGACTGTTCAAAAGTTTTTAGAACAAGGCGCTAAAGTTGTCTTTACAGATATTAATGAAGAAGCAGGCAATAAAACTTTAGATGAAATGAAAAAAATTTCTGAATCTGTCGTTTTTATTAAACATAATGTGCAGCTAGAGACGGATTGGATTAATGTTGTAAATGAAACAAAGAAAAACTTTGGTTCAATTGATATTTTATTCAATAATGCAGGTATTTTTAGTTCAAAACCTGTTACTGAATATGAAACAGAAGAATGGAATCGCTTACTTGGTATCAATGTAACAGGTGTTTTCTTAGGCATGAAACACACTGTACCATTTATGCGCGAACAAAAAGGCGGATCAATCATTAATACGTCCTCAGTTGCCGGATTGAAAGGTACTGCTAATGCAACTTTATATGGTGCAAGTAAAGGCGCTGTACGTATTATGACAAAAGATTTGGCTAAAGAAGTTGCTACTGATCAAATTCGTGTAAACTCGATTCACCCAGGTGTTATTGAAACAGCTATGGGTTCAGATTTAGCATCTAGTGTAAACGCATCTAATGAACAATTAGCAAAAACAATTCCTTTAAAACGATTAGGTACTCCTGAGGAAATCGCAAACTTAGTACTATTCCTTGCGTCTGATGAGTCTAGCTATATTACTGGAACAGAAATGGTCGCTGACGGTGGTATGACCGCTTAAATAATAAGTTTTTAAATATGGACTATGTTAAATGGGGGGAAACTATATGTTATTAAAAGATAAAGTTGCAGTTATTACAGGTGGAGCTTCTGGAATTGGAAAAGCTACTGCATTAAAATATACAAAAGAGGGTGCAAAGGTTGTCGTAGCTGACTTTAACGAAGCGGGAGCAATTGAAACAGTAGAGCAAATTAAAGCATTGGGTGGAGAAGCTGTTGCTTTTAAGGTAGACACTACTAATTTTGCAGAAGTAGAGTCATTAGTAGATTTTACAGTTAAAACTTATGGAACGATCAACGTTATGTTTAATAATGCTGGTATTGGTGCCACGAATCTAATTAATGATTTTGATGAAGAAATTTACCAAAAAGTTATTGCTGTAAATCAACATGGAGTGGCTTATGGTATCGCATGTGCTAGTAAAAAAATGATTGAACTTGGGGTAAAAGGTGTAATCATTAATAATGGTTCAGTTTATGGTTATTTAGCAAATAGAGGGGCACTAGCTTACAATGCTTCTAAAGGGGCAGTTGTAATGATGACAAAAACATCAGCTCTTGATCTTGCTCCACATGGAATCCGTGTTGTTTGTGTGGCTCCAGGTTTTGTTAGAACACCAATCACTAATGTATTAAAAGAAAAAGGTGTAGAAGATTTATATAAAAATTTCCAAATGAGAAAAGAATTTATTGAACAAGAAGATATAGCAGGAATGGTTTGCTTATTAGCAATGAAAGAAGCAAATGTTGTAAATGGAAGTACAGTTATGTTAGATGATGGTCTTACTGGTTTTAAAGCGCATGCTGAATATTAATCTTTTATTCAAATAAGTATTTAAATCATCTATAAAAATGCCCAAACGAATTGAAAGTACACTTTAGATTTAACTGTTATAAGTTGAGTTAAAGTGTATTTTTTTTATTTTTTTGTTTTTCGTAAAAATCTAGATGCGAAAAAAATGTAATTTGACAAAATTTTAGAAACAAAAAATTCTGTCAATTTTGAATATAATGAAAATATCAACAGAGAGGAAGAAGGGAAAAGATGAAAAACAATATCAAAAAAAATGTTACAACAGTGGCACTTACAACAGGTCTTGTAGCTAGCGTATTTAATCCGATGTCTATTACACACAATGTTCATGCACAAACAGTTTCAAAAGTAGAACAAGTTTTATCAGCTCTTACACCAGCACAACGTGAGGCGATTAAACAATTAAAAATCAGTGATAAAGAAGGGCTTCAAGTATCTGCTGATGTGGATTTAACAAGCGATGCGACTACTTCTGTTATCGTTGAATTTAAGGACAAGCCAGCAAATACAGCAGTAATGGTTGCACAAGTAGATGGATCAACTCTTTCTGAAGCAGATGCACAAGCAAAAGTAGATGCTTCTCATGACACATTTCAACATGATTTAAAAACGATTTTTAGTAAAGAGTTAAAAGAGAAGAAAAATCCATACAAAATTAAGCGTTCTTACAAAAAAGCATTTAACGGAGTTGCTATGACACTCCCTTCTAATAAAGTAAAAAGTTTGCTTAAATCTAGTGCGGTACAAGCAGTGTGGAGCGATTTACAAGTTCAGTTGGATGATCCATCTACTAAAGAACTAACGACTACTGAACAACAATCTTCAACTCATTCGATGGTAACGTTCCCTGGCGTTGAAAAACTTCATCAAGAAGGTTATACAGGAAAAGGCGTAAAAGTTGGTATTATTGATACTGGTATCGATTATAATCATCCAGATTTAAAAGGTGCTTTTAAAGGTGGATACGATTTTGTTGATAATGATAATGACCCGATGGAAACAACATATGCGGATTGGCAGAAATCAGGACTACCTGAAACAAGTGGTGGTGAAGCCTATTATACAGAGCATGGAACACATGTAGCTGGAATCATTGCGGGACAAGGTAAAAACAATGCGGACTATTCTGTAACAGGCGTTGCACCTGATGCTGATATTTACTCTTATCGTGTTCTAGGTGCATATGGATCTGGTCAAACTTCAGCAATTTTAGCAGGTATTGACAAAGCAGTTTCAGATGGAATGGATATCATCAGTATGTCACTTGGAGCAAACTATAATGACCCATTATACCCTACGGCTATTGCAGTAAATAATGCCGTCCTTACAGGGGTAACAGCAGTTGTTGCAGCAGGAAATTCTGGTAATAAAATGTATACATTAGGTACTCCAGGAAATGCTCCTTTGGCAATCACAGTTGGGGCAAGTGATACGTCTGTTACCATTCCACAATTTTCAGGAACTGCTCATCCATCAACAGGTGATACATCAGTTGCTATGAAACTAGCTGCACAAGGATATTCTGATAACGTAGCAGATTTACAGGGTCAAACATATAAATTGGTAAATGTAGGAGTTGGCACAGATGTTTCGTACTATAAACGCGATGCAAATGGTCAATATACGATTCCAAGAGATGTGAATGGAAAAATTGTTGTTGCAAAACGTGGTAGCGTATCTTTAGCAGATATCGTCACTACTGCTAAAAAGCATGGAGCAAAAGCCGTTATTTTAAGCAATGCAGATAACGATACATTACAAGATGTATTTTTAGGAAATACAGTTGGTTATATCCCAACCTTTTTAATAAGCAGTAAACAAGGTTATGCTATTACTGGTGATTTACCGTTAACAGTAGCAAAGTTAGATGCTTCAATCGACTTTACATTCGGTAATATGAGTCAAACTGTCACACAAGGTAATAAATTAGCAGACTTTAGTTCTAGAGGTCCATCTCGTGTGTTGTATGATATTAAACCAGAAGTAACAGCACCAGGGGTTTCTGTCTTCTCAACTGTACCTTCTTATATGCATAAGGATGATAATGGAAATGCATTAACTGATTATCAATATGCATATGAACGCTTATCTGGTACATCGATGGCTACACCGAATGTTTCTGGGGTAGCGGCATTGTTAAAACAAGCACACCCGGATATGACGCCTGCAGATATTAAGGCGACACTAATGAATACAGCCGATCCATTAAATGATAAATATAGTGTATATGAAGTAGGGGCAGGTCTAGTAGATCCGTACAAAGCCGTTCATGCTGGGACGGAAATTCAAGTGAAAGACCAGACGAAAACGTTAAGCAGTAATGCAAAAGATGCGGGTAGTGCTACACTTGCAAGTAAAGGAATCAAAACAATTAAAAATATTACTGGAGCTTTAAGCTTTGGTGAACAAGCTGCTGATGGTAAGGCTATTACAGATCAACGTTCAATGACTTTATTTAATAAAAGCTCTGAAGATAAAACATATGATGTAAAAGTACAATTCCAAACATTGGATGCACGCTTTACAAATGACTCTAGAGCAGACCAAGATGCAGCTACTAATGGCGTTACATTAGATGTGAAATCATCTATAAAAGTGAAACGATACAGCAGTGCGAATATGGATGCGACAATCAACGTTCCTAAGAGTGCTAAACTTGGTACTTATGAAGGGTATGTGGTGTACACAAATCAAAAGAACCCTGATGAAACGTATAAAGTACCATTTGCAATTCATACAGTAGATTCGGGTATTGATTATGTAAAAGGAGACCCAGCTGCGTTCACTCTACCTTATGAAGCAGGTAGCAATGCAACAAAGTGGTCAATTGGAGTAGACTTTAAACTAAAATCTCACATGCGTACGTTTGACTTCTTCCTTGTCGATCCAAAAACAAACGAAGAAATTGGTTACCTAGGCACAGCTGATGGAATGGGTGCGGATGAGAATATTGAGTATTATTTCCGCGGTGTATTGAACAACGGTCAATATTATCCTTTAACAGGAAACCCAGATAGTCCAATTACTTTTGATTATAAGGAAATTGACCCTGGATTATGGAAAATACGAATGGTTGGTACAAATGATAAAGGTGAAACCTTCGCGAGTGACGCTCCAGTTTATTATGGAGTAAAAGAGCCAAAGGTAACGTTGAACTATGAAGCAGGACAAATCGTTGAAACTGCTAACTCAACTGACAAAACTGTTACAGTAACAGGTAATGCGTTCGATAAAGACATAGCTGAAATGCAAGCAGCGGGAATTAGTGCTTCACAAGGCGAAAATAAAATGTATTATTATAATCCAAATAATTCGAATGAAATTAATATTCCTGTAGACCAAAATGGGAATTTCAATTCGACTATTCCATTAGCTACAGCTGGCCCAATATCATTACCAATTACAGAGTATGATTTCTACGACAGAGATAAATCAACTGTAGAAAATTATGGAAGTTTTAAAGACGTATACTTTGTGAAAAAAGGTACTGCTTATTCTACAGCAATTGCCGATAAACAAAGAATTAACATGGGTGATTCAACAACATTAACGTTCTCAACAAAAAATATTGCAACGAAAGTGAAAAAAGCGGAATACTCATTCCTATATCCAGCCCAGTACCTAGATGTTGTGAATGTTAAGTCACATGGTACATTTAGTGGAAAACTAGATGTTCAATATACATCTACACCATTCAACAATACTTACAATAAAATGACGATTACGGCAACTGCACTTGGTGACCTAGCGACTACAGGAATTACTGGAGATACTTCTTTAGTAGACCTAACGTTTAAAGCAAAAGATAAATACTACAAAGGCGGAATGCAGTTTGAAGATCCGAATGGGTCATCTAGATTCTTTAGTGCTGTCTATACTAATGTAGATGATAGTAAGGTAACAACTCAAGGTATTCAACCTTATTTCTACATTACACCTACTTATTCTCTAATGAGGGGGGCAGTTCAGGCGGAAGGATTAGTTACAGGAATTAACACAGCAGGAGAACTTGTTGCGAAAAAGATTGATTTTAACAAAGCCGGTACAAAAATTAGTGTGAAAGATTCCGATGGAAAAGAATACGGAGTAGCTGATCCTTTAGGATTTAGCTCAATTTCTCCAAATGGTTTTACATCTAGGTTACCAATCACAGATAAACCATTTACATTATCAATTGACGTGCCAGGACACTTCACATTCAAGAAAGATTTTACAGTTGGTTTGAAAGAAGACGGTAAAGTGACAGCTGGATCTAAACCAGTTGATTATAGCTATATCCCTGGTGGAGATGTCAATAAAGATAATGTAATTGACGTAAAAGATGCTTTATACATTCAAACTTATTGGGGTACAAATAAACGTGATGCTGATATCAACTATGATGGAGTGGTTGATGAGAAAGATATGCAGTACGTAATTAATAACTACCTAATGCAAAACCCATTTGTTGACAATTCACCAAAAGCAGTTAAGAAATATAAAGGCGAAACTGTAGATGATGTTTTAATTGATCTTGGTTTAGAGTAATAGAATAATAGGTAATCTTTAATCGGTGACGATCAATGATCGTTACCGATTTTTTTGTGGAAACGTAAACCCTAGGCTAGGCCTAGGGCTCTAAAAAGCTTGCAGCGAGGTATTAAAAAAATTCCCCCGAGGTGCTAAACTATTTTCTGTTCGCCAACCAATATAGCAGCATACGGAGGAAATTTTATGTCAAAAGACAGTAATATTTTAGAAGATGCAGCGTGTAAGAATCATATTCATATGTTAGTTAGCATTTCACCAGAGATCAGTGTGTCAGCATTTTTTAAGGGGAAAAGTAGTTTAATGATTTAAATAATCCAAGTTTTGTATCTAAATAATTTAGTTGCAATTCATCGATCGCATACTTTAATTTAACAACTTCAGAGGATGATCAGAAAATCGATTATCCTCTTTTTCACGTTATGGCATGTTTGTTAAAGAAGGAATCTAATTTATTTATGTTGAATTAGTTACAAATTGCATTTATAAACTGATTTGGTAACTGGTCAATATTTAATGTGATTTCAAAGGAGCGAGGAAGGTAAAATGAATCAATCCTATTTTTATTTAAAACTAGAAATACATCAATTACATATGTCATATAAAAATGAAAAACGTCGCGTACGTGTTTTATTGCCGAAAAATTATGATGAAGATGAGGCTGAAAATTATCCGGTTGTCTATATGCATGATGGGCAAAATGTTTTCTACAGTAGTGAATCTTATAGCGGGTATTCATGGAAAGTTATTTCGGCAATTAAACTAAACCCCGATTTACCGAAGATGATTGTTGTCGGTATCGATAACGCTGATCAAGATCGAATTAATGAATATACACCTTGGAAAATTACTGAAAGTCCACTTCCTGAAGATATTGAATTAGGAGGTAAAGGCGCGGAGTTTGCTAAGTTTGTCATGACCGTCGTGAAGCCGTTTATCGATCAGCATTATCGAACTAAATCGGATAAATATCATACAGCGATGATTGGTAGTTCACTTGGAGGCAATATCTCAGCTTTTATGGGGATTGAATATAAAGATCAAATTGGTGCTTTAGGTATTTTTTCTTTAGCTAATTGGATTACAAGTAAAGCCTTTGACAGTTATCTTGCTAGTGAAGAGTTGGATCCCAATCAACGCGTGTACATTCAAGTTGGGACTCAAGAAGGCGATGATACCGATCGGAAATTGATGTATGGCAATATGAAACAAGCATATATCGATTGCTCGCTTAAGTATTATAAACAACTAATAAAAGGTTCTATTCCGATTGATAATATTTGTTTGAATATTTTTGCGGATGAAGAACATGATGAAAAAGCTTGGGCAAAACACTTGCCAGAATGTTTACGTTTCTTAAGTGAAAAGTGGTCTTGAATGAACGTGTACCTCAGCTATTATATATTTAAATTTTTTATATTGTGAGAGGAGCTTTTTAATGAATTATATTTTGATATCACCTTATTATCCAAGTAATTTTCAGGCATTTGCTCATCGTTTAAAAGACGAAGGTGTTAATGTTTTAGGAATTGGCGAAGAGTTATATGACCAATTAGGTTCCGAATTGCAAAACTCTCTAACAGAATATTATCGAGTGAATAATCTAGAAGATATAGATGAAGTGAAACGTGCTGTTGCTTTTTTATTTTATAAACATGGTCCAATTGATCGCATTGAATCCAATAACGAACACTGGCTAGAACTTGATGCGCAGTTGCGTGAGCAATTTAACGTGTATGGGAATAAAACGAATGACTTGAAAAAAGTTAAACATAAATCTGAGATGAAGAAGCTGTTTAAAAAAGCAGGTGTGCCTGTTGTAGATGGAAAAATCGTTAAAACTAAAAAGGATTTATCTAAAGCCATTGATCAATTAGGTTTGCCAGTTATTGCTAAACCAGATAATGGAGTTGGAACAGCTGCAACCTTTAAATTATGTTCAGAAGAAGCTGTGCGTCAATTTGAAGAAGAATGGGGAGAGGAACAGGTCTACTTTTTAGAACCATATGTCGAAGGTGGCGTACTTTGTACATTTGATGGTTTAGTGGATCAGAAAGCTAACATCGTTTTCCAAACCAGCTTTACATATAATGTACCAACTCTGGAACTTGTTAAGGATCAGTTGGATTTAGCTTATGTGATTCAAAAAGAAATTGATCCAAAGCTTGAAAATTATGGAAAGGCAATTGTGGAAACTTTTGGCATGAAAGAGCGCTTTTTCCATATTGAGTTTTTTAAATTAGAAGATGGAAGCTATGTTGCACTTGAATATAATAATCGCTTAGCTGGCGGGTACACAATCGATATGTACAATTTCGCATACTCCATCGATTTATTTGCTCAGTATGCCACCCTTGTGACAGGAGGAGAATTTAAGGAGCCCGCTGTCGAAAACCAGTTTTGTGTCGGTGTTACACAGCGCGATGCTTATGAATATAAAAATGATACGAATGCTATTTATGAACGATTTGGTGACCGTGTGAAGTTTGAAAAGCGAATACCAGAAGCGTTTGCCAAACTGCAAGGAAATCAATTTTATGCTATTAATGCAGATTCGCAAGAAGAAGTCGATGAAATTATCAGTTTTGTACATGAACGAAAAAAATACAGCCTTGTAAACGTATAGGGATAGGAGATTTTTCGATGCATATTGAACAGTTAACCCATTGGAGTGGCGAATTAGGACGTGAAATGCCGTTAAACAGATATGGACACAGTGGCATGCCAATCTTAGTTTTTCCTTCATCCGGAGGGACGCATTTTGAATACAATAATTTTGGAATGATTGATGTATGTCATGAATTTATTGAATCCGGAAAAGTTCAGTTTTTTACATTGGCTAGTGTAGATAGTGAAAGTTGGCTACACGATTCAAAACCGGTTCATGACCGTGCATTAGCTCATGAAGCATATGACCGATATGTGATTTCAGAAGCTATTCCATTTATTAAACATAAAACAGGTTGGTTTGATCCAATGATGACAACAGGCTGTAGTATGGGTGCATACCATGCATTAAATTTTCTCTTGAGACATCCGGATGTCTTCCAAACAACCGTTGCACTTAGCGGTGTTTACGATGTGCGTTTCTTTTTTGGTGATTACGGAAATGATCCTCTTGTATATGAAAATTCACCGAGTGATTACATATGGAATCAAAATGACGGCTGGTTTATTGATCGATATCGTTCAGCAGATATCATTATTTGTACTGGGATGGGTGATTGGGAACAAGATGGGCTGCCTTCATACAATACATTAAAAGAGGCTTTTGAAGAAAAACAAATTAAAGCATGGTTTGATGAGTGGGGCGAAGATGTTTCGCATGATTGGGTTTGGTGGAGACGCCAAATGCCGTATTATTTAGAGGAATTATTTCAATAAAATGTCAAAAAACATTAGTGCAGTTGATTTGCTTCTAATTGGAATCATACGTATAGAGAAGCTGTAAACCTTGGTAGTATAGGGTTTACGGCTTTTTCCATTTATTCAGTGTACATATAAAATTAATACGAAATATAATTGTACCAATTTGGTGCTAAAACGATCATTTTATTAGCCGAATAACTTATTCAATCTTTGAATAACCTCTTTTTGTAATCAATCCTTTAAATATAAATTCAACGAATAAAAATAGATATTGATCATTATATTGTAGGAATATAAATTTAATGCACGTTAAATATTAATGGGCATTAAAATTTTATATTAATTAATTTTTAATGCTACTAAAAATTTAACGATAATAAAATGTATAAAAGGGGGGAATAAGTTGGAAGGAAAGAACGATTATATTGAAAGAATTCAATTTGCACTTCAAGCTTCTATCCAAACGATGCAGCCTAAGTTAATAGATACTTTGGAGCATCATGGCGTTACAGCTACGCAATTCCATGTACTAATTTACTTACGAAAACATGAAAGGTGCAAAATGTCCGAAATCGTAGAATTCTTGGAAGTTAAACCTAGCGCGGTATCTTTTATGATCGACCGACTAGAAAATAACAACATAGTTTATAGAGAGAATGATAAAAAAGATAGACGTGTTGTAAATATTTTGTTAACAGAAGAAGGGATAGAAAAGATAGATTTAGTGATTCAGGATCGAAAAGAAATGTTTGAAAATATTCTGCTCAATTTTGAAGAAGATGAGCTCTTACAATTTGTAAAGATTACTGAGAAAATTGCCACTATAGCAGCTGAATTATAGTTAATATCTCAAAATCTCGTTTTGTAAGATTAGAAGAATAATTGTAAATGAAGCGATTTCTGTAATTTTAAGAATAGTTTGAATTATATTAGAATGTTGGACTTTATTCGCCTAAAAGTTAATACAAATTAATATACGTAATCGAGGTGACTTAATATTAAAACTTATGTTGTGACAGGTGGCTCTGGCTTTATAGGTTCGCATATTTGTGAACAACTAATAAAGAAAGGGAATAGGGTTATTAATATTGACAACTTCACAAACTTTTATGATTACAAAATAAAGATTAAAAATGTTCTTGAAAGCACTCAAATGGATGTGAATTTTGAGTTTCTTAATAAAACAGAAGATTTGAATCGTTTAGTTAAAATAGTTGATCAACCTAATTATCGTTTATGTTTGGTTGATATTAGAGATTATGGTAGCTTAGGTGCTGTTTTTCAGGAGGAAACGATTGATTGTGTAATTCACTTAGCTGGATATGCTGGTGTAAGACCATCACTTGAGGATCCAAAAATTTATATCGATGTCAATATTCAAGGAACTCTAACACTACTAGAATTAATGAAAGAGTATAATGTCAAAAAATTAATTTTTGCATCATCTTCTTCTGTATATGGAAATAATAAAACTGTACCTTTTTCAGAAAATGATAATGTAGATTTTGCTATTTCTCCATATGCAGCAACAAAGAAAAGTGGTGAAGTGATTTGTCATACATATCATCATCTATATGGGATCGATATGATGCTTCTTAGATTTTTCACAGTTTATGGAGAAAGGCAACGACCTGATCTTGCGATTCATAAATTTACGAAATTTATCGACGAAGAAAGGCCCATTCCTTTTTATGGAGATGGTCTATCTGAAAGGGATTATACGTATATTGGAGATATTATAGATGGAATGGAAAAGTCTTTACGATATTTAGAAGAACATAGTCATGTTTATGAAATTATTAATTTAGGTGAGAGTACGACAATAACCCTAAAACAAATGGTCGTTACAATTGAGAATATATTAGGTAAAAAGGCTACTTTAGAAAAACTACCTACTCAACCAGGTGATGTTCAAAAAACGTATGCTGATATTTCGAAAGCAAAGAGATTAGTTAATTATAAGCCGAATACTAATTTTGAGGATGGTATTAAGCAATTTATTAAATGGTATAGGAGGGATAAATATGACTAAATTATCTGTTGTAGC
Organism: Gottfriedia sp. NPDC056225; assembly: GCF_042267765.1. Taxonomy (NCBI): domain Bacteria; kingdom Bacillati; phylum Bacillota; class Bacilli; order Caryophanales; family Bacillaceae; genus Gottfriedia; species Gottfriedia sp. NPDC056225. The sequence continues at coordinate 29,381 of NZ_JBHJTJ010000019.1, read as the reverse complement.
ACCAATTTATAATGAAGAAGAAAATATAAAAAATCTTTATCAATCGATCACAAATGCAGTAAAAGACAAAGTAAAAGAATATGAAATTATACTAGTTGATGATGGTAGTAAAGATAATAGTGCAAATTTACTAGAGCAATTGTCAAAAGCAGATTCCCATGTCAAGCCTATCTATTTTGAAAAAAATTGTGGCCAGACCGCTGCACTATGGGCTGGGATGAGGCAAGCTAAAGGAGAGTATATTTCATTAATTGATGCTGATCTACAAACTGATCCTCACGATATACTCACTTTAATGCCATATATGAAGGAATATGATTTCGCAAACGGGATGAGGTTAAAGCGTCGAGATACGTATATTAAAAAAATCTCTTCTCGTATTGGAAATGGTGTTAGAAATAAGTTAACTAACGACATAATCTATGATACTGGTTGTCCGATGAAACTAATGAAACGAGAGGTTGCCCAAAGTTTATATTTACATGAAGGGATGCATCGGTTTTTACCAACTTTAGCTAAAATGAATGGGTTCAATGTGATTGAGGTCGAAGTTAGCCACAGAGAAAGAGAATATGGAGTATCAAAGTATGGGGTTTTTAATAGAGCTTTTGTAGGGCTAATGGATGCAGTTGTTATAGGCTGGCTAAAAAAACGAGTGATTCAATATAAAATTAAGTCATAGCATTGTTATCTGATCCATCTTTACATTTTAATGAAGGCAGATAAAAGAAAAAGATAGGAGAGGGTTTCATCAAATGACTATATCCACTAGAGATTTACTTTGGATTACTTTTGGATTTATTGGTCAGGCCTTATTTTCCTTACGATTTTTAACTCAATGGTTAGCTAGTGAAAAGGCTAAAAAGACGATAATTCCTTTTTCATTTTGGGTCTACAGTATTCTAGGATCAATAATTCTTTCGATTTATGCTATTTATCGTAAAGACCCTGTATTTATTCTCGGTCAACTCCCTAGTGTATTTGTATATATACGAAATGTAATGATCTATCGTGGGAATAATAAAAAGAATGAAGAGAATAAGACATCAACTCTAAGTGGTTAAAAAATTCTTCGATTAGGTAGTCAGAGCAATCTTTATTATTTTTATCATTACAATGAGAACATCTTTTTATAGATGAAATGTGCTTTGGAGTATTAATACTTTTTGTGAAAATCTGAATAAGATTATTAGTTCTGTATTCATAACTAGAAGGTTATTTAGATCATTATTTTAAAAGATAAGGGTGAATAATACATGGAAATTGCCGTTGTCGGAACTGGATACGTTGGCTTGGTAACGGGGGTTTGTCTAGCAGAAAAAGGACATACAGTTTCTTGTATCGATACGGATGATCGAAAAGTAGCCTTATTGAAGTCAGGAGTGTCTCCTTTTTATGAACCTTATTTAGAAGATTTAATGCGAAAGAATATGAAGAGGTTATGCTTTACAACAAATCATAAACAAGCTTTTAAAGATGCGGATGTTATATTTATTGGAGTAGGAACTCCGGAAAATCTAGATGGTTCTGTCAATTTAAATTACATTTACGAAGCGGTTATCCAGATTGCTATGTTTGTTGAAAAAGACTGTATAGTGGTAATTAAATCAACTGTACCTGTTGGAACAAATGATCTGATTGAGGAATTAATAAAATCTAATAAAAAGAATAATGTCGCGATAAGAATTGCTTCAAATCCAGAGTTTTTGTCTCAAGGTACAGCCGTTCTTGATACATTAAATCCTGCTAGAATCGTTATTGGCGTAGAAGAGAAAGTTGTAGAAGATATCTTAAGGGATGTATATATCGATTTTGATTCTGCCATCATCGTTACCAATCGCAAAAGTGCTGAGATGATTAAATATGCTTCAAATAATTTTTTGGCTTTAAAAGTTTCATATATTAATGAAATAGCAAATCTTTGTGAATTCACAGGAGCAAATATTGATGAAGTTGCTTATGGGATGGGCTTGGACAGTCGTATAGGTAATAAGTTCTTAAGCGCTGGAATAGGGTACGGTGGATCCTGTTTTCCAAAAGATACAAAAGCACTATACGAGCAAGCTAATTCATATAAATATGAGTTGAAAACTGTTAAAGCTGCTATAGATGTAAACGAAAATCAAAAACTAATATTACTAAAGAAATCAAGAAAATATTTTGATAGCTTAAAAGGATTAGAAGTTGCGGTACTTGGGCTTACATTTAAACCTAATACAGATGATTTAAGAGAGTCTCCATCGCTAATGAATATTCCGATTATGATCGAAGAAGGAGCGAAAGTAAGAGCTTGGGATCCTGTTGGAGTTGAAAATTTTCAAAAAACACATCCTGAACACATAAATTATTACAGTACAATTGAAGAAACGATTAGAGGAGCAGATATTTGTTTTATCTTTACTGAGTGGGATGAAGTGAAAAAATTTGACTTGTTAAACTATATGAAATTAATGCGAAATCCAATTATTCTTGATGGAAGAAACTGCTATGATCTTAATAGTGCTAAGAAAGCTAACATCATTTATGATTCGATTGGGAGACAGAAAATTTCGTCATTTAAATATGATTTTATAAACGATTTCAAACAAGTATTGAATAATTAAATGAATGATCACTATAGTTCACAAGTGTCTAGTAAACACACATAGTCCTGGGTACAGACGACAAACTAAAAAAAAGGAGTGGCTTAGAGTCTACTCCTTTTAATTATTTTTTGGAAATCTAGTTGAGCGGATTAAAGGGTCAACAATATCGTTCTAGCCATTAATTGGTCTCCAATATTAAACTCTATATCGTTTATGGTTTGTTCAGCCATTTTTTGATTGAACTCATTTTTGGTTTATACGACAGATCTATAAGTTTTTGTATACTAACCAACATATTGTTGGAAATTGATTATTGAACAGAAACGGATAACATTATAAAATTTTAAAGTAATTAAAAGGTAATTAAAAGATGGCCATGTTGCCCAAATAATGAGTTGGGAATTTATGGTCGATAATAAATTGCTATTCCATTTACATTTAACTTAAATGGAATTTTATTGTGTTCAAGAAAATAATGGAGATGATTTTAAAAATAGAAAATGGGGAAATATCATTCTATTTGATATGACGACTTGAATGAATAGAAACGATTTATGATTTTACAATTAAACGTGAAAGGAGAACCTAAATGCAACTTCAAATTTATCAGTGGATATCATTTCAACAATTACAACATTTCGTAACTGTTCATAAAAACTTAGGTGTTCTGATCGCGTTTTTGATTCCATTTGCGGATTCTTTTTTGGGAATTATTCCACTTGGGGCAATATGCGCTGCGAACGTCAACGCGTTCGGATTTTGGACAGGATTTTTAGCAACCTATGTTGGTAGTGTTTTAGGCACTACTGGTATGTACTTCTTATTAAAAATGACTGGCGCAAAATGGCTAGAGCGTTTTATTCAAAAGAAAAAGAAAGGGAACTCTGGTATGAGCTGGTTAAATAACAGTGGATTTGGTCCAGTGTTTCTCTGGTTTTGCATCCCGTTTTGCCCATCTTTCATAACGAATATTTTTGCATCGATGTCTAAAATCAGACCTCGTATCTATATATTTGGATTCGCAATGGGGAAACTTGTTGCATTGTTGCTCATTAGTTTTGTTGGCCAGGATTTAGATGATTTCTTCAAAGAACCTCTTGAGTCAATTCTAGTTTTGGTAGCTATATTTTTATTATGGTTTGTTGGTAAAAAGGTTGAAAAGAAATTTACGATGCAGCGAGAGAAAATGCACTTATAATAGTAGAAAACCACTGAAAACATTTCAGTGGTTTTCTTATTTTATTTATAAATTATAGCTCTTAAAAAATCCGTTGAACGCTTAATATATGATCTAATTACTCTTTCACCAACAACTTTTCTCTCGCTTGCTCAGCTGCTTCAACCATCACCTTTAATGCAGCAATCGTTTCATCAGTACCTCGCGTTTTCAAACCGCAATCAGGATTAATCCAGAACAGCTTCGGATTGATTACTTGAAGGGCACGATCAATATTTCTTGTGAGTTCTTCAACCTTTGGGACACGAGGACTATGAATATCATATACGCCAAGGCCAATCCCTTTCTCGTATGTATTTTCTTCAAAAGCAAAAATTAACTCACCGTGACTTCTTGATGTTTCAATCGAAATAACGTCAGCATCGAGCGCATTAATTGCATCGATAATATCTTCAAAGTTTGAGTAGCACATATGAGTATGAATTTGTGTATCGTTTTGTACAGATGCTGTTGCGAGTTTAAATGCATAAACAGCAACATTCAGATAGCTTTCCCAGTTTTCGCGTTTTAATGGTAGCCCTTCACGAATTGCTGGTTCATCGACTTGAATCATACGAATTCCGTTTTTCTCGAGCGTTTCAACTTCTGTTCTAAGTGCAAGTGCAATTTGATTTGCAACATCGTAACGTGAAATATCATCTCGTACAAATGACCAGTTTAAAATTGTTATTGGACCTGTTAACATGCCTTTAACAGGCTTAGTTGTTAATGATTGGGCATACACGGATTCTTTAACTGTCATTGGTTCTAGATAAGATACATCTCCATAAATAAGTGGGGGTTTTACGCAACGAGAGCCGTATGACTGTACCCAACCAAATTTTGTGAATTGGAAACCAGCTAATTTTTCTCCAAAATATTCAACCATATCAGTTCGTTCAAATTCACCATGTACAAACACATCTAAGCCAAGTTCTTCTTGAATCGCAATCCATCTTTTGATTTCTGCATAAATAAACTCTTCATATTGCGCATTCGTTAATTCACCTTTACGCCATTTTGAACGCTGACCTCTTACTTCTTGTGTTTGAGGGAAACTTCCAATTGTTGTAGTTGGTAGAAGCGGTAATTGGAAAGACTTTTCTTGAATGGCTTGACGAACTTTATAGGATTCTTCACGCTCCACACTATACGTATGCAAGTTTTGAATGGCTTTCTGAACATGTTTATTGTTTCGAACGGATGATTTATTTAATGCTTGAATTGCATTTGTACTTGCTTCAATTTCTGCTTGAATCGAAGTTTTCCCATCTTGTAAACCTTTTGCTAATACAAAAATTTCATTTAGTTTTTCATCAGCAAAAGATAGCGCAACCTTTAGCACATCATCAATTGTACTTTCATTATTCGCTGTTACAGGAGAATGTAATAAGCTTGATGAAGGTTGGATAATAAGCTGATCCTTTGAAACGAACTCAGTGATTTCTTCAAGAAGGGCATATTTATGCTCAAGATTTGCACGCCATATGTTACGTCCGTCAATCACACCAGCAGCAAGTACTTTATCTTTTGGGAAACCATATTTTTTAATGGCAGCAAGGTTACGACCGTTATCATAAATAAAATCAAGACCAATTCCTTGAACAGGGAGTGAAACTACTTCTTCGTAGAAATCAACGCTCTCAAAATAAGTTTGAAGAATCACATTCACATTAGGTGCTGCTTCATGCAATGCTTCATATATATCGTTAAATAATGCAACTTCTTCTTTTGAAATAGATGTAGATAAGATTGGTTCATCTATTTGAACCCACTCAACACCTTCTGTTTGTAATTCTCGTAATAGATCGGCATAAAGTGGTACAAATTGATTTACAATCTTTTTAAACTCAGTTTCTTTATATCCTTTAGACAGTTTTACAAATGTTACTGGCCCCAAGATAACTGGTTTCCCTTCAATACCAAGCTTTTGTTTAGCCTCTTTATAAAATTGTAGTGGACGGTTATCGACAAGAGTAGGTGCTACTTCTCCCAATTCTGGAACAATATAGTGATAGTTTGTGTTAAACCATTTTGTCATTTCAGATGCAACTGCACTTTTTGAACCGCGTGCTATTTCAAAATAAGTTTCAAGTGATACTTTTCCTCCTGCATATTCAAAGCGCTTAGGTACGAGACCGAACATAACAGTTGTGTCGAGAACATGGTCATATAAGCTAAAATCTCCTACTGGAATTAAATCGATACCTTGATTTTTTTGCTTTTGAAGATGCTGCAAACGAATCGCTTCAATTTGCTTTAAAAAATCTTCTTTTTCTAGTTTACCTGCCCAAAATTGTTCAAGTGCTTTTTTCCATTCACGCTTTTCACCAATTCTTGGATAACCTATATTTGAACTTTTTACACTGTTTACCATTCTAATACACTCCTTATATGTTTGCTTTTGTATTTTCTTCCCAACAAAAAAGTCTCCCTTTTCAAATAGAAAAGAGAGACTCATACGCATAACTAACTAGAGTTGAGATATTGCTGATCCCAAATCACGTATTCCTCACTCCCCCCTATACATCCGTAGGTACAAGCGCATACAATAGGCAGGTCTCCTGACTTAGGATCAAACGCTTCTTATCCCTTCCCATTTCAGAGAATGAAACAGTGGTTGAATGATAAGTTGCTCCCCAATACAGTGGCGGGACCGTGTCGGATTCTAACCGACTTCCCTTTTAAGCTGTGTAAATAATTCTTAACAGCACCTTTTGCATTTTTATGAAATTATTATTAAGAAAATTGAAGATGATCATTTCTAACAAACCTTCAAAACGACAAAAGCCCTCGCTACTTTATAAGTGAGAGGGCTACAAAATTTATGGAATCCTCTCTTATTTTCCAAAGCAATTTGCTTTGCAGGAATTAGCACCTTTTCAACAAAAAACGTTGAATGGTTGCCGGGCATCATCGGGCCAGTCCCTCCGCCACTCTCAATAAGAGTTTAATAATTTATAATGTTTTGAATTAATTGTCATGATAGCATGATAAACATAGTCTGTCAAAATAAAATAAAAAATGTTCGCTACAGAAAAGTTTAAAAAAGAGGGAATGTATATTTTGTATATATAGATAATACATTAGAATCAATCCAGAACACGGTTAGATTCAGTGGTCTAAGTAATTTTATTTTGATCTAGTTCTTAACTAAAAATTTTTTTGATCAACTTTACAATCCTACTACTCGGTGATACAATGTACCTGTACTTAGCAATACTGAATACCAGTAATACTAAATAGTTAAATTTTTTTTAAAAAAAGGTTCACATTTCTTCTACTTAGTAATACTATATACTATTACTAAGTAATACGGAGTATCAGTCGCACTAGATAGCTGAAAAAGAGTTCATATAAAAATGAACAGTAAAAGCATTGATCTATAGGCTATTTAGTTTTTCTATTGTCCGGTACTAAGTATTACTGAATATCTGTATCACTAATTAGTAGAAAGTGTGTTTTGTGCTCAGCTAATTGCTGTTTAAGTTAATAGACCTAAAAATTATTTCACAAAAGTAAAAAGGAGGTGTACGCTATGGAAAATTTAACAGAAATGCTTAAAGGTTCATTGGAAGGTTGTGTACTTGAAATCATCAGTCGCGGTGATACTTACGGCTACGAAATTACTCGTCTTCTTAATGACTTAGGATTCACTGAAGTTGTCGAAGGAACAGTCTACACCATTTTGATTCGGTTGGAAAAGAAAGAGATGGTAAATATCGAGAAAAAACGGTCTGAAATGGGACCGCCTCGTAAGTTTTATTCATTAAACGAAGCAGGGCGTGAGGAATTACAACAATTTTGGAAAAGATGGAATTTTGTTTCATCAAAAATCAATATACTAAAGGGGGAACGATAGTATGAAAAAATTTATTGAGTTAATCATTGGTGATATAGAAAGCAAAAAAGAATATAAAGCATTTATGAAAAAGGTAAATTCTCTACCGAAAGATTACGCATTTGTGTTCAAAAAGATTCAAAAGTACATGTGGAATTTCGGTTATGGATTTGGTGAAGAAATCATTAATTTGTATGAACTGTTTGAGGCTAGTTCAGCAGAAGGAAAGCATGTGCTAGATGTAACCGGTGAAGACGTAGCAGCATTTGCCGACGAATTGATGGCTCTCTCTAAACTAGGTGGAGAATCGTCAGGCTTTTTCGGAGGTAAAGTAGAGTTGGAAAAAGATATTGAGAGTAGAGTCGAACAGCAAGTAAAGATATGGACGAATAAAAAATAAAAGTAGGGGGCTAAAAAAATGGTGAATTTTTTCAAAAAGATACTTGATGACAAAAAAGAATACAAAGAAATGATGGCGCGAGTAGAAGCATTGCCAGTCGATTACCAAGAAGCCTATAAAAAAATCTGCAACTATATGTGGAGTTTTGCTTCTGGAAGTGGCATGGATATGTTGAGAATTCAGTATGATCTTATTGATTTGTTTGAAGCAGGTGCAGCAGATAGCAAAGACGTATTAGAAGTGACAGGTGAAGACGTTACAGCATTCGCTAATGAACTTACTGATCAAGCGAAAAGATGGGATGATAAATTACGTAATAATTTGAACAAAAGCATTCTAGATCGATTGGGTAAGAAAAAATAAAATCATCAGTTACATTTATCAAATAAGTATTTCATAAGTGATATTTGTATGTCTGTATAGATAAATCCAGCTGCAGGCGCAACTTACGCTTAGAGCGCGCGCCTTCAGCTTTATATATGGGAGGGAAATGATTATGAGTAATACTGCAATTTCAGTGAAAGGATTGAAAAAATCCTATAAAAATATAGAGGTGCTAAAAGGTGTAGATTTTGAGGTGAAAAGAGGCAGTGTTTTCGCTTTACTGGGCTCCAATGGTGCTGGTAAAACGACTATTATTAAAATCTTAACTACATTAATACAAGCGGATAAGGGGGAAATTGAAGTTTGTAGTTTGAATATTCAAACAAATCCAGGGCAAGTTCGTAAGAAAATCAGTCTAACCGGACAAAACGTAGCAGTAGATGACATTTTGACAGGGCGTGAAAATCTCGACTTAGTAGCAAAACTCCGCCACTTGCCTGATCGAAAAAAAGCTGTGGAGGAAAGTCTACTCCGTTTTGATTTAATTGAAGCTGGTGATCGAGCTCTTGCTACTTATTCTGGCGGTATGAAAAGACGATTGGATTTAGCCATGACAGTACTTGGCTCACCGGAACTTGTTTTTCTTGATGAGCCTTCTGTTGGACTTGACCCGGAAGCACGATTAGCTTTGTGGGATGTGATTCGTGATATGGCAAAAGCGGGAATTACTGTGTTTCTCACTACACAATATTTGGAAGAAGCCGAACAACTAGCTGACCGAATCGCCATTTTACATGAAGGAAAAATTCTTGTAGAAGGTACGATGGATGAATTAAAAGCAATTCTTCCGCCTAAAAAAGTAGAATACGTGGAAAAACAGCCAACACTTGAGGAAATTTTCCTAGTTGTTACTGGAAAGAGAGGGGAATAGAAATGAATGGAAATCATTTTTTCAGCGATACGTTTACAATGTGCAGTCGAGTGATGAAGCATTCGCTTCGAAGTATTGATACTATTATTACAACGATCCTCTTGCCGATTATGCTTATGCTCGCTTTTGTCTATATTTTCGGTAGTGCCATGACAATGAATAAAGTTGATTACGTGAATTTTATCGTTCCAGGTGTGTTGCTTATGTGTATTGGAATGGGAATTTCCTATACAGCAGTTCGAGTGAACACAGACATGACAAAGGGAATATTTGATCGATTTCATTCCATGCCAATCGCTAAATCATCGATACTTGGAGGGCATGTTATCTCAACTTTAATATTAAATTTATTATCAGTTGCTGCAGTGATTCTCATTTCTTTTATCATGGGATTCCGTCCTCACGCTGATTTTGTGGAATGGTTATTAGCAATTGGTATGATTTTGCTTACCGTATTTTCTTTCACTTGGATTGCAGTGGCATGTGGACTTATGTCAAAATCGTATGAAGGTGCGAGCGTATTCTCTTATCTGCTTATGGGCTTAATGTTTGTAAGTTCTGCTTTCGTTCCAACAAATAATATGGGTAGCAAACTTAGAGCATTTGCCGAAAATCAACCAATGACACCAATTGCTGAAAGTGTGCGTTCACTTTTAGCTGGGCAACCGGACTATGGTAATATATTAACTGCTGTATTATGGTTAGTTGGAATTGGAATTTTATTTTATATGATTTCAATGAAGGTATATAAAAAAAGAATGAAATAAAATATCGAAGTACGGACTGGAGAATCTCTCAGTTTGTACTTTTTTTATTTTGGCAAAATGTTATACAAAGAAAAATATGTAGAGACGTTGGAATAAGTCCACGAACTGATAATATTAAATAGAAAAAGATTACTACTATGAACTATTCAAAGTGGTAATCTTTTTAGTTAGAACAACTTAGATAAAATACTCTTAACTCCTGAAACCTTTGATTATAAGGACTAGATTTACAAGTAACTTCAGTATTACTTCTTATTCTTATAAAAACAAATCAATAAAAATATATTAATAAAAATAATAACAACCAAATAAAATAGATTTTGTACTAAATATTTAATGTTATAAAAAGCTTGTCACATCTTACAAAACAAAACTATAGAACAGCTAACTCTTACTTTTGTATTCTTTTAATCTGTTTAAAAAGTTTAAAAGGCACTTGTTTAAGGAGAATTGGGGGAGAAAACAATTTTGGTTACGAATTGAGTTAGTTTAATAACTCAAAATCAAGTATGATAGAAATAATATAATTTTGTACTAAAGGAAGATTATGATGAAGAATCGATTTTCAATTGGAGAAATGGCAAAGCTCCATAATACGACTATAAAAACCCTTAGATATTATGATGAAATTAGTTTGTTAAAACCAATACATACAGACATAAACAACGGTTATCGATACTATTCCACCGAACAATTTGAGCACCTAAACACCATTCACTATTTAAAGGAATTAGGATTTTCTTTAAAGGAAATCAAACAACATTTAGAAAACCGAGATATTGACAGTTTTTTGTTTCTACTTGAGGAACAAAAACAATTAACTGAGCAAAAGATAAGAGAATTAGAAAGAGTAAAACAACGATTTCAAAATCGAATTATGGATATAAGAACAGCAAGAGAAATAAAGGAATTAGAAGTTCCTTTCATAAAAGAAATGAAAGAAAAAACGATTGTAAGATTAATGGAAAGAATCAGTTCGGAACCAGAGCTTGAAGTTACTTTGAGAAGATTAGAGGATTTGTCAAATTTAAGTTCTTCTATCTTTATTGGAGGGGTAGGTCTAACTGTTAGTCTAGATCATATAAAAAATACTAAGTTTGACGAATATAATTCAATTCTATTATTTACGGAAGATGATGATCTTCAAAGTCCACTTATTTCTACACTTCAGGAAGGGAAATACGCCTGTATTTATTATAGAGGAAACCATATGGAATCTTCGATGTATTACAAAATTTTATTGAATTATATTGCAGAAAATGGACTTGAAATAATAGGTGACTCGATTGAACGGACGATTATTGATCATTATATTTCAAAAAACAAAGCTGATTATTTAACTGAATTGCAAATCCCAATAAGCTATTGACCCTCCTGTAACCGGAGGGTTTATATTTTGTTTATGACTAATTTTGAAAGGGGTTTTCAAATGTTTGATTCAACAACATTATTACTTTTTATTGGAACAGCCATTATTTTAATTATTATTCCCGGTCCAGATTTAATTTTTACTCTTACACAAGGAATGACAAATGGTAGGAGAGCTGGAGTGGTCACTGCGATGGGGTTAAGTTTAGGGAATATCGTACACACATTAGCAGCAGCGCTTGGTCTTTCCCTTATTATAAAAACTTCAGTTGTGTTATTTACGATCTTCAAATCGTTGGGAGCAATTTATTTATTTTATCTCGCATATAAATCTCTGAAACATCGAAAGGGAGTACTAAGTCTTAACAATGAGAATAATAGTGAAACAAAAGGTTTGTTTTTTAAAGGATTGCTAATGAATATATTAAATCCAAAAGTAGCCATTTTTTACCTTACCTTTCTTCCACAATTTGTAGACTACAAAGCACCACACGTCGCGTTACAAATGTGTATTCTAGGTTTAATTTTTATCATTTTAACGGCATTAATATTTAGCTCTTTAGGCTATTTCTCAGGAACATTTCGAGATCGATTATTAAAAAATCCACGATTTAACGAGTATATGAATATCACAGCTACAATTATTTTCTTCGCATTAGGATTAAAACTGATCACTACTAGTATTTAAAAATTGTCTACTCAAAAGGGGAAATTGTATTTCATTAAGAAACATACAAAGGGCCGTCCTAAAAACTGAGAATATGGGTGGCCCACATGGGTTTACGTGTATGCTTTTAAAATGAATACTCCAGTAGGGTTTATCATTCAATACATATTTTAAAAGAATCCTTATTTATTGAACGGTGATATATAATATAATCAGTACTCGAAAAGTAAAGTCATAAAAAGGGGATCTAGCAATGGTATTATCTTTAAGAAATGTTCAAAGTTCAGATTTAAAACAGTTAATAACGATTGAAAATGAAGGCTTTTCAAAAGAAGAAGCTGCTACAAAAGAAGCGTTTATAGAGAGGATTCAATTAATCCCTGATACATTTATTGTTGCCGAAAAAGACGGGGAGATTCTTGGTTATATTAATGGCCCAATCATTAACCAACCGTATATAACAGATGATCTTTTTGAGAAAATTAAATTGAATCCGGATCAAGGTGGCTATCAAAGTATTTTAGGATTGGCAGTTTCCAAACAGGCAAGAAAACAAGGGATTGCAAAAAACTTAATTGAAAAAATGGACGAGCTTGTAGAGGAAAACGAAAGATTAGGAATTACTTTAACATGCAAACAGGAATTAGTTTCTTTTTATGAAAAGCTAGGATTTGTAAATCATGGTTTATCTGATTCAAAACATGGTGGAGTGAGTTGGTATAATTTAGTTAAATTAAAAGAGGCCAATTAATAGATTGTATAACAAATATTGAGATGAAAAGTTGGTCACTGTTTGGTCAATGAATCATCGACAATAGTAACGCATCGAATACAATGTTTCGACGCGTTACTATTTGAAATTTATTTAGTAGAAGTTTCATATTCTTCATCTGTAACAGGTTTCAACCATTCTGGGGTACCTGCAGTTATTGCAATGTGCTAAAAACCAACTATCTTTCGCAGCACCATGCCAATGCTTCACGCCATCGTGAGTGATGATTACATCCCCGGCCTTTAAGAATTGTGCGGGATTCCCTTCTTCTTGGTACCAACCTTCCCCACCAGTTACTAAAAAATTTGAAATCCATCTCGATGGACATGCCAATTATTTCTGCAACCTGGCTCAAAGGTCACATTACCAACACCAACATTTACATTTGGATCGGCAATTAAGGTTTTAAGATAACTTTGTCCTACAAAAAATTGTGCAAATGCTTCATTTTTTTAGCCGACAGGGAATATGACACCATTTTTTACTTCTTCATGTTTTATCATTTTATTTTCTCTTAAACTTATATCTAATCAAACAGTTGGACGAATATCATTAATGGCTACATCTGTTGTTTTAAATAAGTTATTTCTTTAGCCAGTCTATAGTAAAAAGATGTCTCAAAAACTATGCTTTTGGGACATCTCTTTAAAAACTATTAAATTGTGCTAGTGTCGATCACGAATCGATATTTCACATCTGATGCTAAAACTCGCTTGTATGCTTCGTCAATGTGATCGGCAGAAATAACTTCAATGTTAGGGACAATGTTATGTTTTCCACAGAAGTCTAACATCTCTTGAGTCTCACGAATTCCTCCAATCATAGAGCCTGCAAATGAACGACGATGACCTATAAGTGAAAAAACACTTAGAGATAACGGCTCTGCTGGGGCACCGACATTTACTAGCGTACCATCTAGACTGAGTAGCCTTAAATAAGCATCCATATTTATTTTTGCACTTACAGTGTTAATAATTAAATCAAAGGTTCCTGCAAGATTTTTAAATGTTTCTGAATCGTTTGTAGCGTAATAGTGGCTTGCTCCAAATTGTAAACCGTCGTCTTTTTTGTTCAATGTTTGTGACAGAACGGTTACCTCTGCACCGAGTGCATGTGCAATTTTAACTGCCATATGCCCAAGTCCACCCATACCAATTACAGCGACCTTCTTACCAGGCCCTGCTCCCCAATGGTTTAATGGAGAATATGTAGTGATACCTGCACAAAGTAATGGTGCAGCAACATCAAGTTCAATGTTATCAGGTATTTTAACCACGAAATCTTCTGTTACAACGATGTGGGTTGAGTAACCACCCTGAGTTGGCTCGCCATATTTGTCAACGCCAGCATAAGTAGGTGTATTTCCTTTAAGACAGTATTGTTCTTCTCCTTTACGGCAGTTTTCACAATCGCCGCATGAGTCAACCATACAACCAACACCAACTCGATCGCCAACCTTGTATTTCGCTACCTCTGCTCCTACATCCGTTACTATTCCGGCAATTTCATGTCCCGGTACAAGTGGGTAGTGCACATGACCCCATTCTCCATGTGCAGTATGAATGTCGGAATGGCAAATTCCAGCGTATTTTATTTCAATTAGAACATCATTTAAATCAAGATCACGTCGTTTAATCTCAGAAGCTCGAAAGGACTTGTCAGGACCATCTACAGCTCTTGCTTTTGCAGTTATCATAAATAAAACCTCCTAAAAAATATTTATAAAGAGAACAAAACAAATCACTCAGGTTAAACTCTACTTGGATATTTACCTTAAATTTATTCTCTTGCACCATCATCATAATCCCTCTAGTTAACTCTAGGTCAAGCGATTAAATTATTTTTTTGAGGAATCCAAGTTTCTTTTTTGTGACATAAAAAAAATAACGTGATAAAATCCCTTCATAATAATAGAGTTGGCTCAGGGGCTAAATCATAAAGAGAGGAAGATAAGTGTTGAAAACATATTCAATCGGGGAAGTAGCAAAAGAATTGAAACTTACTGTATATACTTTGCGATACTATGACAAAGAAGGGCTTATGCCTTTTGTGGAACGGACAACCAGTGGTATACGAGTTTTTAAAGAATCTGATATAGAGGCGTTAAAAATAATTGAGTGTCTGAAATCTACAGGGATGCCAATAAAGGAAATTAAAAATTTCATAGAATGGTGTTCTGATGGAGATTCCACATTACAACTAAGATATGACTTGTTTATGGAAAGAAAAGCGAATGTAGAAGCACAGATGGAAGAATTAAAAAAAACTATGGAAATTATCGAGTACAAATGTTCATATTATCAAATTGCTTTAGAAGCAGGAACGGAAAATATTTTAAAAAACAATAAAAAAGAAACTTTGAATTGTCAGTAACTAAAAGCCCCCCACCGATTCATAAATGAGTTATGAATTAGTGGTCATTATTTTTTTGAGTCAACTAATCAATTTAAACTTGATCAGTATGTAAACCTGATTTTGTTGTTGATCGATGACTCCAAAAATCTAAACATATACACAAATGTAAAGGCAAATCTCAACTCGTAAACGAACAATTATTATATATTATAAAAAATTTATAAAATTTTATTTTTTCTAATAACAACACCGATGAAAGCGTTATCAATATAGAGGAACTTAAAATCCGATATTGACAATCAGTTTACTAGGATTTATTATTCAATTAATGAAATTACATAACAGAAACTTATCGAGAGTGACCGAGGGATCAGGCCCTATGACGTCCGGCAACCTCCTTGAAAAGGAACGGTGCCACTTCCTGCAGAATGAAATCATTCTGATAGATAAGTCGAAAACAATCGTTTCCGATGCCTCTTTCTGAATGAAAGAGGCTTTTTATGTTTTTATATACTTTTCAATTACAGGGGGGATCTCTTAATCATTCTACAAGATATTAAGGAATTTGTTTTATAACTTACTTTTATAAAATTTTTTATTTAAACAAAATGCAAGCTTAGTTGATAGTTAACTTGTTTAGATGAATAATAAGGGAGAGAATAGAAATGAAATATGGTTTTTGGTTACCGATTTTTGGAGGATGGTTAAGAAATGTGGACGACGAAAAGATGCCACCAACCTTTGATTATGCTAAAGAAGTTATTCAATCAGCAGAAAAATGGGGCTACTCAACTACTTTAATAGCTGAATTATATTTAAATGATATAAAAGGACCAGAACATGATTCACTTGAAGCTTGGTCGACTGCAGCTGCTCTAGCAGCAGTGACGGAAAAAATTGAAATTATGACAGCAATACGCCCTGGTTTTCATAATCCAGCTGTAACAGCGAAAATGGCAGCAAATATCGATCAAATCAGTAATGGCCGTTTTACGTTAAACGTAGTTTCTGCTTGGTGGGCAGAAGAAGCGCGTCAATACGGTGGCATTTTTACAGAGCACGATGAGCGTTATGCGCGAACTGAAGAGTTTATTGATGTTCTAAAAGGGTTATGGACAGAAGAAACCTTCAATTATTCTGGCCAATTTTATAATTTAAAAGAAACGAAGCTTGCTCCAAAACCTGTTCAAAGACCTAATCCACTGCTCTATGCTGGAGGTGAAAGTGAAAAAGGTAAGCAAACAATTGCTGAAAAATGTGATGCTTATGTGATGCACGGTGGAACAGTTGAAGAGATTGCTCGAAAAATAAATGATATGAAAGTTCGCCGTGAACAAACTACTAATGCACCATTTAGTTCTTTCGGTATGGCTGCTTATGTTATTTGCCGCGATACAGAAGAAGAAGCTTTTGCAGAGCTTGAAAAAATCACATCCGTAAAGGAATCAAGCGGTTATGCAGGGTTTAAAGATTTCACAACAAAATCACAATTAGAGCAACAAATACAATTACAAGATTATTCGGTTTCAAATCGTGGGTTAAGACCAAATTTAGTTGGTACGCCTGAACAAATTGCAGATCGAATTTTACAATACGAAGAAGCGGGCTTAGACTTACTATTATTACAATTCTCTCCTCAACTAGAGGAAATGGAACGCTTTTCTAAGCAAGTTATGCCTTTAGTAGAACAAAAACGTAGTTTAATAAATAGCTAGAATGGGGATATGAAAATGAGCAAAGTATACGTTATACATGAAAATAGTGAATGGACACTACATTTAACAAAAAGATTAGAGGAGCTAGGTGTTCCTTATGAAGAATGGCACTTAGATGAAGGAACGGTTGATTTATCAGTAGCACCACCAGAAGGAATCTTCTACAGCCGAATGAGCGCTTCTTCTCATACACGTGATCATCGTTTTGCAGCTGAATTAACAGGGCAAGTATTAGCTTGGCTTGAGGCACATGGGCGTACGGTATTAAATGGAACAAGCGCTTTAAAGCTAGAAGTTAGTAAGGTTTTACAATACTTAGAATTAAATAAATATGGTGTAAAGACGCCAAAAACAATTGCAGCTGTTGGAAAACAAAATATTATTAACGCGGCTGAAAAATTTGCAGGACAGTCATTTATCACAAAGCATAATCGTGCTGGTAAAGGATTAGGTGTTCAATTATTCCATAGTGTAGAAGCATTAAAAGCTTATGTGGAAGGGCCTACTTTCGAAGAGCCAGTCGATGGCATTACACTTATTCAAGAATACATTCTATCCCCAGAAAGCTACATCACTCGTTGTGAGTTTGTAGGTGGAAACTTTGTTTATGCTGTTAAAGTTGATACTTCAGAAGGATTTGAACTTTGTCCAGCAGACGCATGCCAAATTGGAGATTTATTCTGTCCAGTAGGTGAAGAAGTAGAAGAAAAACCTAAGTTCCAAGTCATTGAAGGATTTGATGACGAAATTTTAACTAAATATAAAGAAGTTCTAGCTAACAACAGTATCCAGATTGCTGGAATCGAATTTATAAGAAATGCTGAAGGTGAAATTTATACTTACGATATTAATACAAACACGAACTATAATTCTGATGCAGAAGAAAAAGCAGGGAAATTTGGTATGCTCGAAGCAGCTTTATATTTAAAGAAAACGTTGGAAGAAAATTATACTAACGTAAATGCTTAATTTAGAAAAAGAATGAATAGCTAATGGCCTAAACCTATGAAAAATGAGGTTTGGCCTTTTTTTATTGGCAACTGTGAGGGGAAATTGAAGTAGATTCCAATTTTAGGTATAAGTATAGGTGCAATTATCTTTATATTAAACTACAGGCACACTTATCGGAGAGTATTTAGAGAATCGCAATTAATATGAAAAATACCCTTCCTTTCGTTTAATTAACAAAGTTCTCAATTAAAAAAAGAGATCGATTGATTTAATTTCATAGTTGAATAGAAAAATTTACGAATCACTTTATTGAATTAAGAGAAATAGGCAATTAATTGAGAGGAATATGCTAACGATTAAATTTAATATATTGATAATATAAGATTGTAAGTTGATCTGAATTTTTAAGCTAGAAATGAAAGAAGTTCAATTGGCTCCGTTTCTGAGGACTTGATTATGAAAAGGTTCTATTAACATTCAAATAGGGGGATGCAAATGAAAAAGACTTTGTATCTAATGAGGCATGGGCAAACATTATTTAATAGTAGAAGGAAAATTCAAGGTTGGTGCGATTCACCACTTACAGAGTTAGGAATTAAACAAGCAGAGACTGCTGGTGCATACTTTAAAGACAATAATATTGTTTTTGATCACGCCTATTGCTCTACATCTGAAAGAGCAAGTGATACGTTAGAGCTTGTGACGGATTTGCCGTATACAAGATTAAAAGGATTAAAGGAATGGAACTTTGGAACGTTTGAAGGTGAAAGTGAAGATTTAAATCCACAGTTACCATACGGTGACTTCTTTGTTCAGTTTGGCGGGGAAGATCAAAAAGACCTCCAACTAAGAATTGCAACTACTTGCCAACAAATAATGGAAGAGGATAACGAAGTAGTTTTAGCGGTATCTCATGGGGCGGCTTGTAGAAATTTTATGAGATATTGGGAGCATACTAGTTCAATTTCACAACAAGTAAGAATCGGGAATTGTTGCATTTTGAAATTTGAATATGAGAAAAAAGAATTTAAATTAGTAGAGATTATTAATCATAATTTAAGCGATATAGTCCAAGTATAGATTGGGTTAGTTTTAATATTAATAGATTACATATTATTGAAGGTGAGGATATTTTGATGGAATATACAAAACTTGGAAATACAGGATTAGAAGTATCTAGACTTTGCCTTGGTTGTATGGGGTTTGGAGATGCAAATCGTTGGATCCATCCATGGGTTATTGATGAAGAAAGTAGCCGGACAATCATAAAAAAAGCACTTGATTTAGGGATTAATTTTTTTGATACAGCGAACGTCTATTCAGAGGGAACTAGTGAAGAGTTTGTAGGTCGAGCTTTAAAAGATTATGCAAATAGAGACGAAATCGTTCTTGCAACGAAAGTTTATTTTCCTATGCATCAAGGTGCTAACGGCTCAGGACTTTCCCGAAAGCATATTATGAGCGAAATTGATAAAAGTCTTAAGCGTCTAGGAACAGATTATGTGGATTTATACCAAATCCATCGTTGGGATTATCATACTCCCATTGAAGAAACAATGGAGGCACTGCATGATTTAGTGAAGGCTGGTAAGGTAAGATATATCGGTGCTTCTGCTATGTATGCATGGCAATTCTTGAAAGCTTTACATGTCGCTGAAAAAAATGGTTGGACTAGATTTGTAACAATGCAAAATCATCTTAACCTTATATACCGCGAAGAGGAAAGAGAGATGCTACCTCTTTGTAAAGAAGAAAAAATTGGTGTAATTCCATATAGTCCTCTTGCTTCAGGTAGATTAACACGTGATTGGTCTAATACGACACTAAGATCTGAAACGGATGAAACTCAGAAATCTAAATATGGAGCTACTGAAAATACTGACAGACTTGTAGTAGAGCGAGTTGCAGAAATCGCCGAAAAACAAGGCGTATCAAAATCACAAATCGCACTTGCCTGGTTACTACAGAAGCAACCAGTTACTGCTCCAATTATTGGTGCCACTAAAATTTCTCATTTAGAAGATTCAGTGGTGGCTTTATCGGTTAAGTTAACTGCTGAAGAGGTTGCTTATTTGGAAGAGCCTTATGTTCCACATCCGGTAGTCGGTGCTTTAAATATTAATTAATGTAATCTCAAAGATAAAGTGTTAACATCCTCTGATTTCCTTATTGGAAGTCAGGGGTTTTTATGTTTTATTCAATTGCTATAAAATCAATTAAACATAAAACTGAATATTTTGAATTTTGTCGATAAATATAGTTGAAATGATAGTTTTTTACAAAATATGGAAACAGTCAACTTTCCATATAATCAAGTTAGAATGGGAATGAAACCAAGAAGGGGGGGAGTAGAGTAAATAATTTTAAACTTTTTTTCTTTTGAAAGACAAATGATGTCTACCGTCTTCAAACAGTATTCCATAATTGTATGTTCCTTGTAAATGTCAAAACTAGTAGTAAATGAATCACATAGGAGTTGTGAAAATTAAATTATTAGTAGTTTTGCAGTACATACTCTTTTTAAGTGTTCGAATAAAGTTAGTTCTGTTGTTACCCATTCGTTTTGAACATACTTTTTTGTTGGTGTGTATTTTTAAACATGTATATAACAAGTTTAGTTATGTTTAACAAATATTAATAATCAGGAGGAAAGATATGAAAATACTAAATATTAGACATGTACTAACTAGTACAATCATCACTAGTTTATTATTTTCTACAGGAGTTCATTATAAGGTAATTGCTGAAACTAAAAGTCAGAATAATGAAAAAGATGTTAAAAAAATGTTATTAAACTTAACGGATGAACAACGGAAGGCATTAAAAGATCTCGACGTTTCTCCTGGATTCGTTATTTCTCCTAATATTAACCAGGATAGTTCAGAGCTAGTAAAAGTTATTGTTGAGTTTAATCAGGCTCCTGCAAAGGTAGAAGTTTTAAAACAAGCATTGAAAGGGAAAGAATTGTCGCTTTCTTCCGCAAAAAATCAACAGGAAAGTGTTCATTCTAAATTTAAATCTGAGTGGGCAAAAGTAAAGAGTCAGAATGAGCGGAAAGTAGTAAAAATGAATGACGCTAAGATCACAAGAGAGTTCGATAATGCTTTCAATGGTGTAGCGATGACATTGCCTGGAACAGCTGTTTCTCAACTACTAAGTACGGGTGTTGTTAAACGAATTTGGGAAGATACATCAGTGAAGCTTGATGATCCAAAAGAGGCTGATGAAATGCAAACATCTACACCAACTAAAGTAGATGATAGCCTTCCACAAATCGGTGCGGACAAGCTTCATGAAGAGAACATTACTGGTAAAGGAGTTAAAGTAGGAGTAATTGATACAGGTATTGACTACAACCATCCTGATTTAAAAGGAATTTTTAAAGGCGGTTACGATTTTGTTGATAATGACTCGGATCCAATGGAGACAACGTATAAAGATTGGAAGGCTTCTGGAAAGCCAGAAACCGATACAACTGGTAATAGTTATTATACTTTCCATGGAACACACGTATCAGGATCTATTGGAGCGCAAAAAACAAACAACTCACCTTCTGCAGTAATGGGAGTCGCTCCTGACGTTGATCTATATGTGTACAGAGTATTAGGACCGTATGGTAGTGGGACAAATGATGCAGTTATTGCAGGGATTGATAAGGCTGTTAAAGATGGAATGGATGTTATTAACTTATCGTTAGGTTCAAGTGTTAACGACCCACTTAATCCGACATCGATTGCGATTAACAATGCGATGCTTGCAGGTACTGTTGCATGCGTTGCTGCTGGAAATGCGGGTCCTGATGAAAAAACACTTGGTGCTCCTGGAGCAGCTGCCTTAGCAATAACGGTTGGGGCAAGCGATGTGTCGCTTACAATTCCAACATATAATGCAAGTGCTGGAGATCAAAAGTTTACTAGTATGCAGTTATTAGCTGAAAATTATACAGATAAATTAGAAGAACTTCAGAATACGACTTTACCAATTGTTGATGTAGGATTAGGAGCAAAAAGCGATTATACAAATAAAGATGTAGCAGGTAAGGTAGCACTGATCCAGCGCGGAAACTATACTTTAGATGAAAAAGTACAAAATGCGAAAGCAGCTGGTGCAAAAGCAGCCATTTTATATAACAATGTTGATGGAAATATAGATGTCTATATTGGTGAGGGACCGAATTACATTCCAACCTTCCGCATCTCTAAAGCTGACGGAGAACTTTTAAAAGGACAAAAAGAAATTAAATTCGAAACATTAGGTAGCGTAAAATCAGAAGGAGATCACCTAGCTGATTTTAGTTCAAGAGGTCCAGCAG
The DNA here is from genome assembly GCF_042267765.1 of Gottfriedia sp. NPDC056225. Lineage (NCBI taxonomy): Bacteria > Bacillati > Bacillota > Bacilli > Caryophanales > Bacillaceae > Gottfriedia > Gottfriedia sp. NPDC056225. Next base: position 7,177 of record NZ_JBHJTJ010000019.1, on the reverse strand, counting down.
AAGGAACTGATGACATTAAACCAGATGTCGTAGGACCTGGTGTAGCGATATTCTCTACACTTCCTGAATACATTAATGATAAACAGGACGGGACGAATTACGATATGGCATATGGTCGTCTTTCAGGAACATCAATGGCTACTCCACACGTAGCTGGAGCTGCAGCTTTAATCTTGCAGGCACATCCTGATTATACACCTTTTGAAGTAAAAGAAGCATTAATGAATACAGCAGATAAAATGAATGGGGATTATGCTGTTAATGAAGTTGGGGCTGGTAGAATTGATGTATATGAGGCAGTCCACTCTGATACATTACTAAAAGTTAAGGACAAAACGATGAATGAACAAGACGGCAACTTAGTCGAAATTGATGAAGAAACAGGTTCAATTGCTTTTGGAACTCACTATGTAGGAGAAGCTAAGAAAATTGAAGACAGTCGAAAAGTTGTCATTGAGAATCACAATAAACAAGAGTCAAAGAAGTACGACGTTAGTGTTGAGTTATCGAGTGCAAAAGGCGATGTTCAAGATGCAGTCAAAAATGGAGTGCAATTAAAGGTACCAAGTACAGTGTCGGTAGAAGCAGGAAAATCTGCAGAAATTAATCCGACGATTTCTATACCTAAAAATGCGGCATTCGGAAGGTATGAAGGATTTATACGTTTTGTCAATTCAAAGAATAAAGAAGAAAACTATCAAATTCCATTTTCAATTAGTTTACGAGATAAAGGGTTTGAATATATGAGATTGGGAAGACCAATGATTTCCAACAATCCAGATAATCAACACCCGTATTGGACGCCATACACAACTGTCTATTTCAAATTGTCAAGCCCATTAAAAACGATTGATGTATTAGTAAAAGATGGGAAAACAGGTGAGCCAATTGGAATTGTAGGAAGTATGAACGCAGATAACTTATTAACAGATAGGGATTATTACATTAATGCACTATTTACTGGTGAAGTTTATTTGTTCACAAATGATAAAAATCACCCAATTTCCGATGAAAAGAAGAAACTACCGGAAGGAGATTATCTTTTTGAAATGATTGGGTATGATGAACAAGGTAAATCGTACAGTAAGGATGCGATTGTAATGATTGACAATACGCCTCCAAAAGTAGAGTTATCGATGAAACCTGGTCTATACGAAGTAAATGATTCAATGTTTACGACTGAACCTGGTATAGATGGTCCTGCAATATGGGTACATGGAAACATTTACGATTCAACGGTTGATGTACTCAAACAGAAAGGTGTAAATATTGATCAATCTACTAATGGTGTACTTTGGTGGGAGTATAACTTCTATAACTATTATTTACTTACGATTGATAAAGATGGCAATTTTAGAATGCCTGCAACAAAGAGTGAATTAGACAAAATGAGTTACATCGATTCCAACCTTTTTGCCTTTGATGATGCAACGGCATCTGATGGTTATCCACAAGGCATTAAGAACTATAAGTTCATAAAAGAGGGGACTGAATATACAGTACCAACCTATAATAAAGATAAGCTCCGACTTGGTGATGAAATAACAATGACATTGAATATAAACAATATAAAACAATTCGCTTCCGGAGAGTACACTGTGCCTTTTTATAAAGACAACTTTACATTACAAAATGTTAAAATTAACGACGCATTTCAAAAATATGCTAACGAAAAAGGTGTGAAAGTTAATTTAACAGCACCTGTATTAAGTTCAGGAGCTGTTAAATTAGGAGCCTCCATTGATCAAGGAAATTTAATTATTGATAAAGACTTACCTTTTATAGATGTCACGTTTAAATTGACAAATGATAAACTTTATTCAAAGACCGGCTATTTATTTGATGTAACATCATTTAAATATAAGAAAACATCAAATGCTACGGCGACTACATTAATTCGCGGCTTTAAAGATAAATCGTTTAATGTTTTACCAAATCAATCAATTGTAAATGGAAATATTATGTCGGAAGCTTTCATGAAAAATGGTCAGCTTGATCCGACGATTGATTTCTCAAAGATTGGAGCAAAAGTTTACGCTCAAGATGTAAATGGTAAAACATTTAATGCGTCGAGTATTACTCCAAATGGATACTTTACGATTGATAACATACCTTTATCTGATAAAGCTTATGACATATATGTGAAAGTGCCAGGTCATCTTACAAGTAAATTAACTACGAAAATAAATAGAGACATCAATGGCGATTCTGCTGGGGTACAAATGTTAGCACATTTGGATGAAAACCATGCAGGTGATGTAAATAAAGACGAAGTGATTGATGTAATGGATGCAATCTATTTACAAGTTTATTGGGGTACAAATAAACGAGATGCAGACATTAACAATGATGGTGTAGTTGATGAAAAAGATATGGCATTTGTGGAGAATAATTACTTAATGCGAAATACTTCAATTGGAAATTCACCAACACCTAAAAAGAAATATAAATCACAAACTTTAGAAAGTATTAAGAAGGAACTGGGAATAAATTAATATTTAATAAAGTAATATCTTTAGATTTTAATTGGCTTCGGTGCTAAACCGGAGTCTTTTTTTATACAAAAGAAGAGGGAGATTCATGTTACTGTTTATTGATGACAATCAACCGATAAACCGTGATTAGAAACTCTTATACTGAAAAACCGATTAATTGATACCTCTACCCAAGAATCTAATTTTTTAAGTATAAAGCAAATGAGTATAGGGAATATGACTCAAGGTAATTTAGAAAAGTTTATTGAAATATACATAATGAATTTTAGACAATAGTTTGAAATTAAACAGAAGAAACAATAATTATTGAGTCGAAAATAACTGAAATGAGTAGATTTTAAAATAACTCAGTCTAATCGAAGAGAAATATATGAATTATTTTATTGGTTTCATCATGATTTGATATTGGCACGGATTTTGCAATTAAGTTGATAGATAAGGAGGTATTTTTTCGTTTAGTTAGATTAGTATATTGGAGGTGATTTTGAAGGGTAGTAAACTGTAAAATAATACTATAATCAAATATTTAAATGGTAACCAACTAGTGTGGATTCTAGTGTAGGGCTAAGTTTGTTTTTTACTCGTGAATACAATTTATAATTCTCTATACTGGAATTGCTACAGATTTTTGAAGGTAAACGAAAAGATATTGAGGAAGAATTAGAAGGACTTGAAGGCATATTAGATGCAGATTTTAATGTCACATTTGATTCATTTAAAAAAGCTTTACAAAAAGCAGATATAGACGTTGAATATACTTATCTATTAAAAGGTTTAAGAGGGCAGTGTATTCATGATGAACTTTGTGAATTATTGCTAAGTTAAGTAAGATGGGATCATAAAGATGAAGAAACTCAAACCTAAGTGTATAAAGGGATGGGCTTTTTTGTGTGATGAAAATTAAATGCAACGCCCCAAAATGGGTCGCTGCATTAGATTAATTGAGAAGTTAAATTTATTTTCCTCAAAACATAATGCCGCGTGTGGTCATAATTACTTTATTAGTGATCTTAAAAGGAACCTTTGAATATTCTTTTTCCCAATTTAACTTCTCCCATGTTTTTGAATGATATGCCATTAAATGCCTGCCAATTCCTAATGCATCACAATTTGCTTCTTGAAGAATGTTTATTACTTCTTTCATTTCATCTTCCATTTTCCTAGTAATTTTTTCTTCAATTTCTTTTTTCTTTTTATCACTAGCTAAATTTCCACCAGTGTATTCATTTAGATCAATCTTAATTTGTATATCAATGTTGACCTCAGGTTGACCGTTTACAATTTTCGTTTTGAGGCTTCTGTTTTCGTTTTTTACTTTAAATGAGACAACCTCTTTATTCTCATTAATTTGTTCAGAAAAGCTCATTGCTGTGCCTTTTTTGTCTTGCATTAATAAAAGTAATTTGGACTGGTATTCATCGAGTATTTTTCCAGTGAATTTATTATTTTGTAAAAGACCTACACCTTTAATCTTAAGTGTTTCGTCATCTGTTTTTTCTAAATAGGGTAGGACTAAATCATAACCTGGATCATCCATTTTTTTATAAATCGATTCTTGAGTCTCCTTTGGGATTAAGGAAAGATTTTCGGCACTTTCAATCATTTCTAAAAGTGATTCGCCGATCAATATATCCTTGTAAGTTTTCATTTCTAAAATACTGGATGCCTGACCCTTTACAATAACTACACGCGAGGTAAGTGAGCTTCTAATATATCGAAAAAAATTATCAAAGTAGGGATACAAATTGTTTTTCGCAAGGTCTTCGCCAAGTAGCATAACTAATAATTTGTTGGCAGAAAAGTTCCCTGGTATTTGATAATCAATTTTATGTCGTGCATCTCTTACTGAATAGCCTTCCTCTTTTGCAATGTAATTGATTGCTTCAGTTTCACCACCTTTAGAAACACTAGTTCTAATAAGTGCAGTTGTTTTAATTTTATTTTTAGGAGCCTGATCCAAAGCAATACTTAATACTAGAGCAGAGTCTTTTAATGAGTGCTGATCCCAACACCCTGTTAAAAAAAAGACTAATAAAAAAGGAATGTAACGGGATTTTTTCATATAACTTTAACTTCCTTACTTTTGATTTTAAAAAGAAGGGAAATACATAATATTAAAAGAGGAATGACAATTAAAAAACAGACACTAGCAAACGAAAAAATAGTTAAAAGTTTTTGCATAAAATCTCTAGAAACTGGTAGGAAATTTCCACCTAGAAAGATGATCAAGCAAATCGTAAAGATAGGTAGAGATTGATTTTTATGTAAGTTTAATAAATTTGATATGCCAACACTCGCTAAAAATAAATAAACTACATATGATGAAGCAATTACAACAAACCAAATTGATAGGAATAATAAATCAAGTCGCTCTAATTCTTGGAAGAAAGTTAATGTTTTAAATAAATAAATCGTTGGTTCCGGTATTAGCTTCATTTCTTTTGGACTGAAGAATCCAATACATAAAATGACAATAAATAGATAAATAATTGTGACAAATAATACAGAGAACACTGTACTTTTAATTGTTTTTCTGTGGTGATCCTTAACAAATGGATAGACAACCAATAGGCATTCAAATCCAGCTGACAAAAAAATAGTATGATAGCTTCCATTTAAGATATCAAGAGAATTCACTTGGCCAATCGGTAATAAATACTTCCAATCTATACTTTGATATGCGTCTAGACTAAATAAGAAAATAATAAAAATAGCCCAAAATGTTAACTGGAAGAGGCGAGTCATGGTACGTAAACTTTCTTTCCCTAAGTAGACACCAATTACTAATAATAGAAGTAAGATGCCCCAATAAGGTGTATTTGGAAAGACCCATTTAGAAAAACTACTTAGGTAAAATTGATTAATAAGAAAACTTATATAAATAAAATACAAAATATAACTAATAATCAATAATCCACCAATCCATTTGCCAAAGAAAAGTTTACAAATTTCATAAATGGTCAAATTAGGAAAACGCTTATGAATAAACGAGTAAAGAATGACTAGACAGATTGAAAAAAAGCAAGAAACTAGTATGGAGATCCATCCATCATGTTTACCATATTTATAGAGAATCATCGGTATAATGAAAATGCCCATATTTAATTGTGCGATTACCATATAAAAAAATAATTGAAAGGATGTAATCGTTTCTTTTTTATGAATTATCATTTTTCCACCCCTTCGTTCCATCGGTTTGAACAGGATCATTTGGAAGTGCATTTGTAGGTCGAGATTTCATTCTCCAAAACGGCACCCGAATAATGGTATCCTTTAAGTCCTTAAGTCGAATTGGTGCCAAAGGAGAAAAATATGGAGAACCAAATGATTCGAGCTTAACTAAATGGATGAAAATAAGCATTAATCCAAATATTATACCTACAATTCCATATAATGAGGCTACGATCATCATTGGAAAACTTAGTATTCGAAGTGAAAAACTCATTTCGTGAACAGGAACTACAAATGACGCTACTGCTGTAATTGCAAGTACAACAGTCATGGTATTTGAAACTAAATTTGCCTCTACAATCGCCGTACCTATAACGAGTCCACCAACAATACCAATGGTTTGAGCAATTGGACTTGGTAGTCGAATGGATGCTTCTCTTAATAATTCTAATGTTAATTGCATAAGGATAGCTTCTACAAATGGATGGAAAGGGACATATTCGATACTATTTTTTATGGTAGTAACTAATTCATATGGAAGAATTTCATAGCTAAACGAAACAATTGCTATATAAATTGCAGGTAAACAAATACAAATAAAAAAACTAAAAAGTCTAATTAAACGAAGAAATGTCCCAATTAAGACTCTGCCGTTATAATCATCTGGAGTTTGAAAAAACATAAAGAATGTAGCAGGCATAACAGAAACGGTAGGACTTCCTTCTACAATCACGGCAATTTTTCCATCGTTTAAATTAGAGACTACTCGATCTGGACGTTCAGTTTCTAATAATTGTGGAAAAGGTGAATAGGACTTATCTTCAATAAATTCTTCTAGCTTTCCAGGAGTTAGAGTATTTTTGAGGTAAATAGAATTTATTCGATTTTTTACATTGTTAAGAATATCTTTATTTACGATATTGTCTATATATAAAATTGCGACATTTGTACCAGGTTCTCCAACTTGTACCATTTCTATTTTAAAATCCGAACTTCTAATTCTATTTCTAAGATAATTAATGTTTTTACTTAAACTCTCAACAAATCCGTCATGTGAACCTGTAATAATTTTTTCGTTATCAGGTTCATCTGATGATCTTACTTCAAATGAGACGGTATCTACAATAAATGCTTCTTTTGACCCATCAGTTATTAAAATTGTATTTCCACTACTAAGAGCGGTCCTTATTTCATTGAAATCAGTAGTGGTGGTAATATTTGAAACCGGTAGATCAGTCATTATTTGACCTTGTTTTATATTAATAAGAATCTTTATAATTTTTTCGTTGATAATATCTTTATTTGAAATTGTATCGATAAAAGCAATACAAAGAGGTTTATTATTGAATGTAATTGTTCTTGTTTTAAAATCAAATACATTGGAAAATTCATTTTTTATATTTTTTAAATTAATATTAATATCTTTATGGATGGAATTAGTTTCTGCATTTTTCAATATTTTTCCACCTCCAGTTAGTAATATCTTTTGTTAAATTAGTAAACATATTCAC
>NZ_JBHJTJ010000018.1:0-83616 GCF_042267765.1 Gottfriedia sp. NPDC056225 | reverse complement strand
GTTATATATGTAGCGGGTAGATCTTTTATTCGGAGGGACTATATTTTGAAAAAACCATATATAATTTTGATTATTGTTACAGTTTTTGCAATGTTCTTAGCTGGTTTTTATTACGAAAGAATGCATATTAAATCAAACAAAGAGATATGGATTAGTTATAACTATACAAAATTTGGAAAAAATGAAATCAGTTTTAAACCCATGTATATCGAACGTCAATCAGGAATAAATCAATTAGAAGAAATATTTTTGTATAGTAAAATAATTGACCATCCAACTGTTGATTTAGCTAAATATGATATTCAACTTAGTTTTAAAAGTCCAGTAGATCAATCAGTTGAATATAGTTCATTACTTTGGTTTACAAAAAGTGGAGCCATAATTAAATTAAATGGATTTAATGGTTTTAGAAGTGTAAATATTGACAATGCTGAATCAATAAAGAAAATTATAAAATATACTGAGTTTTAAATTTGAAATAAAGTTTTTTTCTACTCAATGAGTTACTATAGTGGCTCTTTTTTTATGTTCTAAAAGGTTTAACAGTATGATTGCATAAGAATTGATATAATTGATTTAAGGATTTTTTTAGATTAGTACCATCGTGAAGTACAAAAAAGATCATAAATGATTGAAAGGAAGTGTAAATTGATGGAATTTGAAACGGTAATGCAGGAGCTAGAAGCACTAGGTAAGGAAAGAACTAAAAAAACATACATTAGTAATGGTGCACGCGAGCCACTTTTTGGAGTAGCTACTGGGGCAATGAAACCTATTGCTAAAAAAATAAAAAAAAATCAGCTGTTAGCTGACCAATTATACTCAACCGGTAATTATGATGCTATGTATTTTGCAGGAATTATCGCTGATCCGATGAAAATGACAGAAACTGATTTTGACCGCTGGATTGATGGTGCATATTTCTTCATGCTTTCCGATTATGTAGTTTCAGTAACATTAGCTGAAGCTGATATTGCACAAGATGTTGCTGATAAATGGATTGCAAGTGGTGATGAGCTCAAAATGTCAGCAGGTTGGAGTTGTTACTGTTGGCTATTAGGAAATCGTTCAGACACCGAATTTAGCTCAAGTAAGATTTCAGCCATGCTAGAACAAGTAAAAAATACAATTCACACATCTCCTGAACGAACAAAATCTGCAATGAATAACTTTATGTATACAGTCGCAATCTCTTATGTACCTCAACATGAAAAAGCAGTTGAAATCGCTAATGAAGTAGGGCCAGTCGAAATCAAAAAGGATAAGAAAAAAAGTAATATTTTACTTTGCTCTGAAAAAATTCAAAAGGATTTGGATAAAGGATTACTTGGTTTTAAGCGTAAATATGTAAGATGTTGACGTCAAGGTTCAAGTAAAATGTAAAAGGGAATTTTAGGTAAAATAAGCACTCAAAAAACGGGAAATAAGTACGAGCATTCCCAATCTATCTAAACCGACTAAAATATTGAAGAAATCTACTAAAAATCTATCAATTAGGCGGTAAAATCAAAGCAAATATTCCAATTTGGAAGAGGCTTTGGTCGAAATATAGTTGAGAGTGGTCCTTTAAAAAGTATTAGTAAAAAGCTAGATTAGAAAATGAAAAAATATGAAAAAATCTACTAAGATAAAAAATATCTTTGTAGATTTTTTTGTATAGATAAGATATGAAAATTATGAATGAAATTGTGTTGATGATACTTCTAGAATATTAATTTTTACTTGTGTAGTGACTATAAAATTGTAAAATCTCAGTAACAGCTTGGCGATAACCACCTGCTTTTTTAAAAGATTCACTTATAGTAGTGACCTCTTTATGATATGAAGCGTTATTTAGCACTTGATCAGCGGCATTACGTAGTTGAATTGGTGTTAAGTTTTGCATTTCTAAATGAATACCAGCTCCGATATTATCTATTTGCTTTGCTATAAGTGGCTGATCGGCACCTTGTGGGATAACGATTAATGGAACTCCGTAATAAAGACTTTCACTTGTGCTATTCATTCCGCCGTGCGAAATAAATAATTTAGTATTTTTTAACACTTCGATTTGTGGTACATATTGTTTTACAATGAAGTTTTCAGGGATTTCACCTAAATCTGAAACGTTAGTGTGGTAGCCAATTGATAGCAGAATGAAATGTTCACTATTACCGAATGCTTCAAAACAAAGATTATAAAAATCAATAGCACGGTTAAAAACAGTTCCAAATGAAATATAGATTAGATTTTTACTCTTAATCGCAGCAAGATCAAAATCAGTGTTTTGTACTCGTGAAGTGACTGATGGTCCGACAAAGCTAAAAGATCGATCAAAAGAATTCCCATTTGGCTGGAACTCTTTAGTTGTGTATACGATTGTAAGAGGAGCGGGATTACAAAAAACTTCATATTGAGAGTTGATTTCTACACCATAATTATTCTTAATCTTTAATTTTAAGTTTTTAAATTCGGCTTCTATCTGATGTAATATTTCACTTGGAATTTTGATTGATTCCTCTTCCAACATTTTATCGAAAGATTCTTTAGTCTGTGCAAAAGTAGTACAAGAACTAATTGCTGGAAGTTGGAGGATTTGGGCAAGTATATTTCCACAACCAAACATAGAATCATGGATGATGTAATCAAAATGCTCTCCATTAATTTGTTCAAGAATGCTAGGAATGACTATTTCTGCAGTATGTAATAGTCCATTGATTCTTTCGAGTAAATAATTTCTGCCACCTGATAGAAAGGCTTTTATAAACTTTAGTTCATCAAAAGTTCGAACAATCGCACCCGTTTTTTCAATTCGTTCTCTAAAAGATTCTGTAGTTATGTATACAATTTCTTCACCACGTGAAATAAGCTCTTGAACAACTCCAATTGTTGGGTTGATGTGGCCTTCTGAGCCACCGTTAATAAATAAAACACGTGCCATTTCAAACACTCCTTGGATTAGATTAATTGTTTTTATTGTAAAGGAAATCAGATTAACTATCCAATTAGATTGTATAATTTTGATTTAGAGATAAAAATTATTTTTTCGCATTTTAGACCATGTATTAGGTTTTTTTGAGGATCAATTACTTAGATTAAAATTGAGACTAAATTAGTTATGCACTAAAAAAAAGGAAGTGAATAGGTGACTACTTATTATTTCATGCTCATATTTGGAGCGTTCTTAGTAATAGGCTCGTTAATAGGATTATTTGTTATGTATTTTGATACACACTTTACATTCAGCAATGTAAGTAAAAGCATTCTAGGTATAGTATTAGGTGGTTTCCTTTTAGCTAGTACTCTACCAAGCTTAAAATTTGTTGTGTTTAAACAATATGATGTAGTGAGTGGAAAATGTGATATAGAAATTGATTCATCTAGTCGTACAGCTGAAGCGGATTTTAATATGCTCGATTCGGATGAAGTATTTAGCTTCAGAAATATACCTAAGCTAGATGCGTATGGAAAGTCCATTCCTTATTATTGTAAAGTGACAGTTACAAAGGATCATAATGTAGAAATTAGTTATAAAATTTATAATCCTAAAACTCAAAAGTTAATTTTAGCAAGTAATTAATTTAAGACTCGTTTATTAAAAGTTTAGAATAACTGTGATTTTTCACTTTTAAATTATATTAATTTTCTACATACTAAACTAGTTATCTTGCAAATTTAGAATCCAAGGAGCATCGTATGAATCAAATTACACTTGCTGAGGCTTTAAATATTAGACATATTCTTTCGAAAAGAATTCGTGAATTAATTGAAGAACTTGAAGAAAATTCAACTGTTGAAGTAGAAAAGAACCATCCTATTCCAGTTTTAGTGCGTGATCTGACTAAAATTGAAAATGAATTATCAAAGGTTCGTGCTGATTTTAGAAAATTGGATTTCTTGATGCAAAAAGCAAATGTAGAAAATACAATTTCCATTGAAAATGAAGAGATGTCAATTACTGAAGCGATTGAGTATGCAAAACAATTACGTGCTGAAGTACAACTATGTAAAAGCTTTGCATCCAAGAAGGAACGTATTCAACCGATGTATGGGTCTGAAAATATAATTGTAGAGAAGCTATATTTCGACCCAGAAGAGTATCGAATGAAAGCATTGAAATTAGAACGAAAAGTAACGCGTCTATCAGGATTAATTGATGCAAAAAACTTTACAATAAATATTCCATTTGATGGAACAGATTATTATTAATTCCTCACAGGAATGAGACTTTCCTGTGAGGATAAGAAGATAAAAAATGGATCTATCAAATTGGTCGATAAGCAAACGGATGAAGAGTTACAGGTTACTTTCCTTACGTGTAACGAATGACGAACGAACGTAAACGAACTCCTCCCATAGCGTAGCTTAGCTACTAAAAATGGGTTACCATTAATCCTTTCTTCTTATGACCACCTCTTTTCTTAGGAGGTGGTTTTTATTTTTATTTTAAAAAAAGTTTAAAGTAATATTTTAAAATCAATTCAAAAAGCTTAACTGGAACAATTATATTTTCTATAACACCAAATGATGTAGGTCCACAGCCTGTAACGATATTCAATCCTAGTCCAGCTACAGCAACAGCTACTGTCACTTGGACTAGTACAATTTCTGGAAATCCGGTTTCCAGAGATAATGCTATTTCGTTGTTTATTACACCTCAAATAACACAAAGTGCTATTTATACAGTATTTATTGCGACTACAATTTAATATTGTTGAATAATTACAATTGAAAGGCAATTAAGGATCTTCTTATATTAAGAAGATCCTTTTTTTAACAATAGACATATACTTTCATAAATTTGAGGCAAGTGTTTTCCTATTTTATTTTAGTTAAATATTTAAAATTAGATTTTAAGATGTGAAAAAATGTATTTAATTTAGACAAAAGTCTGTTTCGATAGCCTTTTTTAATATAGTGAATGATAAAATTAGAGTATTCTAAATTAAAGTGAATAGAAAAGCACTGTTTAAGGTGGGGAAATTAATGAATATCCGAGAAGTTAATCTAGATGATACAGAACAATTTGTACAATTAATTAAAGAAGTCGAAAATCAGTCTGAATTTATGCTTTATGGCGCTGGTGAAAGAAACATTACAATTGAGGGACAACGTAAACAACTAGCGATTATAGAGAAATCACCTCATTCAACAGTACTTGTTGCTGAGGAGAGTTCAGGAAAGTTAGTCGGTTATTTGTTTGTGATTGGAAATCATGCAATAAGAAAAAAACATTGCGCTTATCTTGTAATTGGAATTTTAAAAGAATACACAGGTAAAGGCATTGGTACCAAGTTATTTCATAGTTTAGAAGATTGGGTGGCTATTCATAAAATCCAAAGATTAGAGTTGACTGTTGTGACGGAAAATAAAGCAGGAATAGCTTTATATACAAAGATGGGGTTTGAAATTGAAGGGAGTAAAAGAAATTCTATTATAATAAATGGGACAAGCTTTGATGAATACAATATGGCTAAATTATTTATAGGTGAAAAAAATAAGGATGTTGATTTTTAATGGGCAGATATGAAAAACTATTAAAAAAATGGGATTTTATAATTAATAAAATAGAGCGTAATAATGGAAAAGTGCATCCTTTAATGATAGGAGAAAAAGCAACAATCGTAGAAGTGAATCAAAAAGAAAGTGAGATAGGATATAAATTACCGCCATCATATAAATCGATCGTTCTAAATTTATCAAAGTCTCTCTCTTTTTATTATTCATTTTCAGACGATACAATGATTCCGAGAGGATTTTCTGAAATTTTTTCAGGAGAAATTAATTGGGATATTACTAGTCTTCAGAACTTAGATAGTTTAGCAGATGAATTGGTATATGATGGAGAGGATTATGGTAAGAATCTAAGAGGAAAACTTGAATTTTCGCAGGCTGGAAATGGTGACGTTTATGCATTTGATATGTTAGTTGAAGGTGAAGAGAAAACCGTGATCTATTGGGATCATGAAGAAGATACAGTTACATATATTGCAGATTCGTTTATTGACTATTTAGAAAAAATCTCTGAACTTAATTGTGTAGGTAGTGAAAAATGGCAAATAGAATACTTTTTAAATACTAGAGGTTTAGAAGTTTCGAGTTTGAAAGCACAAAGATGGAAGCAATGGTTTGATTCATTTTCTGAAACAACTCTAGAAGATGTAAAAAATGGTATGGATAAGTTAATCGAATTTACAATTTATAGAAAAAAACTAGATTATGTATCTTTACAATCCCTTTTGAATTTTAATAAAGGAGAGTTGTTTGATACATTACTTAAATATCTAATTAAATTTGAAGCACTTGAAGATAAAAAAATGATTTGTGTGATGATTGGTGAAGCTATTGGAACATATGCAATGAATTGGGTTGAAGATTTATGGGAACAGAATAATGAATCTCAATTAGATCCGGGATTGCGCTCTTATCTTAGTATAAAATGTCTTTCACCTAATAAAGGATTAATCCTAGTAACGGATTATTTGGAAAAGCAATCGAATGGAAAGGTAAATGGGTATGAAGCACTTGCTCACCTTTCTTTAAACAATTCGCGTCAAGTGATCGATTGGATGGAACGATATGTAAGATTCCCAGTTACTAGTGGCTGGTGCCAACTATATATCGAATCAAATCCTTCATGGGAAGATATAAGTAGATGGTCAGAGTTAGAGGAAAAGCATCAAGTCACTATAATTCATGTATTAGATGACTTATTAAAGAAAAAAACGTGTGAGCCTGCTTTACAGATCGAATTCACTTTGCCTTCAAAAGAAGCGTTTGTAAACTTGTTAAATGAAATGAAAATAAAGCAAATCCTCAGAACGAGGATCCAAATACTAGATTCTTTAATTGAAAACATAGATCAATTTTACTCTATGTAATTATGATTATTATACAAGGGATGCTTTGGCACCATTTTATAGTATTCTATTCGAGACATAAAAAAATAGAGGATTATCCATCCTCTATTAAATGATAATTCATAGTCCTCCAAGTGCTTTAATCGTGGCCGGACCAACAATTCCATCTACAGTTAAATGCCTGTCTTTTTGAAATTTGCGCACTGCTTGGTCTGTATTGTTACCAAAAATACCATCGATACCTTTTGTACTATAGCCCAGTGCAGTAAGTTTTTGTTGTAGTTTTTTAACTGATGTACCTTTGGCACCCTTTTTTAAGATAGTGCCACTAGGAATTACAGCATTCGACCCACCACTACTACTTGTTACCTTATATCCATTTGCTTTTGCTATGGAATCGAATGATTTACTTGAAGAAGTAATAACAACAGGTGTGCTCAATTTTACTCTAGAAAAAAGCCATTCTACTTCATTATCATACATTCTGACACAGCCGTGACTGACATATTTTCCAATTGAACTTGGATCATTATTACCGTGAATAGCATAAGTTGTTCCCCATGTACCTCGTGCATTTAATCCAAGCCAACGATTACCAAGTGGATTTCGTGGATCTCCACCAGCAATATGACCTGTATAGTAGGGCCTATTGACAATCTTATTGACAATTTTAAACTTCCCTTCAGGTGTTAGGGATGGACTCCTACCTGTGGCCACCTTAAATACTTTGTAGAGTTTACCATTTTCATAGTAAGCAAGTTGATTTGATGATTTATTAATAATAATAAATTGACTTGTTGCTGCTTGAGTAGGTTTTATACCAATACCTACAATCATAAAACACGTTAAAATTAAAACGGTTATCCATTTTCTTATCAAAAGCTTCCCTCCCAAAAAATATAAATTCAAAATCTTAATCATTTAATCCTATGAGTAAAGAAGATGTCCAAGTTACATTTTTTTTAGCTATTCAATAATTTCTTGAAAAAAATGACAATTGTAACGAGTCGGATGTAGTTCTTTAGGTCTGTATAGCTTAAGAGGTATTATCAAGAAAATTAAGCTATAAAATTTAAGGGATATCACCAAAATAAGTGAAGTTGTGGAAAGAAAATGCTAAAATAAGTATTAATTAATTAGATTATCTTAGCACTCCCCAATAAATTATTACCGGGACTTTAGTCATAACAAAAGTAATAAAGGTGGAATTTTTCTCCATCAAATAATAGTTTTTTAGTGAAGAGATTCATTTAATTAATCTGAAGATAATTTAGAAACTAGCCATCAAACGATTTTAGTAAAATAGTAGAATCTTAAAGTTCTTTCAAATTATATAAGGACTTAGCCTCTATATTTAAGATTAAAAGATAAATATAATAAATTTATAAGCATTTTGATAGGAGGAAACAGATTGTTTAAACGTATTTCTTTCTTTATTTTTGTTAATATTTTAGTGTTAATTACAATTACAACTATAACAACATTATTAGGTGTACCTCGCTATATTGGTGATTCAGGTTACTTGGCACTGCTTGCTTTTAGCGTAATTGCAGGATTTAGTGGAGCGATTATTTCATTATTATTCTCTCGTATAATGGCCAAATGGATTATGGGCGTAAAATTAATTGATGTTCGCTCTCCACAAAATGAACGGTTAAATTATGTAATAGAAGAAACATACCGTTTAGCAAAACTTGCTGGTTTAAAAAAGATGCCTCAAATCGGAGTTTATGATTCGGTTGAAGTAAATGCCTTTGCAACAGGACCTAGTAAAAGACGTTCTTTAGTTGCCGTTTCTAGTGGCATGATTAATTCAATGGATCGACCAGCAATTAGTGGTGTTCTAGCACATGAAATTGCTCATATAAAAAATGGCGATATGGTTACTACAACTTTATTACAAGGAATCATAAACACTTTTGTAATTTTCTTTTCTCGTTTAGTTGCAAAAATTGTTTCTAATTTTGTTAGAGAAGAGTTATCTTATGTAGTTTATGTTCTTTGTTCGATCGTATTTGAAATCGTATTTAGTATTTTAAGTAGTCCAATTATTTTCTGGTATTCAAGAAAAAGGGAATTTAAGGCGGATCAGTATGCTGCAGAAATTGGTGGTAAAGACAACATGATTTATGCTTTAGAATCATTGAGAAGTAATATTCGATTAATAGATGATCGCCAAAAATCGATTGCCGCTTTTAAAATTAGTGGTAAAGAGAAATTTGCAAGATTATTCTCTACACATCCACCATTAGAAAAAAGAATCGAACGATTGAAATCATTATAAAAAAATGAGGGTGCCCTTACAGGTACCCTCATTTTTAAATTTATAGAAAATAGTATTGAAGTGAAAGTAAGAAGATAAAAGTTTGCTCTAATTCTTCTAAACTGACAATTAGACAAACTTGAATCACACAACAATTTTTCTCGTATTCTATTCCATTTATGCTGACTTTTAGGCTGATCTTAATTTTTAAGATTGGATAATTGTTTTTTCTATTAGTTAAATCTAATCGCAAGAAGGATTTCATTTTATTTTAGGGAATATAGATACTTAAAAAGATGAGGTGCACTTAAATTTGGATAACGAAAAAATTGAAAAATTTAAAATGGCGGGAATAATTTTAGGTACCTTTGTTATAACTCTTGGAATTATTATATCGATTGCGATCATTAATTTTAATCACGCTAAAGCACATCCCATCGTTGTCAAACTTCCTAAGTCAAAAAGTCAAATCAAATTAGTTGATTCAATTAAAGTAACGTCAAAATTACAAACTTATGAATGTGAAGTTGTTGAACTTGCAAAAAAAGAAAATGATGAGCATTTTCAAATCGTTTGTGATTCTGGAAAATACGAATTTACTGAAAATCAAATATTCAATAAGAAACCACATAAGTCATTGGAAATCGGTGATCTAGTTTATTTAACTGCTTATGAAGACGGTAAGTTAAAGGTAAGTATTGATAGTAAGTAATGAGTTAAAAGTTAAGCGAAAGCAATATTAAAGGAACTTCATCGTAGAAGTTCCTTTTCTAATGTACTTGATTTTTATAATATTTCTCCGTTTGAAGCAATAACATCTTTATACCAGAAGAATGACTTTTTCTTTAGACGTTCTAATGTGCCACTACCATCGTCATGTTTATCGACATAAATAAAGCCATAGCGTTTTGAGAATTCTCCTGAAGATGCACTAACTAAATCAATACATCCCCAACTAGTATATCCCATTAACTCAACACCGTCTTCAATTGCTTCTCCCATTGCATTAATGTGTTCACGTAAATAATCAATTCGGTAATCATCATTAATTGAACCATCTTCTTCAACTTTGTCGTAAGCACCTAAACCATTTTCTACAACAAATAATGGGACTTGGTAACGGTCATATAATTGATTTAAACTAATACGTAATCCTTCAGGATCGATTTCCCAGCCCCAGTCGCTTGCTTTTAGGAATGGGTTTTTAACGCCACCAATTAGATTTCCTTGCGAACTTTCTAAATCGGATTTTTCTTTTTTCTCAGTTCTAGACATATAATAACTGAATCCAATATAGTCTACAGTACCTTCTTTTATTAATTCTAAGTCACCATCTTGCATTTCAATTTTAATATTATGTTCTTTAAAGAAACGATTAATAAACGCTGGGTATTCACCTCGAACTTGTACGTCTGCACAGAAATAATTAAAGAATCGCTCCTCATGTAGAGCATACATAACGTTTTTAGGATTTGAGTCAAATGAATAAACCGGAGCATATAAAATCATACATCCAATTTGAGCATCTGGGATGATGTTATGACATGCTTTAACTGCAATACTACTTGCCACAAATTGATGATGGAATGCTTGGAATGTTGGTTGATATTTATCTTCTTCATTTTTTATTGAAAAGCCAAGGCCCATAATTGGCATAATTAAGCCACTATTAATTTCATTAAAGGTCATCCAATATTTTACTTTGTTTTTATAACGATTAAAGATTGCATTTACATATCTTTCAAAGAAGGTAACTACTTCTCGATTTCTCCAGCCACCGTATTGTTTTACAAGATTCACTGGCATTTCATAGTGTGAAATTGTAACCACAGGTTCGATGCCATATTTGTGTAATTCGTCAAAAACACGATCATAAAAGGCTAGACCTTTTTCATTTGCTTCCAGCTCATTTCCGTTTGGAAAAATTCTTGTCCATGCAATTGACATGCGGAAAACTTTAAAACCCATTTCTGCAAATAAAGCAATATCTTCTTTATAGCGGTGATAGAAGTCAATACCTTCATGATTTGGATAGTTATATTTTGAGCGATCAATCTCGAAATTAAAGCCAGGTGATTGTAAAATGGTCAGTCTTTCTTTTCCACCAGGAAGTACATCGGCAATATTTAGTCCTTTATTTCCTTCATAGAAGCCACCTTCCATTTGATTTGCAGCGGTTGCGCCACCCCATAAAAAATCTTTAGGAAATTTAAACTGTTTCATATTTTTTACCTCCTAATTTCTTTTAAAGTTTAAGTTAAAAGTGATTATATTCGAATAATACCGTTTGCGAATACGTTAGTAAATAAGTGAACTGAAACTAGTCTCGATTAACTTAAGAAATAATTTGTTTCATAAATGTAACACTGTGTTTCTTGGTTATGTATGTTAAAATAGTAGAATAATTTAATTTTCAAATAAATAATAATGCCACTTTTAAATATTCTTTGCAAAATCTACTTAATTATAGAAGGAGTAATAGACATTGTTTTCAAACGATCAAATAGCATCCTTTAATGAATTAGAATTATCTTTATATAATTATATTTCTCAAAACATGGAAAAAGTAGCATACATGAGGATACGTGAAATAGCAGATGAAACACATGTTTCAACTTCAACGATATTACGTTTTTGTAGGAAACTAAATTGCGACGGATTTTCTGAATTTAAAGTAAAGTTGAAAATGTATTTAGAGGAAGAAAAGAAAACTAGCGTTAAAAGTGCTCATCATACTTTAGTAGACTTTTTTGAAAGAACACTAAAAGGTGATTTAGAAGAAAAAATTAAAGAAGCAGCAATTCAAATTAATAAAGCCGAAACGGTCATTTTTATTGGAATCGGCAGTTCTGGTATATTAGCAGAATACGGATCAAGATATTTCTCCAGTTTAGGAAGATTTTCATTGTACATAAAGGACCCTCATTTTCCGATTCATTCGAAACTAAGAAATAATAGCGTAACAATTGCGTTGTCAGTATCAGGAGAGAATAATTTCACTGTAAATCATTTAAATTTACTTAAACAAGAAGGTTGTAAAATTATTAGCATTACAAATAATAAATTGTCTACTATTGCCAAAATGTCTGATCTAAATATTCCTTATTATGTGACAGAAGAGTATGTTGACACTACAAATATTACTACTCAAGTTCCAGTAGTCTATATTATAGAAGCGATTGCACGTGAAATTTATAAAATTAATCAATAGTTTAGTTTATTTTTAGTAAATAAGTGCTATAAAAGTGATGGAATAAAAATTTTAAAAGGCATTGAATTTTTAAATATCCGAATGAAGCAATAAGACTTAAGAGGTTCGAAAAATAAACTTCATTTATAAATTATTAAATTAAATTTAAGAATGCGAAAGAAGAGGATGAGAGAACATTCTCTTTTTTTTGTTTAAAAATGTTTGTGAATAATTAACAGCATATTTATAGTCAAATTGAATCGTTACAGGGTATATAGAAAGTTAAAGATAGCTTAAAATTCCTTATTCTCTGTCTGAATATTATATTTTTGCATTAATTTTTTTGCTTGTTCAATACCACTTTCTGTTAAATAAACTGATTTTGCACGATTACTACTAAATATAAGATTATTATTCGATAATTTATCAAGCGTATCGAAAGGATATCCTTTCCAGCTCCGAAGGTTAGTTTCACCTAATCCCGCATTTTCTTCAAATGAAGTTAAATATAACAACAATAATGTTAATTCATCAATCCGTTCTTGCACTCGATCAGTTCCTTTCTTTTACTCCTATTATCTTAATCATTTAATATAGACATTCGATCTCGATGACCACAATTAGGACAAGTAACAATGCGCTCATTTATTTTACATGTTTTAAATGCTAATGCAAAATTTAATTTCGATAATTTAAAGCGATTACCGCAATATGGGCAAACAAAGTGAGTGGTTTTTGTTCGAAGTTCTGAAAATTTATAAACAAAAACAAATACCAAAATCAATATGAGAATTGATTGGAAAAGACCAAAAAAATAATTTTGATTCATCCTAATCCCTCTTCCTTTTCTATTGAAATATCGTATGCTTAAATCAAAAAAAAATAATTCGTAAGTTAATGTTGAATCTATTATACAAGTCATTTTTAGTGGCATTCAATTTTTTAGTTTTCTATGACAGATGTTTTTTATATTTTTAAATAAAAATGAACAGAATACCAAAAATCAGGAAATAATAAGTAGTAATTGAAAGATTGCATCTCATTTGAAAGGAAACTATTATGAATATAAAATTCTTGTTTATATTAAACGATCAGATTCCTACTGAACCAGCTTATGTTGCGAACACTGGGAGCTATATTGACGGTGCTTTAAATATATATTTGAACGAAACTTTATATTTCCATGATCCAAATATTAATTTAACAGAGTTTGCCGGCCAACTTAATGAATGGGTTCAAAAGGTAGAAAATGGATTGCGAGAAAATATGAATTATGAATCGATTAATCGAAATGAAGATCTTATGAACTTTCTTTATAAGGGAAATGATAATTGGACTATTTACTCTGTATGGCAAATGTTTGAACCAGTTGAATCCATTAATACAGAATGCCTAATCGAATCAGTTAATAAGTTTCTTACGGAGTTAAATGGTGGCCTTATTGAATATAACTATGATTTCACGTTAGATAAATTTAAACCGCAATAATTTTTTGAAAATGAAAAGCTTTAAGTAGTTTATGCAGTTGTTAAATTTAGTAAAAAGTGAATCGAATTAGAGGATAATTAATTTGCATCAAGAAATGATAATTTAATGAACTTTTACTATTAGTGGATTTATTTTCAAACATTGATGGTAAATATTTCAGGTGAAATTTATCTAAAGGAGAGGTTCAAATGATTAATACGCTTGGACAAGTAATGGTATACGTAAACAATCAGGAAGAAGCAATGAATTTTTGGACTGAAAAAGTAGGATTTAGTGTAATTTCTGACAATAGCAATGGTCAAGGAATGCGATGGATTGAAGTGGCTCCTTCGAAAAATGTTGAAACAAGTATAGTGCTACATAATAAGGAGTTAATTTCGAAAATGCAACCTTCTCTAAATCTTGGTACACCTTCTTTAATGTTCTTTACAAATAATTTTGATGAATTATATAGTAACTTAACAAATAAAAAAGTTACTGTTGGAGAAATCGTAGAAATGCCAACTGGTCGGGTATTTAATTTTGCCGATGATGAGCAAAATTACTTTGCAGTTATGGAAAAAAAGTAGGAATTTATACATATTAGACCCTTTGCATTGGTTCAAAAAAATATAAACACATGGAAAGAAATTTCTATGTGTTTTTTTCGTTAGATTGAAAAAATCACCTTTATCTATAAGATAAAAGTGAAAGTACCTGTTTGCCACTGCCACTAAGAAAATCAGGTTAATATATTGTATGTTAGGGAAATTAAACAGTTCTTTTTTGGGAGATGGTAATAATTTACAGAAAAGCTAAAAATGTTTTTTAGTAAATTTATATACATTTTAAAATAGATAATTTTCGAATTTATCTGTTAAAATAAACCTTAATATTAATCATAAAAGGAGAAAACAACGAATGATGAAATTATTTTCCAAAAAGATTGTATTATTAGTTACGTCATTGATGATTTTACTAATGATTAGTGGAGCTTTAATTTCACTAACGTATATTCCTCAAAAAGTTTACAAAGAGAATTTCAATCAACATAAGTCTATAGATCGCTCTATGGAAGGTAAATCATAATCATTTAAAAAGCTCTAATAAGGGCTTTTTGTGTTTTAGTGATAAAATAATAAATTTTACTAAAGATTTTTAATTTCGGGAGGACTGTTATGTCGATTCAAAAAAGAATTAGAGATTATGGTGTAATTATTGGGAAATTGGAAACTGGACAATTAAATTCAATATCCGATGTTGAAGGGGTTACAGTTGGTCATGTGACAATAAGCCATCAAGATATTCAGACGGGTGTTACTGCAATTTTACCTCATCAGGGGAATATTTTTAAGGAAAAATTAATTGCGTCTAGTCATGTAATTAATGGATTTGGTAAATCGATGGGGACAATTCAGATCAATGAGTTAGGAACAATTGAAACGCCAATTATTTTAACAAATACACTAAGTATTGGGACAGCTGCAGACGCTTTAATAGAGTATATGTTAGAACAAAATTCGGAAATAGGGCGTACAACAGGAACCGTTAACCCAGTGATTTGCGAATGTAATGACATGCATTTAAACGATATTCGAACTAGATATATTACAAGAGACCATGTTCATCAAGCTATACATAATGCTGACAATCTAGTAAAAGAAGGAACTGTCGGAGCAGGAACAGGAATGCTTTGTTATTCATTAAAAGGAGGAATTGGTACAGCTTCCCGGCTTATGAAAATGGATCATGGGACATATACAATGGGAGTTTTAGTGCTAACAAACTTTGGGATATTAAGTGATTTAAAAGTGAACGGAAAGACAGTTGGAAAAGAGTTAAAAAACCATATCTTACAAGAACAAGAAGAGCAAGATAAAGGTTCAATAATTATGATTGTAGCAACAGACTTGCCTGTATCTGAAAGACAACTTAATCGAATCATAAAAAGAACGGTTACTGGATTATCAAGAACAGGTTCAATCATCACTACGGGAAGTGGTGAAGTAGTGATCGGCTTTTCAACAGCAACTAAAATCCCTCATGAAAAAACTACAAATTGTCTTTTGGTACCGACTATACACGAAGAGGACATTGACCTAGCTTTTAGGGCAGTTGGAGAAGCAACTGAAGAAGCTGTTTTAAACTCACTAATAACTGCAACGCATATTATAGGAAGAGATGGCAATGAAAGACCAGCATTTAAAGATTTAATTAGAAAATATAACGTTGACTTAATATAGATTACTAGGTTCTAATCTAGTAATTTAATTCATAAACTACTCTTAAACTTATGGATGGACAAGCATTAAGTTAGGAGGCAGAAAATGAAAAAAATAGTAATTGTTATATGTACTTTTGTAACTTGTTTATGTGTTAATTTAATATTCTTTGATCTGACGGGTCTTAAGAAGTCTAACGCAATAGTAACTGCAACAATTAAGAATGTAGCAAAAACCGAGGTAAGTGTTAAAAAAAATATAAATATTGTAAATCTACCTCTACCAAATAATGAGCAACGAAAATATAGTGTAAAAAAACTTCCTACTAACTTTAATAAAATAGAAATAAAAAAATTAAATAGTAAATAAAGTGATTAGTAGAGTGAAAGTTAACTCTTCAAAAAATATGGTAATCCTCTAAGAGGTTTTGATTCCTAGTGGGTTATCTTTATTTATGAGGGATATAGGGAGAGAAAGTACTGAGTATTATTTTTAGGTTTGTCCTGTTGCTAACGCGAACACTAATTGAACAATATTGATAAAGTTGTGAACTTCGTTGATATAATGCTAGATCTCGTTGATATATAGCATACTGCCGTTGATATTTGGCTAGTAAACCAAAAACAACCTTAGCCAATTGAATCGGGCTAAGGTTGTTTGTCAACTTGACAGGAAACTGCAATATAGAAGACTCACTTTTTAATCTAATTGAAAAATAGTAAGTGTAGCTCCATTTCCTGTTAGGAGTGTGACAAGACCAGTCAAACCAAATATTTGAAGTGAAATAGTATCGCCTGCATTTAATGGCAATATACCATAACAATGAAATATTGATAGACTTAATAAAGGGGAAATAATAGTTGGAGTTGCTGGAACACCATTTATTAAAATTTGCGTTGACAATGCTAATGCTGCAGTAGTATTTAATGCATAAGCAATATAGTATACACCAGCATTTGCAACTGTAAACGTATCAAACGTTCCATTAATTGTGATTCCAGGACTCAAAGTTTGAACTGTTGGTAGAGGAACAACTGTACCACCAACTGTTACAGGCAGCACTCCTGCGCTATTCAAAGCATAGGCATACGGGCCTTTTGGACCAGTAGGACCCGTAGCCCCCGTAGAACCTGTAGCTCCTCTTTGACCCGTAGCTCCAGTAGGACCCGTAGCCCCCGTAGGACCCGTAGCTCCAGTTGCGCCAGTAGAACCAGTAGAACCTGTAGCCCCAGTAGGGCCAGTTGCGCCAGTAGAACCTGTAGCCCCAGTAGGGCCAGTTGCGCCAGTAGAACCTGTAGCCCCAGTAGGGCCAGTTGCGCCAGTAGAACCTGTAGCCCCCGTAGGACCCGTAGCTCCAGTAGCTCCAGTAGCTCCAGTAGCTCCAGTAGCCCCAGTAGCCCCAGTAGCGCCCGTAGGACCCGTAGCCCCTGTAGGACCTGTAGGACCAGTAGCGCCCGTAGGACCAGTAGAGCCAGTATCACCAGTAGCCCCAGTAGCACCTGTATCACCAGTAGCTCCAGTAGAGCCAGTATCACCAGTAGCCCCAGTAGCTCCAGTAAGCCCAGTAGCACCTGTATCACCAGTAGCCCCAGTAGAGCCAGTAAGCCCCGTAGCCCCTGTATCACCAGTAGAGCCAGTAAGCCCCGTAGCACCTATTTCACCAGTAGCCCCAGTAAGCCCTGTAGCACCAGTCACCCCAGTAGTTCCACTTGTTCCAGTAGCCCCCGTAGCACCGGTAGCCCCTCTTTTACCTCTTTCCCCATCTTCACCTTGTTTACCTCTTGGCCCTCTAGGTCCCTGTGGACCCGGAATACAACAGCATTGGGAAAAACCATGGCTGTGGCAACCACATTCGTTATGACAATCACGTTGTTTACAATGATTGCATTGACAATCACATTGTTTTGATTTGTTACAATTGCAACAATCATTTTTTTTTCGATCTTCCTTGCCCAATAAATCACCTTTTTCTATATCTATATAGACAATTTTCCTCATTTGATATCTAACTTGTCCTATTTATTTCTAGCTCTATATTACTATGCTTACATGGCACTTTTTGTTCATACATTTAACTAGGTAATTAATATTTCTTAGTTCTATTTCAAATATATTTGTAAGGTAGTCACCAAAAAGTAGACTCGATTTTTAGTGAATTTGGTGTAAAGTTTGAAAAACTGTTTTTCTTGAATGTCTATTAAGTAAAAACAAATAAAATAAATCAAAAGTTCGAAAAAAAGATATTAATTTGAGAGCACTTTCAGAATTGCTAATGATATGATCAAAAGTGAGATTGAAAAAACAAATGGGGGATTTATTAGTGATGAGAAAATTAGCTGAAGGAGTTTTTCAAGTTGTATTAAATCTGCCAAATTCCATGGAATTAAAAAGAACGTTTTATAATCATTTAATTCTTACTGCCCAAGAAAAAGTGTATATTTTCTCAAAAAAGCATAATTGGCAAACGTATTTAGATCGACCTTTGATTACAAGTTTAAAGATTTTTGCAAGTAAAAAAGAATTTGACGATGCTCTAGTTAAAGCATTCAATCTTTCAGAAAATACGAAAGTTCCATCTAGTATTGTTGCAGTATTTTTAAAAGATCGGTTATTTATGGTTTCTCCCGAAGTTTACCAAGCGGTGTATCCAGAGGGGTGTGAAGAAGATAGCTATGAAAAACTAATGATACACGAATTAGCCCATAATTTGCATATACGAATTCTTGATGGTGAAGAGGAAAAAATGGGGCCAAAGTGGTTTTATGAAGGATTCGCTGTTTATGTAGCAAACCAGTTTGCACATGCTAAGAAGAAGTTAAGTAAAGAAGAATTATTGTCTATTGTTACTTTGAATAAAGAAGTAGACTATCGGAGTTATAAAGAAGTATTGGAAAAAGTTTTACAATCATTTCATCTTAGCGATTTAGTTTATTGTGCTTGGAAACCCGACTTTATTCATTTGATAACTAGTGCCCTGAAAAATGATATTCATGACCAAACTCAAGACTTTAAATCTATTAAAACTTTTTTTAACTAATCTGATTAATTGCAGTACCTTTAGAAGTAAAAAGCAATTAGTTAAATTAGAAAAGAAGGAAATTTAATAAGTAAAATGAATTAAGTTAAAGGTTAATTAATATTCTTTAGTTTATTTTCGCAGCTCTTATTCGACGTAACTGACAATATAACTATGAAAATTAATACTTTATATTATTTAAATGTACTAACTGACAAAGTTGATAGGAGAAAGATTTAATATGAACTACATAAAAGAAATGAGAAAGTTAATTGGAAATGAAATTTTATTTACAGTTGGTTGCGGGGTCATTATTGAAGTAGATAATGCTATATTACTACAGCACCGTACAGATGAAGACAATTGGTGTATTCCTGGTGGAGTAATGGAAATTGGAGAAACATTTGAAGAAACTGCGAAGAGGGAAACCTTTGAGGAAACAGGATTAACAGTAAATGAATTAGAGTTATTTGGTATTTATTCTGGAGAAAGTTGTTTTGTTGAATATCCTAATAAAGACAAAGCATATAGTGTCCAAGTAATTTTTAGGACAACAAAATATAATGGTGACTTAATACAAAAAGGAATTGAAAGCAAGGAACATAAATTTTTTAGCAAAATGGATTTACCAAGCAACTTAGATCCTCGTCAAAAACCATTTATTCTTGATTGGATAAATGGAAAACAAAGTCCAATAGTAAGCTAGTGAACTTTTTTTTATTAAAGCATGCGCTCAAGAGGATAAAAATCTCATTAATTGGTTCAATCAAATTAATTTTCGTTTTTATATTAATTACATAAGTTTGTGGAGGTAAAAATGGCCTTTAAAAGAAAAATGCTTAACTTCAGTATTTTCATATTAACAAGTTTCACACTAACAGCATGTAATAGCGAAAGTGTTCCAACAAAAAAAACTCTAGTAAATAAAGTAGTAATCTCTTCGAATGAAATACAAAAAGGTTTTATATTAGAAGAATTAGATATTGAAAAGATTAATGAATCAGATTTAAAACAAAAAATTAATATGAACAATGATAATGGTGTCTATTTATATGATTATAAAAGTAAAAAAGAAATATATATTTTGTTTAATGGTGTAGGTACAAACTATTCCAATATTAAATTCAAAATGAACGGTCAAAAATTAGCAATCTCATATCGATCAACAGTAGATAAAGGTATGAACAGACATTCATTATTTGAACTTAAATCAACTAAACAATTCGATGAAAATTTTAAAATCACTTTGAAAAATAACGATAAAGAAACAGCCTTTGAAAATATATATACACAGTAAATATAAAAGCACTTCAAATAATCTTGGAGTGCTTTTATGTATACTTTAATAGCATTTATCTATGTATATGGCAATTTTTTTTTTTGCATAATAAGTTGGATATGAAAGGGAAAATAAAATTAAGCATATACCATAAGGAGAATTATTATGAAAAAGTTACTAAAAATCTTTAAAAATATGTTTTTGGATATATTTTCAATGGGTAAGGGTTTTATTTATGGCTTTTTTATGATAGGGTTATTAGTTATAATTGGTAGTGCTATAGTTTACGGAGTTCTTTTATTAAAAAATATTATTTTTTAATGATTAAATCTTATTTTAGAACTAACTGAACGTTAGTCGTCAATAGTAGTTTAATGTCGTATATTAATGAGGTGTTTTTTTGAGTAAAGCTAAAGGTAAGGGCGGAACAGGTAGAGGTACAGATAAGAAGGGTTGGAATAGGTGGCAAGCTAGTGCAAAAAAAGCAAAAAGTGCGAAACCATATGTAAGTAAGGGTACCAAAAATAAGACAGGAACAAATGAAAATAAATAAATTATATAAAATTTTTTATGTGAATTTGATTATCTTTAAGTTTATTGTTAATATTGAATATATTAAAACGTGTGTAAATCACACAAGGAGGAAACAAAAATGGAACATGGTAAAGTAAAATGGTTTAATGCAGAAAAAGGTTTTGGATTTATCGAGCGTGAAAATGGTGATGATGTATTCGTTCATTTCTCAGCAATTCAAACTGATGGATTTAAATCATTAGATGAAGGACAAGCAGTTACATTTGAAGTAGAACAAGGTCAACGCGGACCACAAGCAACTAATGTAAAAAAAGCATAATTAACTAAAAGAAGTCAGATTCTATGAAATAGAATCTGACTTTTTTTCTTATTAAAAATAAACTTATTTAGAATAACTTTAGGTATCTTTTTTAGTACATAGTTTTTTAATGAAAGTTAATCAGCAATCGTTGAACATGTTTAATAAATAACTAAAGGAGAAAATTGAATGAAAAAGTATTTGTTGTTTGTTTTAAGTTTTATTTTATTATTTGGTGTTATTAATGTTTTTTCAGGAATGTTGCAAACTGTTTTTTATCAACCTGATTTGCCTAATTTATGGAACAATGTTGAGCAATTACATAATGAAGTGATTTTTGTAAAAAGTTCATCAATTCCAACTATAATTGTTACGTTGATTTCTGCTACGATTGCATTTTTTCTGCAAAGTCGCCTAAGTAAAAAGTCAGTTTTAATTAACTAACTAATTCTTTGTTAGTCAATAAAAAATGAGTCACAGCAATGGCTCAATTTTTTATGATTAACATAGTAAAAAGTTATTGGTATGAAAATGAGAAGTTACATAAAAGGGTGTTGGAAAATGAACAAAAGAATTTGTGGCAAGATTGTCACAGAGGGCGATGAGTTATTTTACAAAGTAACTGGGAATGGAGTACCGCTAATATTTATTCCTGGTGGTGGCGGTGATGGAGATACTTTTCTTCCATTAGCTGATGCGATGTCTGATCAGTTTAAAGTGATCACCTTTGACCGTAGAGCAAATGCTAGAAGTACCGCAAATAATCTGGAAAATTTTTCTGTTGCACAACAAAGTCGTGATGTACTTGCGATTCTTAGGGCAGTTGGCGAAGAATCTGCCTTTATTTTTGGGAATAGTAGTGGGGGAGTAATTGCACTGGAGCTAGTTAAGAATTTTCCTGGGGTAGTTCGATTAGCAGTAATTCATGAACCACCGTTAGCAAACTTTGCGAATGATCAAGAGAGATGGTTGAAATTCTTTGGTGACTGCTATCAACTAGCTTTAAGCAAAGACTCAAATAAGGCAGCTACAAAGTTTGGAATGGGTGTTATGGGACGCATAACGATTGCACCATTACTATCAGACATCAGGTTGAAAGCATACTTAAGGAAAGAGCCAAAACTTCCAGGAGAGGTGCGTTTAGCTGGAAAAATTGCTGATGATATTTTTATCAAACAGGAATTAATTCCAGTAACAAATTACATACCAAATAAGGATATCTTGCGTGAACATAAAGAAAAATTAATTTTTGCAGCGGGCGATTGGACAGTGAATAAGAATGTCTGGTTTGCTGAAGTTGCACAAAAACTTTCTAATGAAATTGGTAGTCCATTTATCACGCTTCCGGGCTCGCATGTGTCATTTATGGATAAGTCTAAAGAATGGGCACCAATCTTAAGTGCTTGCTACAATAAACCACAGTAATTTAGGGGAACCTTTGTGAGCCTTTTAAAGTATTAGCCATAAGAGGAAAAGATATAATCGAGCAATCAGAAATAATGCAGTTATTTGTTCATATAAATGGTCGTCTTCATGATTTATGTTCTAGGAAATTGCTTACTTGAATAAATCAGGTGTGTAGGAGCTGTAATTCAAGGAAGAACTATGCTACTTTTTGCAGAGCTTATTTTGAAAGCAATTGTTTTGTGAAATTTAAAATTTAAAATTTATCAATAGAGGTATTGTGACTATGCAGAACTTAAAAAGATATGGGAAATGGATTTTTAAGTTTGACAATAGAAAATATGATTTAATTGAATTATTATTAGAGATTGTATTTTTGCCTTTAATCTTTGTTGAAGCTAGATTTCTTCTAAGTCATTATCCTTTTATAGTTACTTTATTAGCAGTGTTTGTGGCGATCAATCTTTATGCATTCGCAGATGCCTTATTGAGAAAAACTTTGGTAGGAATTAATGTAAATATTCCAAAATGGATTAGTATTATTCCGACTATATGTGTCTTTGCTTGTATTATTTTTATTTATAAGTAAAGGTGATCATTAAACTTACTCAACAAAGAGAACAATTTTTCAAATTTAATTTAGAAAATAAAGTGTTCTAGTTCAATAAACGTATGTATTCAGTCTAAAGTAAGACCACATTTTTATGGTCTTTTTCTTTTGTTCAAAAATTATCATTCAAATTTATTAGAATCTATTAAATAAAGGTAGGACTAATTTAAAACAAATAGAATATTTATTTTAAAGAATAAAAAGACTTTGGAGGAGAAAAAATGAAAATTGCTTTGTTAATTATTGATATGCAAAAAATATTTTTAGAGGATAAAAAAGAGCAATTGAATGTCGAAGGTGCTTGTGAGTATATTAACTATGTTGCTGAGTCGATTCGGTCAAATAAACATTTAGTCATACATGTTCAGGATGTTGAAGGTGCCGATGAGATTAATTCTGAATCGCTTGCTATTATTCCTGAAATAAATGTAGATCAACAAGATATTTGTATTAGGAAGGAACAATCAAATGCATTTTGGAATACAGAATTGGAATCGATTTTAATAGAAAATGATATTAAGTTAGTGATTGTGGCTGGCTTTGCAGCAGAGCATTGTGTACTTTTTACATATAATGGAGCTATTGAAAGGGGATTTAAAGCGGTTATATTACAAAATGGGATATTAAGCACAAAAAGTGATATAATAACTCAAACATATCGTGATCGTAATATAATTTCTTATAATGTATTGCCATTTATTGTATAAGCTTATGTATTCAAGTAGAATTTCAAAGCTTGTTTCTTAAGTAAAAAGTCTAAAAATTAACTTTAGGAGCAAACAAAAAACCACAAGGGAATTTAAACTTGTGGTGATTTTTTTATATTTATCTTTCTATAGCAATCTTAAATTTTTTAGTGTATGCGAATTAATTCATAAATATCAGAGTCAAATCGAACTCTTGTATGTTTAGATTCAATTCGTTCTAGTTCTTCTGCTTCTTCTCTCAACTCTCCAAACCACCAAAATTTGATTTCAGTTAATAAATTAGTAAGCATCTTATTCCCCCTAGGTTGAAAATACCTTAACACTTATAGATTATAAAACTCTTTTTTTAAGCTAAGATTAATTTGATGTAAAATGATGGAAAAATTTTTATGAAGTGAACGCAACGATTTCTATTAATTGTAGGGAGTAGAAACTGTTAAAAATAGATCTAAAGACGCTAAATAAAAATTATGAAAATTTGAATTAAATAAAAGGGAAATTATGGATAGATGTAGAATACTAATTAATACCTCAAAGATTTATCCTTTAAGTATAAATCCCAAAAAGGAGCTGGTAGGCATGTCAAAATTTAGATTAATTCCTTTTAAGTTGGAAGAAGTTAAGGATTATACGAAGGAAGTACCACCTGGAGTTCAGTTAATCGAAGCTAAGTCTATTTGGGAAAAAGGGTGTCAAGGGGAAGATGTGGTCGTTGCAGTTATTGATACAGGCTGTCAAACCGACCATCCTGATTTACAAGATCGAATTATTGGTGGATATAATTTTACTGAAGACTACGGTGGAGACCCAAACGTATTCTTAGATAATAATGGACATGGGACACATGTATGTGGAACGATTGCTGCTTCTGAAAATGGAGAAGGAGTAGTCGGCGTTGCTCCAAAAGCAAAGATTCTAGCTCTTAAAGTACTGACTGGTGCTGGTGAGGGAAGTATTGAATCAATTGTACAAGCCATTGATTATGCAACAAATTGGAAAGGGTCTAATGGAGAAACAGTGCGAGTGATTTCAATGTCATTAGGTGGTCCAGGGGATGATACTTCGTTACATGCGGCGATTCAAAGAGCGGTTGAACAGAATATTGCCGTTGTATGTGCAGCTGGAAATGAAGGTGACGGAGATGGATCGACTGATGAATACAGCTATCCTGGTGCATATGATGAAGTAATAGAAGTAGGATCTGTAAATCTTCAAAAACGGTTATCACAATTTAGTAATACAAATGATGAAATTGATTTGGTTGCACCGGGAGAAAAGATTCTATCTACCTATCCAACAAATCAATATGCCGTACTTTCAGGTACTTCGATGGCAACACCGCATGTTTCAGGAGCGCTTGCTTTATTAATTCAACAATACGAAACTGAGACGAACAAGAAAATCACTGAATCAGAACTATTTGAGCTTCTAATTAGTCATACTGTCCCGCTCGGATACAGTACACTAGAGGAAGGTCATGGACTTTTAAATCTAGGCGTAAATGTTCCTGCTAAATCTGGAATGTAATATATTAATAGGTAAGTCCCGGGTAGTGTTAGTAGACTATTCGGGACTTTTTTTGTTAGATTGAAAATAACTAATAAATGGGGTGAAATTGATGTTCAAAAATCAAGTTACAGAGCTTTTAAATATCGAATATCCAATTATTCAAGCACCAATGGCCGGCGGAATTACAACTTCGAAGCTTGTTGCCGAAGTATCAAATTGCGGTGGTTTAGGTACAATCGGGGCCGGTTATATGACTCCCTCGCAAATACGCGAGCAAATTAGAGAAATAAAAAAATTAACCTCTAAACAATTTGGAATAAATTTGTTTGTTCCAAATGATTTCAAAATTGATGAAAATGAAATAGAAGCAAGTAATCATTTGCTCTTACCAATAAATGAAGAATTAAATTTAAAACAAGATGAGCGGATACAACTACCAAGTTTTAATAGACTTACCGAAACATTTCATGAACAAATTAAAGTAATAATTGAAGAGAAGGTACCTATTTGTTCTTTTACTTTTGGTTTGCCATCTATAGAATTAATTAAAGAATTAAAGTTTCATAATATTATTTTGATTGGAACAGCTACAACGCTGAAAGAAGCGATTGAAATCGAAAAAGCAGGAATGGATTTAGTTGTTGTTCAAGGTAGTGAGGCAGGTGGGCATAGAGGTAATTTCATAAGTGACGATGAGGAAAGTTTAATTGGTTTAATGTCACTTATTCCACAAGTTGTAGACCACGTTAACATCCCAATAATTGCTGCAGGCGGAATTATGGATGGAAGAGGATTAACTGCGTCGATGTGCTTAGGGGCAAAAGCGGTACAAATGGGTACTGCATTTTTAACCTGTATTGAAAGTGGGGCGCATGAAGTACATAAAAATGCAATTTTAAATGCAACTGAAGAGCAGTTAGTTTTGACTCGTTCATTTTCAGGAAAATGGGCAAGAGGAGTCGGAAATAAATTTGTTATGGAAATGAGACAACACGAAAACTCAGTTCCTCAGTTTCCTATACAAAATACGATTACACAAACTATTAGAATAGCAGCTGCCAAACAAAGTAATAAAGAGTATATGTCTCTTTGGTCAGGACAAAGTCCGAGATTAGCTAATAATGTAACTGTAAAAGAATTGATTACTAAAATAATAGATGATGTCAAAAAAATAAAAATAGAATTTTAACATCTAATGAAAATGCGATTAAATAAGGTTCTTATTTTAGTTCTCGTAAGGCTAATTAAAGAACCTTATTAATCTATTAAAGTAAACATTTTTCGACTACTTCAATAGCATTTGATCAATATAAGACTTAATCGCATCAATATTAGGAGAAACTTGTACTTCTCTAATTTCATCTTTTTTCAATTTATCTAAAGACTTTTCTAATATTGTTTTTGCATCAGATTGAGGGATTACAACTACTCCATCAGCATCACCTACAATAATATCTCCTGGGTTTACTGATGCACCTCCACAAGAAATCGGCACATTAATTTCTCCAATTCCATGTTTCCCACTTGAAGCTACGGTGGTGCCTTTACAAAATACTGGGAAATTTAATTTCTTCGTACCGCTTATATCGCGAATTACCCCATCAACAACAATCGCACAAACCCCCATTGTTTTTGCCATTCCTACAACAAAGTCTCCTGCAATTGCACGATACTGATCTCCCTTAGCATCAATGACTATCACATCTCCAGGAGTCGCTTCTCGAATTGCTTTTAACACTGCTAAATTATCACCAACAGGAATTTTAACTGTTAGTGCTTTTCCTACAAAATTATATTCTTCTTTTAAAGGCTTAATGGAAGGATCCATATTATTTAATCCATCCATCACATCTGAAATGCAAGTTGTTGGGATTTTTTTAAATTGATTAATCATAAAAATCACTCCTCAAGTCGATTAGTTCATATATTAATTGTACAAAAAACTTAATTAAGTTAGAATTTTAAAAAAATTATTGAGCTTGATAAAAAATAATTATCGATTTAAAAAAGGTTGCAATGGATTAATATAGAATAAAATAAGTTGATAATAAAAATTATTTAATTTTTAATACAAACATTTCTGTTGTTTGATTCTCTTTGAATGAAAACTGCCAAACGTAAATAACAACAAACCCATTATTATTAATATTTTATATATGATACTTTTTAGACCAAACATAGCTCAATTATATGTACATACAGTGCATGTAATGTAACATGATTGACTTCATTTTTTAATATATAGATACATCCTTGTATAGTAACATTTAATTAAGGAGTTGAGGTGCTTGAGAGGAAAAGCTAAATACGTCTATATAACTCACAAAGTTAAAATAGAATCTACAGAAAAATTAGAAAAGCTATCCCAACTTACAGGGAAAACCAGTGCAGAACTATTGGAAAAAATGATTGAAGAAATGTACGAATTTCAAATAAATCAAAATGAATTTGAAAATCATAATGAATTTCTTAACAATAATGCAGATTCGGATAGTATTACAGATCAGGAAATAAGAGATGCAGAACAAAGATGGAGAAACTCAAAAGAAGGCGTAAAAGATTTTAGTCAAAGAATGGAAGACTGGAAAAGGGAAGAAAAAAGAAAAAATGCTGAGAAAGCAAAAGAATACAAAAAGAAAATAGTTGATTGGGCTAGAGTATGGGAAGAGTATTTAAGGAATTACTCTACTTCAATCAAAAAAAATAAAAAACATAATTTTAAATACTTCGATCCTAATGAACATGCTGAAGTTTGGAAGAAGCAAATGAGAGAATATACAAAAATGTGGCACCCAGATTATGCACCGGATAACGGAAATGCTCAGAAGTTTGGTGAGATGAAAGCCGAATACGATATTTTAAAAGGTAAAATTCCGACTGAGAAATATAGTTTATAAAATGTCTCTAATACATAATAATTCAGTATAGTATTAGTAATAGATAAATAGTAGTGGAGCAAAAAAGTTCCACTACTCTTATTAGCATATTCTAGATAGATTTTTAATCTTCTTTAGCACTATCCTCAGCGATCACTCTAAGCTCTTGATAAAAGAGATCGTGATTGCACTCCGGATTTTCTGCTTGCTTATATTTGTCAACAATTTCAAGCAGTTCACCAGTGTCACCTTTTGCATTTATAATTTCCAACAACTGATTCATATCATCAGTATATTCATCCTCTTTTTTCATTACATAACCTCCATTCATTACCTTTTGGTACATATTTGCAACCATGTATTATTTAAACAAATACTATAATTGTTATCTCCTTACTAATTGTAAAAAATTCTTCATTCATTAAAATTAAAACGACGCACAGTAGTAAACTCCTAATTTGGCTCAATTCTAGTTCTAATTACAATGACCAATTCATCGAATCTTAAAGTTTCTTGTGTATTTTCACGTACTAACAATTTTATAGATCAGCATTATGAGTATTAAATTAAAAATTTGAAGAATATAGATTTGAATTTTTTTTTGGAATAGTATAATTAGGATATAAATTTCGTTTGCAGAAATACTATTAGTTAACTAAAAACTTAATTATTGTAATTACTGATTGAATGAAGAACGGTAGGGGATTAATATGACATTTAACTTTAATGAAGAACATAATCGAAGAAAAACGAATAGTACGAAGTGGGATTCGGTTGATAAAGTATTTGGTAATACAGAAGTTTTACCTTTATGGGTTGCTGATATGGATTTTGCTTGCGCTCCTGGAATTGTTGAAGCGATCACAAAAAGAGCCCAACATCCTATTTACGGGTATGGCCATATTCCTGAAGATTTTTTTGCTTCAGCTATGAAATGGGCAAACAAGCGCTATAATACTTCAATTAAACGCGAATGGTTAAAGACTGTACCTGGTGTTGTTCCAGCGTTAAATTTAGCCATTGATGCATTTACGAAGCCTGGAGATGAAATCATCATTCAACCACCAGTTTATTTCCCATTTTTCAGTACGATTAAAAATAATGGTAGAAACATCATTGAAAATTGTTTAATCGAAGAAGATGGCTATTATTATATGGATTTAGAAGATCTACAAAATAAAATAACAACTAAAACTAAAATGATAATTTTATGTAGCCCAGCAAACCCAGTCGGAA
Organism: Gottfriedia sp. NPDC056225; assembly: GCF_042267765.1. Taxonomy (NCBI): domain Bacteria; kingdom Bacillati; phylum Bacillota; class Bacilli; order Caryophanales; family Bacillaceae; genus Gottfriedia; species Gottfriedia sp. NPDC056225. The sequence continues at coordinate 54,166 of NZ_JBHJTJ010000018.1, read as the reverse complement.
GAGTGTGGACGAAAGAAGAATTATCAGGACTATTCGAAATATGTAAAAAGAATAAAATCATTGTCATAGCAGATGAAATTCACGCTGATTTAGTTTTTGAAAAAGGTAGTCATACACCATTTTATTCTTTAAGTGAAGACGCGGCAAACATGAGTATAACGTTTATGTCTCCAAGTAAAACATTTAATATTGCAGGCTTATTTTCTTCACTTGCAATTATTCCAAATCCAGAACTATCAATTGAGTTTACACATGCAATTGCACGTGCGAGTTTGGAAAATTTAAATATATTTGGTATTGATGCAGTAATTGCAGCCTATAACGAAGGAGAAGAATGGTTAGATGAGTTACTGGTCTATTTAAAAGGTAATGCAGAGTACATACATAATTACTTAAAAACTAATATTCCAGAAGTGAAAATGAGAGTTACAGAAGCGACCTATTTAGGATGGCTTGATTTTAGAGGTCTTGGCCTAAAAGGCGACCATTTAAACGAATTCATAATAAACGATGCGAAATTAGGTTTAAATGAAGGCCGTGGTTTTGGACTAAATGGTGATGGTTTTATGCGATTAAATTATGCCTGCACTAAAAAAACATTAGAAGAAGCTATGGCACTTTTAGAGAAAGCAGTCAAAGCTTATAAATTAAACGTTTAATCAAAATTAACAAGGAGGTAGTTTTAATGACTATGAAAATTACACCATGTATTGTAATGAGTGGTAATGCTAAAGAAGCAGTTCATTTTTATGAAAGTGAACTTGAGGCAAAAATCCTTTCTATACAAACTTATGGAGAAATGCCATTCCCTTGTTCTGAAGCCTTAAAGAGTCGTATTTCTAACGCAATACTAAAAATTGGTGAAAGTGAACTGATTTTATTTGACGCACCTACTCAGACAAATCCAGACGTAAGTAGTGAAGAAGTGGAATTTGTCCAGCCTGCTCAAAATAAAAAAGTAGAAGTTACTATTAACCTTTCAGTAGACAATGTAGAAAAAACTAGAAGTATTTTTAATTCATTACGACAAGGTGGACAGATCATCGCACCACTAGAGGAGGTTCCATTTAGCCCTGCATTTGGAACAGTAACAGATCAATTTGGCGTTACATTCATTTTAATTACTCAACAATAAAAAATAGATTAATTGTTAATGTTTTATAAAATGAGCATTAACACTGAGGAGAAAAAATGGAAAATATAAATGTTGATTTAGTTAAAAACTTAATCAAAGAACAATTTCCACACTGGTCTAATTTAGAAATAAAACCTGTTGAATTAAGCGGACATGATAACAGAACCTTCCATTTAGGAGATCGAATGAGTATTAGATTACCAAGTGCAAAATGCTATGTCCCTCAAGTTGAAAAGGAACATACTTGGCTGCCAATATTGGCAAGTAAACTAAGTTTACCAATCTCTAAACCGCTAGCTAAAGGAAAACCAAGTAAATACTATCCATGGCCTTGGACTATAAATGAATGGATTGTTGGGGAAACATTGAATAAAAATAATTTAAGTGATTTAAATAATTTTGCAACTGATTTAGGGCAATTTTTAAATGAACTACAGTTAATTGACGCAAGTCACGGACCAAAAGCAGGAGAGCATAATTTCTATAGAGGCGGAAATCTAGCTGTTTACGACAAAGAAACAAGAGATACAATCGATCGAACAAAAGAGATTTTTAGCGAAGATTTATTAACAGAAATTTGGCAAACAGCTCTTAACTCCAAATGGGACGGAGAACCAGTATGGGTACATGGTGATATTGCTCCTGGGAATTTACTTGTAAATAATGATAAGCTATGTGCTGTAATTGACTTTGGAATTATTGGCGTGGGAGACCCTTCTTGCGATGCTGCAATGGCGTGGACATTTTTCGATGCGAATAGTAGAAAAACCTTCAAAGAGGTTTTAAAGTTTGATGAAAACACTTGGAATCGAGCAAGAGGTTGGGCATTATGGAAGGCTTTAATTACTTATGATGCAAATAAGGGTTCTAATAGAGCAATTGAAGATGAGGCTTTTAACACGATTAATATCATAGTTAAAGAATACATTTCGAATAATTAGTAAATTGAATTGAGCTGTGATTATTGCAGCTCGATTTTTTTTGGAAAACTTTAAAAAGGAAAAAACATGAAAGTATTAAATCTTGTTCATACTAAAGTTGGGAGGTAATCCAACTATGTTGCAAAAATTATTAGCTAGTTTTTTCATATTAACACAATCTGTTGAACTTCCTGACAGCTTAACTGTTATTCAACAGGGTCATCCAATTGCAGTTGTAAATCGGACAGATTTTACAATGGCACTTCCAGGGACACCAATGATAAATGATAAAAAGTTTAATGAATTTATTGAAAAACTTGATCAAGAAATTTATCGTAAACCAATCAATGCATCTATTAATGAAGAAGGTAGAATTGTGCCTGGTCAAGTGGGTTACAAACTTTATCGAAATGAGTTTAAAGATAAATTTACTACATATTTTTATGGAAAAGGTCCATCACAAATTGAAGTACCAGAGTTAGATATTTATCCGAAAGTAGATAGCGAATTATTAGCCCATATTAAAATTCAACAAATCGGTCAATATGTAACATATTTTAATTCTAATAATACAAGCCGTGTACACAATATTTCACTTGCTGCAAAAGCAATAGATAATTATGTCGTTTTTCCGAATGAAATTTTTTCCTTCAATAAGGTTGTAGGAGAAAGAAGTGGCGCAAAGGGATATAAACGAGCTCCAATTATCGTAAGAGGCGAATTGTCTGAGGGCGTTGGAGGAGGAATATGCCAAGTGTCTTCAACGCTTTTTAATGCCGTTGATCGAGCTGGTTTGAAAATTATTGAACGATATTCCCATAGTAGGCGAGTTCCCTATGTACCATCAGGCCGTGATGCGACAGTTAGCTGGTACGGGCCTGACTTCCGTTTCCAAAATAAATATAATCAGCCAATCTTAATTCGAGCAAAAAGATATGGTGGTAGCATGATTGTTACACTACATTCTTCAGATGTGATTAATTATGAAATGAAAAATGTTCCGATTGCACCAAAACGTCTACCTGAGGAAATAAATACAGAAGAAGACCGACATCATTCCAATCCTTCTAGAAAAGGAAAGATTATACCACCGCATAATTCAGTTGGAGATTAAAAGTATTGAGCAATTATATAGTGACCCACAAGGTAAATTAATTTAACTTGTGGGTTTTTAGTGTTTTCGTGAATCGGTGGGTATAATTAGTCGATTTTTATACTTTCTAATATACGATTTATATCTAATAAGGAATATATCAACGAGAATAGCCTATTTATCAACGAAACCTAGTATTATATCAACGGAGTTCACAACTTTATCAATATTGTTCACTTAATGTTCGTAATATAAAATATAAACTTCAACCCACAGAAATTGCCTCAAACCCGTTATGAACGATATTCCGTCTTTTATGAACAAAAATCAGTACTTTATGCACGAAAATACTAAATTTATGAATAAAGTTCAAAATTTGTTCGTATTTAGGTAGGCAAGCCCTTATATTTAATACAAAATTAAGTATTATCTAATACGTTCAACCCTAGACATATAGAAACGAAGGATTTAGAATGATAAGAAAGATTGGAAAACAAAGGAGAATTGCATGACAAAAAGAACTGTCTTATTTGATTCGAAAGATATGGAACGAAATACTTTACCTTTTTATTACGACTACGGGAAGATCATCTCAACAATCCAACATAAGCTTTTTGAACAATTTGGAGTAGAATTCCATATGTATTCTGATGAAGAAACAACAAATGAAATTTGGGAAATTCTTGAAGAGGATCTTAAAGAAGAATCAATAGAGGTTCAATTAATCAGCCATATTTATAAAGAGCTTGAAACAAAAACTATTTCTTCGAATCACACTGAAAAAGTAATGGAACTCATTATTAAACCTCGAGTTGAAAATGGGCTATATTATTATCCGAATTATGGAGTAGCTTTATCGAAAGCAATGATTTTTGAAGCTGATAATCAGTATAATAGAGACTTAATTTTTGCTAAAAATGATGCGTGTCTTTCATCCTTTTTTCAATATGTGTTAAAAAGAAAACGAGATTATATTAAAAATTATGTAACGGTATATACAGATACAGATGACGGTGTAGAAACTTCAATTGAAAATATCACTAAAATGGTTAGTAGGGAAGATGTGTTTTTAGAAGAGCCGTTAAAAAGAGAAATTTATAGATCAATTGACCATTTCTTTAATGAAGGGCGAGAGTTCTTTAAAACTTATGAAATCCCTTATAAACGAGGATTTTTATTGTTTGGAGATCCGGGTAATGGAAAAACGACTTTAGTAAAATCAATCGCAAGTAGTATTAACGCACCAGTTGCGTATTGGCAAATAACAGAATATACTTCAAGTTACACGATTAAGGAAGTCTTTAGTTCAGTATTAAAATTAACGCCAATGGTATTGGTAATAGAGGATATTGATAGTATGCCTGCATCAGTACGTTCAGTATTTCTAAATACGATAGATGGTGCAACTTCAAAAGAAGGTTTATTTTTAATTGGGACAACTAATTATCCTGAAAGAATCGATCCAGCATTAATGAATCGCTCTGGTAGATTTGATCGAGCTTATGAAATTAAGCAACCTACAAAAGAAATGCGCTCTAGTTATTTACAGAAGAAGAAACTATCTCGAATTTTAAATCATGAAGAAATGCAGTTATTAATTGATTCAACTAGTGATTTTTCATATGCCCAATTGAATGAGTTATATATTTCAATCATTATCGAGTGGGATTGTGAACAAAAGGTTGATATTATTCGACTTTGCGATGAAATGAGATCAAGTTTACGTAAACAGAAAAAACAAAATTGGGAAAAGGGTCAATCTGTTGGGTTTTCTTTTGAATAATTGGATTCAGTATTTGGGTGTACATGGGATAAAAAAATAAATTAAATTAAAGATAGGAGCCAATTTGTGCTTCTATTTTTTGTTTGAGAAATTGACTACTTGAGCACGATGACATTAATCCGACAAATTTTCAGTAATTTTTTTTATTCTTCAATAGTTTTATAGAGTCTCTTATAGCTTTTTCTGTCTTTACTCTATAAAACCATTGGATTAATAGAATTGGTTTTAATAGATTTAAAATTGCTACCACTAGTGTCTCACCTTCACTTAGTTTTAATATTCTTATAAGTCGACATAAACACTTTTTTCAATCCCTTTCAATTGGACAGTGTGATTAAATTAGTAGTATATAATTTTTCTGTCAGTTTTACGTAAATAATGCGATTACCTACAATAAAAAAAAGTTGCCTAAGCAACTTTACAATCAATTTGGTTAGATTCAATTAATTTTGCGAATTTACTTCATAAGCAACTCGAATGCCAGATTCAATTGCACCTTGCATCCAACCTGGTATTGAAGATGTGTGTTCACCTGAAAAATGTATTCGTTCTTCTGGAGAAGCGATATAATCTCCAATTTCCTTTTGTTGATCAGGCTTTAACATTGAAACTGCTCCGGCTGCATATGGATCTTGGGTCCAGCTATGAGTGAAGCCTGTTACAAATTCGGTATATACTTGATTGCCAAATAAATAGGATAAATCTTTTAATGCTTGCTGTATTCGTTCATTTTCAGACAAACTATCCCAGTATAGGGCATCATCCTCCCATGTATAACTAGCTAATACAGTCCCAGGGCCATCACTGCCTAAATTTCTACTAGGATAATAAGTAAACCGTATCGGTAAATCAGTGATTGACCTTCCACCATATAATCCTTCTTTCTCCCAAAATCTCGTATTAAATTGTAATCCAACTTTAGTTGATGCCATATAGTGAGTAGTTCGGATTGCAAGCCACTTACTATACGAAATGGAATTCTGAGGTATTATTTCTACAAAATTAAGTACAGAGAATGGAACCGTAATAATTGCCAAATCTGAAGAAGTTTGAAATGATTCATTACTTTTTGTGTGTACTGTATGAATTGTTATTTGATCCTTATCTTGAGTTATTTTAGTCATTTTTTGCCCATAAAATAGTTCGTTTTTTAGTTGAGGTAAAAATGCATTTGGCAGTTTATCGTTTCCTCCTGTAATTTCGAATAAATAAGGATTTGAAAATAGAATCTTGAATTCTCTTAAAATACCCGTAAATGCTAATTCCGGAAAACCTCTTGTACCTAGAAGGGCTTTAATTGATTCAACAGCATTTTGAGATAATTTAGTACCATTAGGATTATATTTTAAAAACTGATCCATCGAATAATGATCAAAAAGTTTGATAATCTCTTCCCAATTAGCATCAGGATTCTGATTAATATAATCTAAAATAGGTTTAATAACTAGTTCTAAAAGTTGTTCATAGTTAAGGCCCTTTTCAGAAGGAATGACTGGATAGCCTATAATATCTGGATTTTGTTCGTATTCCTTTTTTGTAGTTTTTACTCCATTAATATAAATCAAGTCATTTTGAGTACTATTAATAAACCTATGAACTGATAAATTAAATTTATTAATATATTCAAAAACAAGATAGTGAGTTTCGGGTATACGCATAGCACCATAATCCATGTATTGGTTATTTGTAAAAGCCTCTCTTTCCGTATAAACTCTTCCACCGACACGATTATTTGCTTCTAATATGATCACTTGGTGACCTGATTCCTTTAATAATGAAGCGGCTACTAGACCTGCCAATCCTGCTCCAACAATCGTAATTTTTTGTGGATTATTTGTTGTAGTTAATCCATTACGAATGATGGAAATCATCTGGTCCTTTGAAAGTTTATGGATTAGACTCATAAGAACCAACTCTTTCTATAAATTTTTTTATCATTTGAAATTTTATTCTCTTTTAATCATATTTAGAATAATTAATGCTACAGCTATATAAAAACTGCGCAAAGACAACTTACTTTAAGAGAAGTTTGCAAGTAAGCAAAAAAAATATACTTTTAATCCCATTTTTGAATAAATTTAAACGAAGAATTAATAAATAGTTGGAAATATCAGAAAAAACTGATTGAAAAACGACATTAGTGTCGCTATAATTAAATGAAAAAAGACACCAATGTCGTTTTAAGGGGGTAAGTTTGATGAAGGGGATCATGAATAATAAAGGTTTCTTGACATTAATGACGGCTCAAGCAATTTCTAGTATAGGAGATTGGTTAAGTATTGTGGCAATTGTTACTCTTGTTGGGATAAAGTGGAATGCAACGCCGATTGAAGTATCATTTATTATTTTATGTCTTGCTGTCCCGATGGCTTTATTAGGCCCTGTAGCAGGGACGATAGCAGATCGGTTTGGGCGAAAATATTTAATGGTTATCTCTGATCTTATTCGGGCGGGATTGTTTGTTATCCTTGCATTAGCAAATACTTTGTGGATGGTTTACATTTGTTTGTTTACGATTGGATTGTTTTCAGCAATTTTTAATCCTGCAAAAAATGGTAAGTTAAAAGAATTAGTTCCGAATGAAGAAATAAAGAGTGCGATGTCTATTACAACGATGATTGACTCGGCAACGAAAATTTTTGGACCGATTTTAAGTGGGATACTAGTTTCAGCAGCTGGTACTACACCAGTATTTTATATTAATTCAGTTTCTTTTATTATCTCGGCAATCTTAATTTTCTTCCTACCAAAAGCTGTTGAACAGATTAAAGAAGAAAAAGAAAAGGGCAAATCTACTTTTAAAGCTGAATTTATGGAAGGCGTTACATTTATTAAATCAAATACACAAATTTTAGTAGGTATGTTGTTTTTAGGTTTTAGTCTATTAATCTTGCAATTATCAGATTCGCAAATTATCGTTTTAATCAGGGAACTTAAAAATGCGTCTCCAGGTTTATTCGGCTATTTAGTAACTGGATCTGGGGTTGGAATGTTTTTTTCTAGTTTAATTTTAGTGAAGAAAACGAATTATCGTGCCTATCCTTTAATGTTAATTGGAGTTTGTGGAATCGGACTTGGTTTTGGTATGATGGCGGTATTTACACATTATAATGTCGATTATTCAATTGTTTGGGCACCATTATTAGGTCTGTTTGCAGGCTTTGCAGCTTGCTTAGTTTTTGTACCATTCCAGGCATCAGTTCAAGTCGAAACACCTGTTGCGTTAACAGGGAGAGTATTTGGTGTAATTGGAAGTGTAACAACTACAGCAACAATTATCGGCCCGTTATTAGGAGGATGGTTATCAACGGTTTTAGGTGTTATTCCAACTTTTATTATAACTGCGTCGCTTTTAGTGTTTGTTTCACTAATCGGACTTTTAACAAAAAACAGATTAGAGCGAGGGAAGAAAGATGTCTCCGAAAGTCAGCAAGCAGCACCAACAGCAACGTCGAACTAAAATATTAGAAGCGGCTAAACAAGTATTTATCGAAAATGGCTATGAAAGAACTACAATGAAGCATGTAATGGATGCTTCAAACGTAAGTCGAGGAGGATTATATCAATATTTTGCTAATAAAGAAGATTTGTTTGAAGCAATATTAGCTGATTCACTCTCAAGAGTATACGATGAAACACGTGAGAAGTTAAATCAAAAAGTTGATTCATATTGGGAATTGCTCTTATTAAGGATTTTTGGTGAAAGCAGGGTGCCAAATGATAAAATGGATCCTTTGGCACCGAGTGTTTTAGAGTTTTTTATAACTGGTCGAAATGATAGTAGAAGAAGAAAATATGGAAAAGAGCGGTATCACTTTGGAATAAAAATCTATTCTGATGTCATTAAAGAAGGTCAAAAAAATAAAGAATTTAGCTCTAAGTATGATAGTGAAATAGTAGCAAGAATGATTGTTTCTTTTATTGATGGACTAGCATTAGATTATGCAATCATTTCGAATGAAGAATTGATGATGAGAGAACAATCAATCTTGTTTGTAGAACTTTTAAAAATGGCTCTAGAAGTCTAATAAAAGAGAGGGTGTCCAAAAGGGTAATGGACACCCTCATTTTCTATTTATAGGAAATATTTTGAAGAAAAAGTGGTTGAATAAAAGTCGAAGTACAAATTAAACTGTTCAATGTGCAAATAAGAAATCAGAGATTGCAAATAAAGGCCGAAGTGCAAATAAAATTAAAAAAACTGCAATTAAATTCGCTATAATTTAGACACTTAAATTTTTATCATGTAGTAAAAGATTGATAAATAAAGAAGTTATCATTATGTGAAATGGAAGGTAAATAGATAAAATAATTGAATTTACATAGTATGGGAAAACAAAAGTTAGGAGGAGGTCTGAAGTTAACGAATATTGGGCGGTAAGAGATGATTTTGGATTAGGTTTCAAATTAATTCAAGCGAAGAATAAGGAAGCTGTTAGGTCGACTAAAGATACTTGGAATGCTTACGCTTATGTTAATAATTTTGATGAACTAAATTTGCTTTATGATGAATTAAAAGCAAATGGTGCTGTGATTGATTCCGAGCCTGAATTAACTGAGTTTGATTTGGGAGTATGGAAGAAGGAATTTTCTGTGCGGGATTTTGACGGTTATGTCATTGGATTCGGTACGGCACTTAAAATTGAAAACTAAGATTATGGCAATACTATTGATGAACAAAGGAGTGATTACATGAATTTTCGAACGAAGGAACAAATTTTAGAAGAACAGCCATCTATCGAAAGAAAAATAGAATTTAGAGGTAATAAATACAAACTAATAAATACAGTTCACGATGTTTCACACGGTGGGATTGAAGATCTTACATGTTATACATACCGAAATGAAACGGAAAATGCAGAAATATTATTATATGTACAACAAGGGAAAATTGTTATTGTTGAACTATAAGAATAAGATTAAAGACTGTCTTATACAATAAAGGCAGTTTTTATTTTTTTAAGGTTAAAATGAAGATATTTAGAGATATTAAATAGAAAAATTAAACGATAGATTTGGAAAAATAGGGAGGCTATTAGTGAATTGAAAAAAATAATTCTTTTATTCTCAATTCTTTTCATAACAGCTTGTTCGCATGGTAATAATGCAGTTGAATCATTAAAAAAAGAATATCCTAAAACTGTGAAAAACGTTGTAGATCAATTACCTAAAGATGTACAAGAAGAGCTAGTAGTACCAGAAAGGCTACCGTTTAGAGCAAAGGACGTCACAATGGATGTACTAAATAATAAATCAAATGGAGCTATTAATGCTACTTCTTTTAATTACTCAAATGAAGAAGAAGAGATCACAATGTTTGTCATCACTTATCATAATAAAAAATACACCTTCCCAAAAAATCAGCAACCTTTAAAAATAACAAAATTAAAAGATGGTACAAAAGTTTTAATTGTTGATGATGATGATAATACAAAAACGATTCGTTGGAAGAAAGATGGGCTATATCATTCAATTTCACTTCTTTTTTCAGAGGAAACAGGTAAACAATTTACTATTAGAGATTTAGTAAAAACTGCAGATTCGATGAGTAAATAACTATAAGAGACCGCCAAAAAAATTTGACGGTCATTTTTTTATTGATTTTTAGTTTCATTAAGTGCTTCAGTATTTGATTTACTTGGGGCAAAATAGCCTTCAGAATTGATTGCAGCTGGTATTGGTTGCCCTTTATTTTTGTTTTTCTTTTTTACATGTGGATTTTGATTGTGACCCATAATTATCACCTCCAAAATTAGTATGTGCCACAATTCTAAGTTACTTTCAAAAGTGATGTTAACAAATTGTGGGAAAGAATTGTTAAGCGATTTTCTTCTCTTTTTGGTTTTGTTTCCTGGAGCGATTAAGGATTAATAATGCTAATATTGAAAAGAAGATTGGACCAGCTATCATCCATATTGTCGAGTTAAAATCACCTTCAATAGCTGGTTGGATGATTGTAAAAAAGTTAGCAAACCCAACTACTAATATGACGAGTATACTTGCAAATAAAGCAGTAGAATTTGACTTTAATATTTGAAATGGTTTGTCGATTCGATCATTCTTTTTAAACATTGGATAGGCAATTCCTAAAAATATATAAGGTAAAGTCATCGAAACGTTAGTCATTAGAGTCAATTTGTTAAAAAATGAAGATGCGCCTTGACCGCCAAAAGAAGTAAGGATAATGGTGATTGAAACGATTGCAAATTGGATCCACATAGCATTTACTGGTATACCTTTTTCATTTGTATCTGAGAATTTAGTTGGCCATAAGTATTTTGGTGTGCCTTTAATAATCGTTTTTAATGGTGCATAAATTAAGGTGAAAAATGCTCCAGTATAGGCAAGGAACATTGATAAACCAGTGATTCTTGCAAACCAAGTGCCTATAGTATCTGATGTAGCTGACGATAGATTAAAAGCTTTTCCAAGCTCTAAACCTAAATTATACATGAGTACATATGTGATGTTTCCTAAATTGGTCGAGCTCGCGCTTAAATCATGCGACCAGTTTATGAAAATACCAACTAAAAAAATTCCTAATGAATAGCCAACTGAAATAATAATTGCTGATATTGTAATACCTTTTGGAAAATTGCGTTCGGCATTCTCTGTTTGATCAACTAAACTTCCAATAGCTTCTAAGCCACCGTATGCAAAAATGGCAAATACTACGAATGATAATATAGCAAGGCCGGATATATAATTTGGATTCGGTGAATGAGCGAATGCAGATGAAAATGTTTTAATTGGTTGAGCAAACTTCCCTCCATTAAGTGCAAAAATGATGATACTGGTGATTAAGAGTACTATATTTAATGAGGAAACAGTTATTCCACCAATGGTTGTAACTTTACTAATACTTTCAATTCCTTTTGAAGCAAAAAAAGTAACCACTAGCATCCAAAGTAATGCTAATAAACCGATTGATTGTGTAGAGGAAAGGCCAAATAAGGAAAGTGATTGCGTTTTGTCTCTACCAAAAATGAACGTTGAAAGTGGTATCCAAACCTTTGAAGAAACACTTACCATATAGATTACATAGGATGAGAACCACATAAATGTACCAATAAAGGCAAACTTTGGCCCAACTGAATCAGCCATCCATGTATAAATACCACCTTCAGAATGCTTGTAAGCTGCTCCGAACTCAGCCATCATAAAAGCAAATGGAATAAAAAACGTAATAGCTGAAAGTAAATACCATGGAATTGCACTATATCCCATTAAATAAAAAGCAGTTGGTATATTACCAAAGCCATATACGGTTGTAAACACCATTAATATTAAACCGACTAGCGAAAGTTTTTTACTCAAGACCTCACCTCAATAATTTAATGATTATGAAAGAATATAAATATTTTCTTCAATAATCGGTAAATTATTAGTCGCTAAAATGAAGAGTATAAATAGATTGTTTAGCGTGATTAGAAATAGAATCGGATTGAAGGAACGAAAATTTCAATTCTAAATTTGTTTACTTTAGCGGGAAAAAATGAAGATAGCAATTACTTCTTTTCAAATGTTGAAATTTATCCAGTACAATTGGTGTATCTCGAAGTTTAGCAAACATTATTTTTTCTATATTAAGGAATAGTTTATTTCGATTTTTCAAACGCTAAGTTGATTAGTAAGTACATAAAACTGCTTTGTTTGAAAGAAAGGATGAAATAAATGAGCTTAAATGAAGTTTTATTTAGAGTTATATGCTCATTTTTTGTTTTATTTATTTTAACTAGATTAATGGGGAAGAAAGAAATTAGCCAATTAGATGTTTTTACATTTATTACGGCAATTACGATTGGGAATATTGCTGCATCACTTACGACATCTAAAACATTAGATATTGAGGATGGCATCATCGGATTAGTTGGTTGGGCAGTTTTGACGATCATTATGGGGTATATCAGTTTAAAATCTAAATCAGCCCGTCGATTAATTCTTGGGGAACCTATTATATTAATTAGACAAGGGAAAATAATGGAAAACGCATTAAAAAAGGCTAGATTAGATACTGAACAATTTCAAGGGATGCTCCGATGTGAGAATATTTATTCTTTCAAAGATGTAGAATACGCAATTTTTGAAATTGATGGAAGTCTATCGGTTATGAAAACAAAAGATGTTAAAACGAAAAAAAATAAAGCGTGGAAAAAAACATTGGTATTTCCAACTTCAACTGCAGTGATTACTGATGGGGAAGTAAATGAAGATGCACTATCAGATTTAAATTTAGATAAAAAATGGTTAAATGCTCAGCTTGAAAGGGCAGGAATTCACTCAATTTCAGATGTATTTTTAGTAGAAGTACAAACAGATGGATCGTTATATATTGATTACCGAGAAGATCAATTAAATGAAGTAGAAAAATAATTGACTCACATCTTAAAATGGATATGAGTCAATTGATTTTTATATACGATTATTCGTAAATAGGTACCCATCCTTCAGTCGTCACAAATAGTCTAACAGCTACTACTTTACGATCATCTGCTAATGTGAAATAGTGACGAACATTTGGTGGTACTGAAATTAGATCACCGGGGTTTAATTTAACATGGAAGAAACCTTCAGTTCCTTCAATAATAAAAGAACCATGGCCGCTTACAATGAAACGAACTTCATCATCCGTATGATGATGCTCACGATTGAAGTTTTTTAATAACTCATCAAGATTTGGTGTTGCTTCTGAAAGAGTAATAATATCATTTGCTAAATAGCCACGTCTTGAAGAAATATCATCGATTTCAGCTTTAAATGTTTCAAGAATCGACGCTTTTTCATCATCTGATAAGATAAACTTTTCTTTTAATGAGCTATGTAATTGCTCGATATTCCAATTTTCATAAATAACGCCTTGTTCCTCTAAATAGGCTTTCACTTCTACATCACTTGTAATATGAAAATCTTTTTTTTCTACCCAAATTGTTGCCATAATGCATTCCTCCAACTAATTAATTTTTAATAAATAAATTTTTTTGTATGCCTTGTAATGCGTATTGGAATAGAAACTCATAAGCTTCTAAATGCTTCTTCGCTTCAAATGCTGATTCTGCCCACACTGTAATACCGTGATTATGAATTAGGACTGCTCCATGATCGTTCTTAATATGTGGAAGAAACTCATTTGCTAGGGTAGGGATATGTGCATGATTTTTAATAATTGGAACTGTAATTTCTGCATCTTCTTCCCATAATCCTAATGCTTTTATAATTTCGATACCTGAAAAAGATAACTCATCTTGGTATGGAAAATCTTTTGTTATAAAGTTATTTGCTAAAGTGTGTACATGAAGAACACATTTAGCATTCGTATTTTGATAAATTAAACGATGCAAAATTGCTTCAGCTGAAGGTTTCTTTGAATCATCCCAAACAGATTGATCAAATTCATTCACAAGTAAAAAATCGTCATACGTATGTTTTGTTTTATCTTTACCACTAGTTGTAACTAGGAAGTTTAAAGGTTCGTCATTTACTTTAATTGATAAATTTCCACTAGTTCCTAAAAACCAATCACGGTCAGCAAGTACTTTTTTTACTTCGCGGATTTCATCATAATGTTTGAAAAAGTCCTTCATACTAGTACCTCCTTCTCTAGTGAAGCTCGGATATCATAGAAGTTTTCAAAAGGAATATACGGAAGGGAAAGTTCCTCGCATTTATTCTTTAAGAAATCTCTTGCAAAAATCAAATTAGCTTCTTTTGCAATTTGTAAGTCAGTAATTGAATCTCCAATGACTATAATAAAATCATTTGATTCACTAAATTTTCTCTTAACAGAAGGCTTGCACATTCCACAGTCATTCGAACACAATGTATCACATGAATGATCCCAATGAATTTTTACAGTTGAACCTGTAAAGTCAGTACGATTACATAAAATAGCAGAAGGTGGAAGGTACTCTGCTAAAATAGGATGAACGAAAAAGTCTAAGCCGCCACTAACAACCTTTAACTCAATTTGTTGATCATTTACAAATTGAATAAAATCGTTAATACCATCTCGAATGACCGTACGATCGATTACAAAATCAGTCATTTCTTGTTTTTTCGTTGAAGGGATTGTAGCGAACATTTTCTCGACGCCTTCACGAATCGATATATTGCCATTTAATACTTCGCTTGTTAATTCGCTTACTGAAGGAGGAGCAAATTGCTTAACTAAATTGACGATATTATCTCCTTCGGTAATCGTTCCATCAAAATCACAAAAAATCTTTATTGCCATTGTTTATTTACCCCCAAAGTTGTAATGCTTTCTCAAGTGATGTATTTGGAAGTGCATAATCCTTTAATTCAACACCAGATAAAGTAGCAGATATCGCTTCTCTAAATGCATTTCCTCCACCAATCGGACCATCTGGATGACCGTGAATACCACCACCGGCGTTTATGACTTGCTCTATTCCAAAATCTTGAATTAATTGAGGTACAAGCGCTGGGTGAATTCCCGCAGATGGAACTGGGAATGTTTCTTTTAATCCATTTGATTCTGTTAAATTTTCGGCGATTTTTAATGCTGTTTCTTTTTGTAATGCAACTGAACCGTATGGTGATGGGAATAAGCTAAAGTCGGCACCTGCAATTCGTAAAAGTTTACCAAGTAATAAGCCAGCATCAATTCCGTAAATCGGCGATGCAGTAAAAGCTCCTGAAACAGCAGGGTGAGCCATAATTGGAACATTGATTGAAGGATCTTCTACTAAACCTTGAAGTACATCAATTCCATAAGAAAATACATTTAATAAAAATACATCGGCACCCGCCTCAGCTGCACGTAACGCTTTTTCCTTTAACTCATATGTACGGCCAGTTAAATTCACCGCATATAAAGTTTTGTGTCCTGTTTTTTCGTAGACTTGATTCAAAATATTTTTCCCGTGAGTGACACGGTCAGTTATTGATGTGATAGTGTCAAAAAGAATCTCGTCATCTTTTATTAAATCGACGCCACCTAATGCTTGTTTTTTTAATTCTTCCGAAATGTATGGAATATCTCTACCAATGATTGATTTGAAAATGCTCATTAATAAAGGGCGATCATATACGTCCAATTTTTCTCGAATACCTTTTATACCAAATTTTGGTCCAGGAAACAGACTTAATAAGTCATCAGTAAAATTTAAATCAATTAGTTTGATTTCCCCATCAAGTGAAAGTTTTCCGAAAACAGTTGTTAAAATTGCTGGAATATCAGCTGAAAAATTTAAACTAGGATAGTAGATTTCAATAATTCCTTTTGTCGGTTTATCGCCTAAAAAGTTAATGACATTTTCTTCACACTCAACTTCGTGAATAGAAAGTACCTTGCCTTTATGTTTTTGCAATTGGATTTGATCGTTTTGTGGTAAAGTCGTCCAAGAACCAACTGTCAAACCAAGTGCGATTGACTCTGCCTTTTTTTCTAAATTGTGATTTTTATCGTAAACTTGGTAAGTTGCTATTATTCCACTCATTTCATAACCTCCGGAAGTATTTATTCAAACAAAAAACCTCTCACTAAGGAGAGGTTTACCTACACCTTATCTGTCAGCAAAACGCTGCGAGAATTAGCACCGTGCTATCTAACTAGCCGGTTGCCGGGTTTCATCGGGCTCGGTCCCTCCACCTACTCTGAATAAAGTTAATATTTAATTTTGAATTCTTGATATAATCGCATTATTTCATGAACAATTCTAAATGTCAAACATTAAATTTTGAAAATAATTCGATTTCTTTTAATCTAGTAACCGCTTCCTTTAGTCTTTCGCTATCTGATAATAGACCGACTCTTACATAGCCTTCACCGAATTCGCCAAAACCATTCCCAGGAGCAACTGCAATATGTGCCTTTTCAAGTAAAAAATCTGCAAATTCTTGTGAAGTAAATCCTGAAGGAACTTTTAACCAAGCAAAGAAGGAACCTGCTGGGGCTGTTACTTCCCAACCAATTTCATGACAACCGCTAATAAAGACATTTCTGCGATCTTCATAAAGTGCTAATAATTTTTTCACACTTTCTTGAGATTCTGTTAATGCAACAGCGGCAGCCTCTTGAACAGCTGGGAAAATACTAACGTAAAGATGGTCCTGTAATAGATTAATAGCTGAAATGACCTCTTTATTACCAACTGCAAAACCGATTCTCCAACCAGCCATATTATAAGTTTTAGAAAGTGTATAAATTTCAATACCACACTCTTTTGCACCAGGAGTTTGAAGATAACTTAATGGTTTTTTGCCATCAAATCCAAAAGCACCGTATGCAAAATCATGGCAAACTGTAATTTGATTATTTCTTGCTAACTCCACAGTATGTTTAAAAAATTCTTCTGTTGCGATTGCACCAGTAGGGTTATTTGGATAATTAATAAATAAAATTTTACTAGCATCTAAAACTTTCTGAGGAATTAAGCTATAATCTGGTAAAAATTGATTTTGCTCAAGTAACGGAAGCATATAAGGTACCGTTTTAGAAAGAGAAATACCAGATAAATAGTCAGGGTATCCTGGGTCTGGAACTAAAATCGTATCTCCTTCGTCACATAAACAAAGTGGTAACTCTACTAATCCAGCTTTTCCGCCAAATAAAATAGCCACTTCTTCTTCTGGGTCTAAGTCAACATCATACTCGCGTTTATAAAATTCTACAACAGCTTTTTTTAATGTACTCATCCCTCTAAAAGGTGAATAACGATGAGTTGTTGGATTTTCAACAGATTGCTGCAACGCTTTTATAATATGGTCTGGTGTTGGTTGATCTGGATTTCCTTGACCAAGATTTATCACATCATGACCTTTATTGATTGACTCATTGACTTTTTGAACGAGTGATGCAAAAAATTGTTTAGGTAAATTGTTTAATAGTTTATTATGATTCAAGTTAATCACTCCAAAAATAGAATTTATTTAAGTAGATTAGATCGTTTTGTAATCGAATGATTTTCATGAACGACTGTTGCAATAACTTTCACCATCATATATGCTCGATTTAAAAATGTCTATAAAATTTAGAATAGGGTGAATAAATTATGTTGAAAATTGCTTGCATTCAATCTGACGTTATTTTAGGCAAATCAAGAGCTAATTTTGAGAATATGAAATCTAAAATTATTGAGGCTGTAAAAGAAAATGTAGAGGTAATTGTATTACCGGAGTTATGGACAACAGGCTATTGTTTGAAAGAAATTGGATTGCATACTGCTGATCAAGAGGAAATTATTTCTGAACTCCAGTTAATAGCAAAATCAAATAATGTAACGTTAATTTGTGGATCATTTCCAATTGCGCAAGAAAATGGTGTCACCAATACTTTAATTGTTATAAGCAAAACAGGTGAAATCGTTAAAACGTATGATAAAATTCATTTGTTCCAGCTAATGAACGAGCATCACTATCTTCAAGCAGGTGAGACCGATGGGCTTTTTGAGATTTATGGTTTAACTGCCGCAGGTTTTGTTTGTTATGATTTGCGTTTCCCAGAATGGATCGGAGCTCATTCTCAAAAAGGCGCAAAAGTTTTATTTTTTGTTGCAGAATGGCCAATTCAACGAATGAATCATTGGGAAACATTATTAAAAGCAAGAGCAATTGAAAATCAATGCTATGTCGTAGCATGTAATCGAGTAGGTAAGGATTTAGCGAATACTTTTGGAGGAGGCTCGATGATAATCGATCCTTGGGGAGAAGTAATTTCAAAAGGTAGTCCGAATGAGGAAATCATTTTTGGCGAAATTGATCCTAAAAAAGTCGATGAAATACGCGGTACAATCCCAATCTTCGAAGACAGAAGAGAAGGAATCTATAAAAAATTACAAAAAAGTAATTGACAAACTAAAATTCTTTAAATTAAAATACGAGTATAAAATCAAATATGCGAACTCTTATTTCGAGTAGGCGGAGGGATTTGGCCCGATGATGCCCAGCAACCGACTGTAATACCATTGTGAGATGGGGCGTAATAAATACGCCTGAGCTTAATTGCTCAGTAAGGCACGGTGCTAATTCCAACAGAAAAGTAATTTTCTGGTAGATAAGAGACGAAAGCCAATTAACATTGCCTCTTTTCGTCTCGGAAAAGAGGCTTTTTATTTTGTCAAAATCGAGGGGGATGAATTGTATGACTGTCATTCAAAGAAAAGAATATAGACCTTTAACAGAGGTAACTGCAATTACTTATTTACAAAAATTAGGTTATTTTACAAATGAATTATGTGAAAGTGTAGAGATCGGCGATGGAAATTTAAACTTAGTTTTCAAAGTTACACCAGTAGGAAGCGAAAAAGGCTTAATCATAAAACAAGCTTTACCTTATGCAAAAGTTGTTGGTGAAAGCTGGCCTCTGACATTAAATAGAGCAACAATCGAGAGTAATGCAACAAAAATATATAATGATTTAATTCCATTACATTCACCGGAAATTTTAGAACATGATGAAGAGCAAGCTGTAACAGTAATGGAAGACCTTTCACATTTACAAATTTTACGAAAAGGCTTAATTGAGAAAAAGAGTTACCCGTTTTTGGCAGAACATATCGGTGATTTTTTAGCAAAATCGTTATTTTTTACTTCTGATTTCGGAACAACTCCAGCTAAGAAAAAAGAGCTAGAGTATCTATTTAACAATCCAGAACTTTGTGATATAACAGAAAATCTTGTTTATACTGACCCATACTTTAACTGCGAAACAAACAGTTATGAAGCAGAGCTAACAGAAGTAATTCAAGAACTTTGGAATGATGAAGCTCTACAAATAGAAGTAGCAAAGTTAAAATTAGACTTTTTATCAAAAAAAGAAGCGTTATTACACGGAGATTTACATACAGGAAGTATTTTCGTGTCTACAACAGAAACAAAAGTTATTGACCCAGAGTTTGCGTTTGTAGGACCAATCGGGTTTGATTTAGGTCAAATTCAAGCGAATTTAATTTTTCAACTTTTCAGCCGAACTGAGCAAAAAGAAGAAATTGTTGAACATATTTTAAACATTGAAAAAGTTTTTAATGAAACATTTATTCGATTATGGGAAGAGCATAGTGTTAGACCATTTAACCAACAGGCTCTAATTAAAGAAAAATTAGAGGGGTACTGGGTGGACGCAATTGGAGTAATTGGATGCGAATTAATCCGAAGAAGTATCGGTCTTGCTCATGTTGAAGATATTGATTCACTTGAGGAAAATCAAAAAATTCAAGTAAAGAAAAAAGTCTTAAAATTCGGAGCATTTTGCATTAAAAATAGATTTAATATTAACAATATTGGTAATTTAATAATTGGATTGGAGAAATAATCGATGACTACATTACAGCAAATACCCGAATCTTTACAATGGAACGGTGAGAGTTTAAAAATTTTAGATCAAACGAAATTACCAACTGAAATTTATTATTTTGATGCAACTACATTGCTTGATGTACGAGAAGCAATCGTTAAGCTACAAGTAAGAGGCGCACCTGCGATTGGTTTAGCAGCAGCTTATGGTCTATATTTAGGCGTTCGAGAAATTCAGACTGAACAGATCGATGAATTTCATACTCAAGCAAGAGTATTAGCTGATGAATTAATTAGCGCAAGACCTACTGCAGTAAATTTAGCTTGGGCGGTTGAAAGACTAATTGGAGCTAGCAAAGAAGCAAAGACAGTTTCTGAGGCTAAGTTAATCATTATGGAAGAAGCGATCAAACTACATGTAGAAGATGAAGCGACTTGCAAGGAAATTGGTGAAAACGCTTTAACATTATTGCATAATGGAGCGGCTGTATTGACACATTGTAATGCAGGTAGTATTGCTACAAGCCGATATGGTACAGCGCTTGCGCCATTGCACTTAGCAAAAGAAAAAGGCTGGGAAATTTCTGCGTATGCAACAGAAACAAGACCAGTATTTCAAGGCGCAAGACTTACATCTTGGGAGCTAAACCAAAGCGGTATCCCAGTTACATTACTAACTGATAATATGGTCGGCTACTTATTACAAAATAAAAAAGTGGACGCAGTCATTGTTGGAGCTGATCGTATTACTGCAAATGGTGACACTGCAAATAAAATTGGAACATTACAATTAGCGATATTAGCAAACTTTTATCAAATTCCATTTTATGTAGCTGCGCCTTTATCAACAATCGATACATCAATCGAATCAGGTAATGAAATTGTCATCGAACAACGCGACCGAACGGAAGTAACACATATCGGAAATATTCAAATTGCACCTGAAGGAATTAATGTTCTTAACCCAGCATTTGATGTAACACCGAATGAACTAATAACAGCAATTATTACAGAAAAGGGAATTGTTTCGAGTAATTTTAAAGAAACATTCAAAGGTTGGGAAGAAGTTTAATATAAATAATGCATTATCTAGTGAATTAATACAAAGTTATTCCGAAATTATTTATATAGGAAGAAACTAGTAAAAAGTAATTACGAGCGGATGAGTATCTTTATGTGAGTTTGTATATTCCTATGAATTTAGATGTACTATTTTTGCATTAACTAAACGATTTTTATAATTGAATATTAATAGAAACAGGATGCCTTAAAAGTGTAACATTTTTAGGCATCCTTATTTTTATATTTATAGGAAATTCAAAAATAAGAGTAGTTTGAGTTGAACGTGCAAATTAAACTGTGAAAGGTGCGATTAAGTAAAGTGAAACTGCAAATAAAGGTCGTAGTGCAAATAAAACTAGAGAATCTGCAAATAAAAATAGTGAAACTGCAATTAAATTAACAGGAATTCTAATTTGGATAAGATATTACCCATACGGGTTAGGGTATCTGATCATAACAATTGCTCAAAAGTAGATGCACAAAAATAAAAATTTAGTAAATTTGCGCTAATTCACCTTAAATGAAGTAAAAAAGTAACGAAAACAGCTGGAAATCTATAAATGAGGATCATACATGCAAATCTAAATGAAAAATACTTCAAAAATACCCACATTTAGCTGTAAGACAGACGAAGAACTGCAATTTTTTTGGAATTTAAAATAGGCCGCCTATGTGTCGATACGCTGACCATTCGGATGGGCTCTTTTTTTTAAATAAATAGTAGAATTTTAATAAATATTGCATAGAATAAAAAACAAATAATTTCATGTTAGATTTTCTAACATCATATTGACAGATTATCTGACATGGAATAAAATACTAATAGAAGAACGAAAGGAGCATTGCTATGAATGATCAAGTAAGACGCTCAACGCCACTTTTCCCGATTGGAATAGTCATTTCGTTAACTGAATTATCTGCAAGACAAATTCGATATTATGAAGAGCATGATTTAATTCGACCGGCACGTACTGAAGGTAATCGTAGATTATTTTCTTTCAACGACGTCGATCGATTATTAGAGATAAAAACATTTATCGAACAAGGCTTGAATTTAGCAGGAATTAAAGAAGTACTCCATTTAAAATCGTCAGAAAAATCCAAAGAAACTGTCGTGCAACAAGTTATAGTTGAAAAATCAATATCAGATGAACAGCTTCGAAAAATGCTTCGCCAAGAGTTATATCAAAATGGTAAATTAGGAAAAACTTCTCTACGCCAAGGAGATATGTCTCGATTCTTTCATTAAGATATTGATTAAGACCGGATTTTTCTAGCTTTTATATTTATATGGGGGGAAATATAAATGATTAAAGAAACGATTTTAAAATCTGTTGATAAATATAGCCTTGAGTTTGTACAGTTATTTTTTACAGATATAGAAGGGGTATTCAAACATTTAGAACTACCGATTACTCAAATTGAAAAAATACTTAACAACGAAACTATGTTTGATGGCTCAAGTATTAATGGCTTCACGAAAATTGAAGCAAGTGACATGATGCTTTTTCCAGATTTGAATACTTGGAAAGTTGATGTTACAGAGAAAGTTGGACTTTTCATTTGTGATGTTCATTATCCTGATGGGACACCGTTTGAAGGTGATCCAAGAAATGTATTGAAACGTGCAATTGAAAAAGCAACTGATAAAGGATTTACTTCATTTAATGTCGGCCCTGAACCAGAATTCTTCTTATTTTCTAAAGAAGGAAATCAATTAGTGCCAAATGACAACGGTGGATATTTTGATGTAGCTCCCCTAGATAAAACAGTTACAATACGTCGTGAAATTACGAAAGCACTTCAGTCATTAGGATTAGAAGTTGAGGCTTTACATCACGAAGTCGCAATCGGTCAACATGAGATCGATTGGAAATACGCACCAGGATTACAAACAGCTGATAATATTCAATTATTTAAATATACAGTTAAAACAATTGCTGAAAAACATGGTTTAGTTGCAACATTTATGCCAAAACCAATATTCGGTGAAAATGGCTCAGGTATGCATTGTCATATGAGTCTAGGAAATGATAATGGTAATGCATTTTATGATCAACATGATTCAATTGGGTTATCTGAAACAGCTCGACAATTTATTGCAGGTGTATTAACACACGCTCGAGCAAATGCTTCAGTCACAAATCCAACTGTTAATTCATATAAACGTTTAGTGCCAGGTTATGAAGCGCCAGTCTATGTAGCTTGGTCACAAAGTAATCGTACATGTACAATTCGTATACCAGCTGCAAGAGGTGCAGGTACTCGAATCGAAGTACGAAATCCAGATCCATCTGCAAATCCATATTTAGCTTTAGCTGTATTACTTTCTGCAGGATTGGATGGAATTGAAAGAAAATTAACTCCTCCATCTGAACGTAGTGAAAACTTGTATAAGATGGATGATGTAACAAGAAAAGCAGAAGGAATTGAAACATTACCTGGAAGCTTACTTGAAGCAGTTGCAGAACTAGAAAACAGTGAATTTTTACAACAAGTTTTAGGGAAACACGTATTTTATTCCTTCCTTCAAAACAAAAAAGAAGAATGGGATGCATATCGACTGCGTGTATCAGAATGGGAAAAAGAAACATATTTAAACTGCTAATCACTAAAATTTAAAATAAAAAAAATAGAAAAGTGGAAGTAGAATCTCTCTACTTTTCTATTTTAAAGTGTGTTAGACTAATTTTGTTTGTTGCATACGAAAGGGGAACTTTTATAATGGCTAAGTTTACTAAAGAAGATATTTTCCGTATTTCAAAAGAACAAAACGTAAAGTACATACGTTTACAATTTACGGATTTACTAGGAATTATCAAAAACGTTGAAATTCCAGTAAGTCAGCTTGAAAAAGCTTTAGATAATAAAATGATGTTTGACGGTTCTTCAATCGAAGGATTCGTTCGTATCGAAGAATCAGATATGTACTTATTCCCAGATTTAGACACTTGGGTAGTATTCCCATGGACTGCTGAAAAAGGAAAAGTAGCTCGTTTAATCTGTGATATCTACAATGCAGACGGTACTCCATTTGAAGGAGATCCTCGTAATAACTTAAAACGTATGTTAAAAGAAATGGAAGCTTTAGGCTTCACGGATTTCAACTTAGGACCTGAGCCAGAATTCTTTTTATTTAAATTAGATGAAAAAGGCGAACCAACTCTTGAATTAAACGATAAAGGTGGTTATTTCGACTTAGCTCCAACTGACCTAGGTGAAAACTGCCGTCGTGATATCGTTCTTGAACTTGAAGAAATGGGCTTTGAAATCGAAGCATCTCACCACGAAGTAGCTCCAGGACAACATGAAATTGATTTCAAATATGCTGGCGCAATCAAAGCTTGTGATGACATTCAAACATTTAAATTAGTTGTAAAAACAATCGCACGTAAACACGGTTTACACGCAACATTCATGCCAAAACCATTATTCGGTGTTAACGGTTCAGGTATGCACTGTAACTTATCATTATTTACAAATGGCAAAAACGCATTCTACGATGAGTCTGGTGAATTAGGTTTAAGCGAAACTGCACGTCACTTTATCGCAGGTATCTTAAAACACGCACCAAACTTTACAGCTGTTACAAACCCAACTGTAAACTCATACAAACGTTTAGTACCAGGTTACGAAGCTCCATGTTACGTTGCTTGGTCTGCAAGAAACCGTAGTCCACTAATTCGTATTCCTGCATCTCGTGGTTTAAGCACACGTGTAGAAGTACGTTCAGTTGACCCAGCTGCAAACCCATACTTAGCATTATCAGTATTATTAGCAGCAGGCTTAGACGGAATCAAAAACAAATTAGAAGCTCCAGCTCCAGTAGACCGTAACATCTACGTTATGTCTAAAGAAGAGCGCGAAGAAGTTGGTATCATCGACTTACCAGCAACTTTAGCAGCTGCACTTGACCTATTAAAAACTGATGAAGTTATCGTAGGTGCTTTAGGATCTCACTTATTCGAACACTTTGTAGAAGCAAAAGAAATCGAATGGGATATCTTCCGTACTCAAGTTCACCCTTGGGAAAGAGATCAATACATGTCAGTATATTAATCAAATCAACCCTTGACGCTGTTGGCGTTGAGGGTTTTTTCTATTAACGGGCTATTTTCGTATTATAAAATATTTCAAAAAATGCCCGATAAATGCCCGGAAAATTATTAAAAAAATTAAAGTGAACACTGCCTACATAGAAAAATCTTCATTGATAGGTGAATGTTTAGTATATTGCTTACGTACTTTTATGTAATCAAAATTATAGTCGTGAATTAGATGGAACGAAACAAGGTATGCTGAAATAATGGCGTAATTTTGGCTATGTCTTGAAACTAAGATTATGAATGAAGGCTGGGCAAGTTACTGGCACATCCGCATCATGAGTGAACTGAACCTAGACTCAAACTAAGCAAGCGAACACGCGAAACTAAAGGCGGTTGCTGTTCAACCATCGAAAACAAGCTTTAATCCATATTACTTAGGATTACGTATGTTTGGAGACATTGAAGAATGATACAATCATCCATCTAAAGAAATGTGTGAGTTAGGTGTAAAACCTGGCAGCGGAAGAGAAAAAATGTTTGAAGTTCGTGAATTAGAGTCCGATAGCCCATTTATTCGAAACTACTTAACAAAAGAGCTTGTCATGTGTGAAGAAAGTATTTAATCCAGCGACGGGGTAAGGAATATAAGGTTACCGACAAGGCATGGGAAAATGTGAGAGATCAAAATTATGGGATTAGATGTAATTATGTGGAGAAGGTAATGCCTTTTATTCATCAGTTGTGAGGTAGAGTTGTACATTTAGAGATGAATATTGAGAATAAGTCTGTGTTGTTTAGTTATGATGGGAAGAATATTCATCGGAAGTATATTTAGACCACCTTTAAAAGGTGGCTTTTTTGTAGGAATTGCTTGCTAATTTAGCCAGTATTCAACTTGAATTCTGAAATAAAAAGTTCGACTTTATGGAAATATTAAATCTAAAATAATGTAAATTGTTCTGATTCCACTATCTTTTTCTTTGTGGATTTTTTCTTTTCAATTACTTGTTTCGAAGTATTATTTACTTGAACAGCTAATTTTACTGCACTTACATAACTGTGCTCATTTTCGCAATTTGGACAGATGTATATCTGTTTGTTAATACGTGAGTCTGCTAGTTTCATGCGTTCTTCTTTAGAGATTCCTATATTTTTAGAACACGGCCCACAAATTTTCTCCATTACTTCAACCCTTTTTTAAAATTTTTTTGTAAGACTTTAATTGTTAATCCATATTATTATTTTTAATCACTTAATGAATTAAAAGCTAATTATACCATGCATTAATCAACTATCCTTCAAAATGCTGATATAAAAAAGCAGCCATTGGCTGCTTTTCATAATAACTAACGCATGTGTTTGTTGAATTAAAGATTAATTAATCTTTGTCTTCATTTTCAAATAATATCTATATTATTATTTATAAAATTTTTGTTTGATTTTTAACGTTTTCTACTATTATAAAGCAATCCCCAAAAATCCTAAGTTACTAATAAATGCTATTGTACCTAAATACATCTAATATTTCTACATTTTACAAACAAGCTTCTAATGCAAGTTTCATCATTTTATCGAATGAAGTTTGTCTTGCTTCAGCACTAATCTCTTCATGAGTAACTAAAGAATCTGAAATTGTAAGTAAAGAAGCTGCGTTCTTTCCTAATACTTTCGCATTATGAAAAAGTGCATAGCTTTCCATTTCAGTACAAATACACTTATGGTCATTATAAAAATCAACAAAATTTGGCACTGAACTTTCATAATAAAATACATCACTTGAATGTATTCTTCCTTTAACGATCGGAGTATTAATCTGTTTTGCAGTTTCTTCAATTTTGTTTGTTAAGGTTTCGCAAGGGTACTGAATGTCACCTTCTACGCCTGCTTGAGTTTTTGCAAATGTTGATTGACTCCAAGCGCTTTCTACAAGCACAATATCATGAATGTTTAGTTCATCTGTATAAGCACCTGCACTACCAACACGGATAATATTTTCTACATCATAAAATTTATATAATTCGTATGAATAAATTCCTATACTTGGCATGCCCATTCCTGATCCCATTACAGACATTTGTTTACCTTTATAAGTTCCTGTATAGCCAAACATATTACGTACAGTATTAAATTGAGTTGGATTTTCTAGATAAGTTTCCGCAATATATTTCGCACGTAGTGGATCCCCTGGCATTAAAACTGTTTTTGCGATTTCTTCTGTTTTAGCAGTATTATGTGGTGTTGTCATATTATCTTCTCTCCATTTCTACTCTTTTTATTTACGTAACTAAGAAAACCTATACAACTAATATTCTTCCTTTTTCGCATGTCAATTTATCTAAAGCTTTTCATTCTTTCTTAATATGTTTTCGCTTACAAAATAAAACAAAAACAATAAGTTCCAAAAAGACTGAATTTGTACCATGAAATATAGTTGTATACTTAGTTGTCTAATTCGATACAACTAAATTATATTTCAACATAATATAGAAAGCAATAACAACTTAAACTTTCGCATTTTTTAATTGTATTTTCCCTTTACACTTAACAGACAAGATTGCGAATAATTCATAACTCGATATAATACTTATAAGGAGTGTTGTTATGTCCGTTGAAAATAAAAAAAAATTACCTCTATATGTAGAGATTTATGAAAAATTATTTAAACTAATTAATGAGGGAGTCTATCCGATTGGAAGTAAGCTTCCTTCAGAACCAGAACTATCTAAGATGATGAATGTTAGTAGAATGACCTTAAGACAAGCATTGGGTTTACTAAAAGAGGACGGTTATATTGAAACAATTCATGGACAAGGGCACTTTATAAAACAAAATGTGAATATAAGAAGTGTTGGCCTAGAAAAAATTGAAAATACTGTTTTTCAATGCTGTACAGAAACAATTGATGATATAGATGCTTCTCTAGAAGTTAGTTTTTCGGACGATTATGATTACATTAAAAGGATCTTTAATAAAGATTCAGCAGTGATGATTAGGTTTAATAGATGGTACAAATCTAAAGATAAAATAGTCGCACATGCTTTTACAATGTTCCCAAGTGAAACAGCTTCCCAATATCAAATGAATCTTAACGATCAACAAAGTGTATTAAAAATACTTGAAGAAGATATTTATATGCTAATACATTCATCGACAATCGAAATAAAATTTACAGAATCAGTCCTTCCTTCTTCAAATTATGAATTACGTTCAAATAATAATTTATTCGTATTATTAATTGAAAATCTATATAACTCATTGGGGAATATTGTACTTAAAAATAAGATTTATATTCCAATCGAACTTAGTTCAATAAAAATTAATCGAATAAACAAATAGTGGAATAAGCGATTTATAAAGAATAGTAAAAAAGAAGAAATGCAAATGAAAACTGCAGAACGATTTTATTAAAAGTTCTGAAGGGATGAATAGAAAAGAAAATCGAAAATCTAGCCACCTTTTTAGGTGGTTTTTTTATGCGTCAGGAAATTTTTAAGTAACTAAATATGGATTTATTTTTTTAGTAAATAATTTACCGGTAATATTTAGTGGTTATATACAATAAAATTTGATTAAGCTCTGCAGTTAAACTGTTGTTTTGTTGAAATTTTTAGAAAAATTAGAAAAAAGATATTGAAAGCATTTACAGTATCTGTTAACATACAAATATAATCAGTAAATAAATTAGTAAATATAAATTAAAAATCACTAAAATATTACGTAGAGAGGTTCATAATATGGCTACTATTAAAGATATAGCAAAACTTTCTCAAGTGTCACCAGCTACTGTTTCAAGAGTTTTAAATAATGATCAAAAGATTACAGTTTTAGAAGAAACGAGAGAACGTATAATACAAGCTGCAAAGGAACTAGGGTATAAGACAGTTTTAGAAAGGCGAGTTGAACAGCAGGAATCAGATAAGCCAGGGATTAGTGTTGGGATTTTACTTTCTAAAACATTGGAAGAAGAAATGGCTGATCCATACTTCCTAACAATTAGACAAGGAGTAGAAGAGGAATTGCTGAACCAAGGTATTTCTTCGACTTTCATGTTTAGGTGGAATGATATTGGTTCAAATCACCTATTTAAAGATTTAGGTGGGATTATAATAGTTGGGAAAATTAGTGAAAGGGCATTCAAAGCTATTAGCGATAACATTGAAAACGTGGTATATATCCATCATTCTCCAGATGAAGATTTATATGATTCAGTTGTTATTGATTTTGTTAAATCTACAGAAACCGCATTGATGCATTTATTTGAGCGAGGATACAAGCGGATAGGTTATATAGGTGGAGTGGATATTGAATATTTGAAAAATGAGACAGTTGTTATTGAAGATAAACGTCTTACAACGTATGAAACGCTAATGAAAGAAAGAGGGATATATAACCAAAAGTATACATTTATTGGGGAATATTCCATGTCTCAAGGGTATGAGTTAATGAAAAAGGCTATCCAACAAAAGGAGCTGCCTGATGCTTTCTTTATTTCGAGTGATCCAATGGCAATTGGTGCATTAAAAGCACTCCAAGAAGCAAAGCTTTCAGTTCCAAATGATATAGCAATTGTTAGTTTCGATGATATTGAATTGGCAAGTTTTGCGAGCACACCATTAACAACTGTGAAAGTATTTACAAAAGAGATGGGGCAAACGGGAGTGAAGCTATTACTCGACCGGATAAACGGGAGGAATATTCCTTTAAAAGTAACAGTTCCAACAAAATTAATCGTCAGAGAAAGTAGTGGTGGTGTTTGAAAGATGATCAATATTGGAGGTGGTTTTATGTAGAAAAAGATTAGTAGTTACATAGTTTTCTAATGTTTAGCATTAGTTATTTCTTAACCATCATTCTAGCATTTTGTCTTAAAGTGGTTACTTTAGTGAATATGAGAGTTTGCAATTTGTAATTATTTTATAAAAAATCTTAGGGAGAGATTTTATAGTGGTGAAGAAAAAGTCCTTTTTAATAATATTTATGTTACTACTCGTCTTTTCGACTACATTAGCCGGATGTAATAATTCGAAAGAAGCTTCGACTGATAAAAACGGAAATAAACAAGTGACTTTGCAGTACTGGGCTTCATGGGCACCAGGTTCTGAAGAAGAGAAAAAAACGAAAGAGCAAATTCAAAAATTTGAAGATGAGCATCCAAATATTAAGATTAATACGCAAGTTATTACGTTCGATGCTCTTCACGATAAATTAGTAGCAGCAATTAGTGGTGGTGCAGCTCCAGATTTAAGCTGGGGGTTAAGTGAATGGTATGGAGAATTTAACAAAATGGGTGCTTTACAGGATTTAACTCCTTATGTAAATGCTTGGGCTGATAAAGATAAAATTTATCCGAATGTAATGAAAGCCCTAACATTCGAAGGGAAGGTTACTGCTCTACCTCAATATTTGGGAATTCGAGCACTTTTATACCATGAAGATATGTTAAAAGCAGCTGGGGTTCAAGAACCTCCAAAAACCTTTGACGATTTAATTAAAGTAGCAGGTGATATTAAAAAAGCTACTGGTAAACCAGCTTTCGGTATAGCAGGTGCAGGAGTGCGTTCGCCTCAAGAGCTACTTGCATACTTAGCTTCAAATGATCTTAAGATTGCTGAGAAAATGGATGATGGCAAATTCAAAAATACTTGGAAAGATAATCCCGATCAACTTGCAAAAGCGGCAGACGTTTTTAAATTTTATCAAGAAATGCAAGATAAAGGCGTAATTCCAGCGGATGCGAAAGCATGGGGATGGGAAGAAGAAGATACTAACTTCTCTCTTGGACAGTATGCAATGGTCGTAAACGGACCATGGATTGAAGATCGAGCAAAAGAAAATCCTAAAGAAATGAAAGATGTAAAAGTAGCAGCTCCTCCTTATAAGGAAAAACCAGCAACATTCCTAGAAATTAGCCCTCTATATTTATACAAAAACAGTAAACATCCGAAAGAAACATGGGAATTTGCAAGCTATATCTTAGGAAAAGAATGGCAATCTAACATTCGTCCGACTAATTCTCCACGTACAGATGTTGTCAGCGATAGCCAGTGGGGTAAAGGTTTTACTGACTTAGCGTCAACTGGAGTAACCTATCCTGAAATCTCTTTAGGTGGCGTTACAAAAAGTATGGAGGATGCACTTGCAAAGTCATTATTGCAAAAGCAAAGTCCTAAAAAAGTTGCAGAATGGTTATCAGATCAAATTAATAGTGATTTACAGAAATCAGGCGAACTTAGCGGTAAATAAATTCGTTTAAGAAGTAGCAAGTATTGTATAGGCATGCAAGCAATACTTGCTCTTTTATTACTTAAAATCATCCGTTTAACATCCGTATCGAAAGTGGGGGTACATACTCTTGAACATAGAAACTAAGCAAGTTAATAAAGAATTTGGATTAAAACAAGTAAAAGTGAAACGGGGACTTTCCAAAGAAAAGAAGAATATGTTTCAAGCTTATTTATTTATAATTCCTGCGATACTTTTCTTTCTTGCCCTAATTGCATTGCCTCTGATCAATGTCGTGTGGGATAGCTTCCATTTTAAAAACCTCGTTAGTACTTTAAAAACTTCCTTTTCGGGATTGGAAAATTATAAAAATGTTATTCATGATGAAAATTTTACTAAGGCACTTTCCAATACGACCATCTGGACTGTACTTTCTGTAGCAGGTGAGTTTATTTTAGGTTTAATTTCTGCAGTAGCCTTAAATCAAAAGTTAAAAGGAAGAGCGATTTTTAGAGGATTAATTATTATACCTTGGGTTGTTCCAATTGTCATTGCGGGAACGACATGGATCTGGATGTTAACCCCTGATTATGGAATTATTAATTTTCTTCTTACAAAGTTTGGGATATTAGATAAACCTTACTATTGGTTAGGTGAATTAAATTCAGCATTGCTAACAGTAACCTTTGTTAATATTTGGAGAAGTTTTCCATACTATACTATTTGTTTACTAGCTGCAATGCAATCGATTCCTAAAGAATTATTAGAAGCAGCAGCGATTGACGGAGCAGGTGCGATGAAGCGGTTTTTTAAAATTGTGTTGCCACAATTAAAACCGGTATCAGTTGTATTAATATTTATACATCTAATTTGGACAGCTATAAATTTTGATTTTATTTGGGTAATGACAGAAGGCGGACCACTTAATGCGACTGAAACCCTCCCAATTATGATCTATCGGTATGCAATGAAACAGTTTGATGTTGGGTCAGCATCAGCTTTGGCAACGATGATGATCGGATTTATGATTACTATTTTTGTAGTCAATTACTACTATAATGTCAGAAAAAATAGAGTTTAATCTATGTAAGGAGTGATAGTGACATGCTAATGAGTAAAAGAAGGATGCTCGTCAGTAAAATTGTAACCTATGTTGTACTAATCGTCATCTCGATATTCTGCGTGTTCCCATTTCTATGGATGTTGGTTACGTCCTTGAAACCAACTGATCAAATACGTAGTACCCATCCTAGTTTCTTTATTAAACATCCTACTTTTTCACATTTTCAAAATGTGCTAGTAAATACAAAATTTATTACGTTTTTTATGAATAGTTTCATAGTTGCAATTTCTACAACGCTTATATCGATATTGGTATCGATCTTTGCTGGCTATGCATTGAGTAGGTTTCAAAGATTTAAAGGGGTTAAATTCCTAAATATAACGATGCTATTATCTCAGATGATTCCAGGGGTTCTATTATTAGTACCACTTTATATCTTGATGCAAAGGTTTGGCTTGTTGGACACATATGCATCTATGATTCTAGCATATACAACGTTTATGGTTCCTTTATGCACTTTTATGTTAAAAGGATTCTTTGATTCTATTCCATATGAGTTAGAAGAAGCAGCGGAAATGGATGGCTGTTCAAGGGTTCGAATAATTTTTCAAATTATCCTTCCGATTTCTATTCCAAGTATTGTAGCAACAGCACTATTTGCGTTTGTTAACGCTTGGAATGAGTT
The DNA here is from genome assembly GCF_042267765.1 of Gottfriedia sp. NPDC056225. Classification (NCBI taxonomy): domain Bacteria; kingdom Bacillati; phylum Bacillota; class Bacilli; order Caryophanales; family Bacillaceae; genus Gottfriedia; species Gottfriedia sp. NPDC056225. Next base: position 20,905 of record NZ_JBHJTJ010000018.1, on the reverse strand, counting down.
TATGTTTGGTTATGTTTTCATTAATGACGAAGCTCATCGTACGTTAACACCAGGAATCACACTTTTTAAAGGGCTATATTCTACAGATTGGGGTAGTATCATGTCTGCATCTGTGTTAGCAGTAATTCCAATCGTCATTATGTTCATTTATTTACAAAGATATTTGATCGAAGGTATGACAGCTGGTTCAGTTAAAGGATAAGGAGGTTTCAACATGTCAGAAGTAATAGAAAAAGTTGGAAAAATAATCAAAATCGAAGAAAACGGAATTTTCCTTGCATTTGAGGTCACCGAGGACAAAGATGTTAGATTTCTTCACTTTTCGTCTATTCCTTCAAATGAGTATTTAAATTGGGATGATCGTAAAAGAAGTAAGTATCGTCTTGTTGAAATTAATTTTTCTGGTGAAAATCAAAATTATCATCATGGTTCAAAACATACTGTAACAAATCCGGGGAGACGATTAAAATTACGAAATTTTATGGATACTGGCAATTTAAACGGCCGTAGAATTGTGTTTGAAATGATTGATGAAGTAACTAATGTTGAGGTCAATTCATTTTTGCAATTTTTTAACGGTGTTCAGATTGTAAGAACGTGGACAGAGGTTGTTAATAAAGGAAACGAGCCAGTTGGTATGGAGTATGTTTCATCTTTTGCTTATACAGGTATTGATAAAGAGGGGTTAGCAAACAGAGAGGAAAAAATGAGATTACATATCCCCCATAATACATGGTATGGAGAAGCACAATGGCAACAATACTCATTGACCGAATTGGGGTTATACACAGTTAATGAATTTTCAATGAAAAGATTATCTTATTCAAGTACTGGAACGTGGTCAACTTCACAATATGTTCCAATGGCTTTTTTAGAAAATACAGAGACTGGAACAGGTTTTATTTGGCAAATTGAACACCACGGTTCTTGGCATTGGGAAATAAGCGATATAGCGGGTTCACTTTATTTACAGTTAAGTGGACCTACAGAAAATGAGAATCAGTGGTGGAAAGAGCTAATTCCTGGCGAAACCTTTGTTTCTGTACCTGTTGCAATTGGCGCAATTTGTGGGGGGATGGAAAATGCAATTTCAGAAATTACTACATATCGTAGAAGAATTCGTCGTCCAAATAATGATAATAAACATTTACCAGTAATTTTTAATGACTATATGAATTGCTTATTCGGCGACCCAACGACAGAAAAATTGCTACCGCTAATTGATGCTGCAACTGAAGCTGGTTGCGAATATTTTTGCATCGATTGTGGGTGGTATTCAGATGGTTATTGGTGGGATGGAGTAGGGGAGTGGATTCCTTCTAAAGAGCGTTTTCCAAATGGAATTACTGAAGTTTTAAATTATATCCGGAGCATGGGTATGGTACCTGGACTTTGGTTAGAGCTAGAAGTAATGGGAATCAACTGCCCACTTGCAAGTAAAGTTCCAGATGAATGGTTTTTTCTGCGACATGGTAAGAGAGTGATTGATCATTCTAGGTATCAGTTAGATTATCGAAATCCTGAGGTAAGAGATTTTGCAACTGGAATAATTAATAGATTAGTAGCCGAGTATGGTGTTGGGTACATCAAAATGGACTATAACATTAATGCTGGAGTGGGTACTGATTATCATGCAGATTCAATGGGTGATGGTTTACTTGAGCATAACCGGGCTTATTTAGGCTGGCTTGATCAAATATTTGCAAAATATCCTGATTTAGTAATCGAAAACTGTAGTAGCGGTGGGATGCGAATGGATTATAGTTTACTAAGCCGTCATAGCCTTCAATCTAGCAGTGATCAAACAGACTACTTAAAAAATGGTACAATAGCTGCTGCAGCTGCCTCTCTAGTAACACCCGAACAGTGTGCAGTTTGGTCATATCCGTTAAAAGAAGGAGATGAAGAAGAAGTAATTTTTAACATGGTAAATAGCTTACTCCTAAGAATTCATCAAAGCGGACATCTTGCTGAAATAAGTCCAGAACGCTTTCTTTTAGTAAAAGAAGCAATTGAATACTATAAAACAATTCGTCAATACATCGCAACTAGTACCCCTTATTGGCCAACCGGTTTACCTAATCTTGGTGATTCTTGGATGAGCTTTGCCTTAAGAAACGGAAATAAGAATTTTATAGCCGTTTGGAGACAGGATTCAAGTGAGGAAAAATTCTTTATCCCTTTAAACCATCTAAATAATAAAGATGTAGAAGTGAAATTAGCTTATCCATCAAAAGGTGAAGTAGATTACAAATGGAACAAACATAGTGGCACATTAACAGTTAATATTCCTAAAAGGAATGCTGCAAGACTATTTGAAGTTACAGTAAACAATCAGAAAAAAAACTAAAAATTCATCAAGTTCTTACACCGTGGAGATCTAGATTGTAAAAATAATAAAAAGGGAGACAAATGAATGTTAAAAAAAATCGTTACCTGTCTTTTTTGTACAATCTTAATTTGCAGCGGAATTAGCTTTGCACCGGGAAAGACCTCTGCAGCAGCCGACCCACAGCTAGAAGTTGATTTATCGAAAGAAACTGGAAAGATGTTAAACGGAGGAGCTGGTTTCTTATATGGTATGAGTGAACCAAATGTTCCTGACATTAACACGATTATCCCGCTTAAGCCAAATGCAGCAGTTCAAAAAGCCCCAGATGGGTTGCAACATCCAAATGGTGATGCTTTAAAGATTTCAGACTATTTCCTTGAAGCGGGAGGTCAACAAATACAAATCTACTTGCAGGATTATTATGAAAAGTGGCCATACGAATTTACTGGTATACCAGATTATGTGAATAAAGTCGAAACGATTGTGAAAAAAGTTGTTGAGAATCCAAATAAAAATACATTTGTTTATGTACCGTTCAATGAACCAGATCAAATTTGGTATGGCGGAATGAATGCTGATGCACAAGCACGTTTTTTCTCAGATTGGAAAACTGTCGTTGAGAAAATAAAATCACTTCATCCAGATGCCAAGATTGCAGGACCAAACTTTGCTAGCTATAACTCCACTGTTTATCATAATTTCTTCAAATTTGCTAAAGAAAATAATGTTTTACCTGATATCGTAACTTGGCATGAACTAGGAGATAATTTCTTCTCAGGATGGAACTCCAGATATAATGATTTTCGTTCAATCGAAAAAGACTTAGGAATAGGACCGCTTGAAATTAATATTAATGAATATGCTCGTCCGAGAGATCCATCTAATCAAGGCGTACTTTTGCAATTTCTTGCAAAGTTTGAAAGAAGTAAAGTATATGGAGAACTTCCATATTGGCATATGGCTGACAATTTAAATGACTTGGTTGTAGGAAATAATCAAGTTAATGGAGCTTGGTGGCTTTATAAATGGACCGCGGAAATGAAGGGAAAACAATCGGTTGAAGTAACTCCTCCAAATGTTAACGAAATGGGATTAGAAGGAATTGCAACAATTGACCAATCGAAAAAGCAATCTCAAGTCGTTTTTGGAGGTACTAATGGTAGTGCTGATCTTGTGTTAAAAGGGCTTAATAAGCACCAAGAATTTGGTAATTCAGTACATGTAACGATTTGGGAAAGTGCTTGGACTGGATTTGATGGTGCTGCAGGTAATCCAGTAGTCGTACAAGAAAAAGATTATCCAGTTGTTGATGGTAAAGTAATCGTTCCTGTCTCAAATATGAACAATATGTCTGCATATAAAGCGATTGTCACTCCTGCAACAGCAAAAACAACCTATCCGAAACAGCCATGGAAAAAAATCTATGAAGCAGAAAATGCAAAGCTTAGTGGAAAAGCAAGTGTATATGATTTAGGTAATAGCAGCGCATATATAGAATGGCCGACTTCTGGTGGGAAACAAGTTGGAGGCATTGATGATGAAAATAGCAGTGTGAAATTTACAGTCAATGTACCTGAAGATGGAAAATATTTAATGGATGTTTATTATGGAAACGGTCCACTAGGCCCTGAAGCAGCGATTGCCGATCGACGAAAAACTGCGAAACACGCGTTTAAGGTTGATAACGGAGATGCAACCGAAATTGTTTATCCAGCTAATATTGGCTTTAAATTTATAGGCATCAAAAAGGTATATTTAGACTTAAAAGCTGGTGAACATACACTAACGTTCTCTGGAATGCCCGTCATGCAGGATGGCCTTTTAACGAGAGTAGCTCTTCTAGACCGAATTGACATTACACGAGTTGGTAAGTATGCAGGGGTTTTAGCTCCAAAAGCTGATTTGTACGAGGCGGAATATGCTGAAACAGATGGAATAGTAAACTCAAAACTTGATCAATATAGTGGCACTGGTTATGTTGATTTTTCAAAAGATGATCATTCAGGCGTTATGTTTGTCGTGAATGTAGAAAAAAATGGATATTATGAGGCGAATTTTAAGTACTCAACAGACAGTGCAAACAGCAGTGTGGAATACTATGTCGACCGAAACAAAGTGAAGGATATTAAGTTAGAACGTACAAATTCAGAAGATGATTGGAATACTCATTCAGAAATTCGCTATCTAAAAGCTGGAATTAACTTAATAGAATTAAAGAATGTAAAAGGTAATTTAAATATCGATAATCTAGAGGTAAAAGCGGCACCTAAGGATACTGAGGGATTAATTCAAGTTATCGAGGCTGAAAAAACGAGTAATACTGTTGCTGGCACAGCTAATGTACAAGAAAGCGCATATGCTTCAGGGAATAAATATGTTGGTTTAATCGGAAAAGGTGCCAATAATTATCTTCAGTTTAATGAAATTGTCGTTCCAAAAAGTGGAAAATATAAGTTGATTGTTCACTATGCAAATAATGAACAAAAAGGTAATCATGATTATAATGCAAACGTAGTTGAAAGACATGCAAACATAAGCGTTAATGGTGGATCTGGAGAAAAGACTTACTTTAGAAGTACGTATAGTTGGGAAACATTTAAATCGATTGTTTTGGAGGTAAATCTTAAAAAAGGTACTAACACTATTCGATTCTATAACGATACGGAGTCACCGGATTATGAACAATATGCACCGAATATTGATAAAATTGAGATTGCAGCACCAGAAACAACTGATACGACATTATCGGTAAAAGGACCGAATTCAGTAAAAGTAAATAATTCGTTTAATCTTACTTATTCGCTTAACGATTTAGAAGATAATATTCACTCATTTAAGATGCAACTAAACTATGATTCTGAAACAATGGATTTTGTTTCAGCTGAATCTCTAAGTAGCAAAATTAAGGTTACAACTAAGAAATCAGTCGAGCCAGGAGTAGTGGATATTGTACTAGAAGGCGCACCAGGACATTTTAAACAAGTGAGTGATCTAGTAAAAATCAATATGAAAGCTAAGGTAAATGAAAAGTTAACGACCTATATTTCATCATCGAATATAACTTTAGGAAAAAGTAATGGAGATTCAGTTACTATTGAGGACAGCGTTAATTCGATTGATCTTTATGATAATGTATCTAAAATTAGTTTGACCGGAAAAAATGGAGAGAAAACAATTACGACAAATCGTGGCACATTGCAACTGGAAGCACAGGTTATTCCTGCAAATGCTGAGCAGAGTGTTAAGTGGTCCGTATTTAATTTAAATGGTTCAGAAACTGAATTAGCTACGATCTCTTCGGATGGATTGTTATCTGCAAATAAAGTAGGTAAAAATGGTCAAGTGAAAGTTGTAGCTACGGCAGCGGATGGATCTGGAGTTGTAAGTGAAATGGTCGTAAATATTACAAATCAGCTAGCTCAAGTAACAGGAGTGCCATTTGGAAAAAATCCTCCATGGGCACCAGGCGGGGAATTTGATAAGGCATTTGATGGAAATATCAATACTTTCTATGACTTTAGTCAAGCAAATGGTGGCTATACAGGAATTGACTTAGGATCAGGTAATCAAAGTGTGGTAAAAGAAATACGTTACTATCCGCGTGCAGGCTATACAGGAAGAATGGTAGGAGGAAAAATTCAAGGCTCAAACATATCACAGACTGAAGGTTTTGTTGATCTATACACGATTTCTTCAACACCTGAGCTTGGATGGAATGTAGCAGAATTATCAGGCGAAACAGCTTATCGCTATATTCGATATGTTAGCCCTGATGGCGGGTATGGCAATGTTGCTGAACTTGAGTTCTATATTAAGTAGATATGAAAATTTCAATCTAGTAAGTAAATCTGAAACTCCCGTCTTTAAAATCACTTTGATTGTGGCGAAATTTGCCTAATCCAAAGGAGGAGACATCATGTTAGAAAGATTAAAAAAAGATGTTTTGGAAGCGAATCTTCAGCTTCCAAAACATGGTTTAGTCACTTTTACTTGGGGAAATGTGAGTGGAATTGATCATGAAACAGGATTGGTTGTCATTAAACCCAGTGGTGTACCATATGACGAGCTACAAATAGATGATCTTGTTGTCTTAGATTTATACGGAAATATAGTTGAAGGATCCTTAAGACCTTCTTCTGACACACCAACTCATCTTGCCTTATACCGTGCATTTCCTCAAATAGGTGGAATTGTGCATACTCACTCTCCGGCGGCTACAAGTTGGGCCCAAGCAGGGAGGAAAATTCCTGCACTTGGTACAACTCATGCGGATTATTTCTATGGAGATATTCCATGTTCTCGTACGTTGACAAGGGAGGAAATTGACCGTGGATATGAGCGTGAAACAGGAAACGTTATTATTGAAACCTTCAAAAAAGAAGGGCTTGACCCTGTGGCAGTACCAGGTATTTTACTATCTGGTCACGCTCCATTTAGTTGGGGAAAAAATGCTTACGAAGCGGTACATAATGCCGTGGTTTTAGAAGAAGTAGCAAAAATGGCGTTAAATACTTATATACTGAACCCTCAAATAAAGGCGATTGACCAATTTCTTCTTGATAAGCATTATCTTCGTAAGCATGGTGCAAATGCCTATTATGGCCAAAAGTAATGCAGAGGAGTTTAGTTTAACTTAACCTATTTTTTTAGATTACGATCTTTTATTTACTTAGGAGGATTTACATTGTTATCTACAAAAAACTATGAATTTTGGTTTGTAACTGGAAGTCAATTATTGTATGGAGAAGATGTACTTCGTCAAGTGGAGGAGAATTCTAAAGCGATTGTAAATGGGCTGGACGATGATTCTCGTATCCAATATAAAGTACTTTTTAAAACAGTATTAAAAGATTCAGAATCAATCCGTAAATTAATGTTAGAAGCAAATGCTGATCAAAATTGTGCTGGAATCATTACGTGGATGCACACTTTTTCACCATCTAAAATGTGGATTGCGGGTCTTTCTTCACTTCAAAAGCCATATCTACACTTAGCCACGCAATTTAATAGAGATATACCATGGGATACAATTGATATGGATTTCATGAACTTGAATCAGGCCGCGCATGGAGACCGCGAACATGGTTTTATCACAGCTCGCATGAATATTAAGCGTAAAGTTATTATGGGCCATTGGGAGAATCCAACAGTAAGAGAACGAATTGGCAGCTGGATGAGAACTGCAGCAGGATTTGAGGAAAGTAAAAATCTTAAAATTGCAAGATTTGGTGATAATATGCGTCAAGTTGCAGTAACCGAGGGTGATAAGATTGAAGCACAAATCAAGCTTGGGTGGACTGTGAATGGATATGGAGTGGGAGACCTCGTTCAGCGAATGAATGATGTAACCGGACCTGAAATTGACCAGTTAATGGCTGAATATGAGCAGCAATATGACATTACGCCTGAAGGGCTGAGTGATAGTCCAATCCGAGATTCAATCCGTTATCAAGCTAGAATTGAACTAGGGATGAAGAATTTTCTTGCAGAAGGCGGATATACTGCATTTACGACAACTTTTGAAGACTTGCATGGCATGAAACAACTTCCAGGTCTTGCTGTTCAACGTTTGATGGAACAAGGATACGGTTTTGCAGGTGAAGGTGACTGGAAGACGGCAGCACTTGTAAGATTGATGAAAATTATAGCAGGAAATGAAGGGACATCATTTATGGAAGACTACACCTATCATTTTGAACCGGGAAATGAAATGGTTCTTGGTGCGCATATGCTTGAAGTCTGCCCTTCAATCTCAGCAACTCGTCCAAAAATTGAGGTCCATCCACTTGGAATTGGTGGCAAAGAAGATCCAGCTCGAATTGTATTTGATGGGAGAGGCGGTAGCGCATTAAATGCAACGATCATTGACCTTGGACATCGCTTTCGATTACTAGTTAATGAGGTTGAAGCAGTTCAACCAGAAATAGAGATGCCAAATCTTCCAGTTGCAAGAGTGTTATGGAAAACCGAACCCAGCTTAAATCAAGCGGTTGAAAATTGGATTCAAGCCGGAGGAGCGCACCATACTAGCTTTTCTTTCAAAGTAACGACTGAACAGCTGAGAGATTTCGCTGAACTTACTGGAATAGAGATGGTTGTAATTAACAAAGATACTAAAACAGAGGCATTCAATAATGAATTACGTTGGAACGATGTTATTTACAGATAGATTAATAGATTTGCATAAATTCTAGGGCTTGAGGTGAGTAAGATGAGTCTCGATCGAAGAGACGCCATTCAAAGTGGTAAAACAGTTCTTGGAATAGAACTTGGTTCAACTCGAATTAAGGCAGTGCTCATTGGAGAAGATCATGTACCGATTGCTTCGGGTAGTCATGATTGGGAAAATAGTTATATCAACAATATATGGACCTATAGTGAAGAGGATATTTGGAAGGGTGTACAAAACAGCTATAAAAAGTTGGCTGATGAAGTAAAACGCCAATTCGGAGTCACCTTACAAAAAGTAGAAGCTATTGGCTTTAGTGGAATGATGCATGGATATATGGCGTCTGACCAAGATGCAGAACTTTTAGTACCATTTCGTACTTGGCGTAACAATATTACCGAACATGCGTCAAAAGTGCTAACAGAGTTATTTAACTATCAAATTCCTCAGCGCTGGAGTATCGCACATCTATATCAAGCAATTTTGAATCAGGAAGAACATTTAGCAGATATTACCTTTCAGACTACTCTTGCTGGTTATATCCATTGGAAATTGACAGGACAGAAAGTGCTAGGAATTGGTGAAGCTTCAGGTGTATTTCCAATTGACTTGAATACTAGAAACTATAATCAAAGAATGATTGATCAATTCAATGATTTGATTGCAGCACATAATTTACCTTGGAAACTAGAAGAGATTCTGCCCAAGGTGTTGGTTGCAGGCGAATATGCAGGTTATCTTACAAAAGAAGGTGCAAAGCTTCTAGATGTTACTGGAGAACTTCAGCCTGGTATTCCATTTTGTCCGCCAGAAGGTGATGCAGGTACTGGTATGGTCGCAACAAACAGTGTAGCTAAGCGAACCGGCAATGTATCAGCGGGAACTTCTGTATTTGCAATGGTAGTATTAGAAAATGAGTTGTCCAAAGTATATCCTGAAATTGACCTAGTCACGACACCTAGTGGTAATTTGGTAGCCATGGCTCATTCTAATAACTGCACTTCAGATTTAAATGCATGGACCAGCCTGTTTGATGAATTCTCAAAAGTAATAGGGATGGAAGTTGATGGAAATAAATTATATGAAACTCTCTATAACTTAGCTCTTCAAGGAGATCCGGATTGTGGCGGTTTACTTGCTTATGGTTACTTTTCAGGTGAACATATGACTCACTTCGAAGAGGGGCGTCCATTGTTTGTACGTTCTTCAAATAGCAATTTCAATCTGGCTAATTTCATGCGTGTTCATCTATATACAGCCTTAGGTGCACTGAAGATTGGGATGGATATTCTTCTCAAACAAGAAGAAGTGAAACTAGATGAAATACTAGGTCACGGTGGTTTGTTTAAAACGGAAGGTGTAGGACAAAGCATCATGGCCGCCGCTCTTAATGTTCCAGTATCGGTAATGGAAACAGCAGGAGAGGGAGGAGCATGGGGGATTGCACTGCTAGCATCTTATATGCTCAACAAATCAGGCAACGAATTATTGGAAGAATATTTAAACCAGCAAGTATTTATAGAAAAAGTAGGGAAATCAATATCTCCTGATCCAAAAGATGTAGAAGGATTTGAGTTATTTATGGAACGTTACATTAATGGTTTGGAAATCGAAAGAGCAGCAATAGATTTTCTTAAATAATGAATGAGAAATCTTACCCCTTGACGCTATTTGTGTTGGGGGTTTTTTATTGGTTAAAAAGAAGAAATAGAGAAAAGATAAAAATTCGCTAATCAATATTATAGTAGATAAATTCGCTAAAGGATTAAAAAATTAATTTTATACTAAAACAATAGAAGTAGTAGTTGAGAGATAAAAATGGAGAAATCTCCTAGTGAACAACTATTCAATGAGTTTTTTATAAATTACCATTAGTAATTCATCTATTTCTTTTATACTTCTTAACTAGTTAACTAAAGAATATACATAAATGTTTAATGTTAAATTATGGGAGTGAAATTATGAATGCTTCTTCTTTTTACATGATTGTTATTGTGATTGCTGCATTAGTTTTATGGCGTAGAACGAGAGCGATGTATCGCCCAATTAAAGGAAATGGAGTTCGTCTACTCCTCCCAATATTCTATATACTGATACCTAGTATTCCCATTATTTTGAATCCAGCGGTTCATGCTGCTTTCTGGGAATGGATTTGTGCACTATTATTTGGATTTATTTTATCTATTCCACTTATTTGGACGACTAACTATGAGCTCCGATCCGATCAACATATATACGCTACAAAGAATAAAAGTTTCATCGTCTTCTTTGTAATGATCTTTATTATCCGGTTTGTACTCCGCGATTATTTAAAGAATCTTGGCGCAGAGACTGTGGCAGCACTGTTTATAACTATAGCAATCGCATATATTATCCCTTGGAGAATTGTTTCATTTCTTAAGTTTCGAGGAATATATAATAAAAAAAATAAAGAATCCCATTAGAATAAATTCTAATACGATATAACTATATTTATTTGCGAATCAAAGCGAAATCCTTTCTGTTAAAGGTGTATCAGAGTAAATGGAAGTGTAAAGGATAGTTAATTTCTAGCATTTAAAACTCAGTGAGGCATTAAACCAAGACTAAAATAACCCACTTTAAAATTTAAAGGAATTAAGGACTTAAAGTAGAAAATATAGAAATGGAAACTCTATGTAGAGGTTAGTTCAAAATTTTAAAAGAGGTGTTTCTTATGATTTTAGGTATCAGCCCTTATTTAATATTGAATGGAAATGGACAGGAAGCTGTTTCATTTTATGAACATGCATTCAATACAAAGACCCTTGTGCTTCAAAGATTTGGAGACATGCCTGGGGAAGAAAATACAAATCTAACTGACGAAGAGAAAAACCGCATTTTACATGCACATCTCAAAGTTGGTTCAACAGATTTAATGATCTCTGACACATTTACAGGTCTACCTTATCAAATTGGCGATCAAACCTCTTTAGCACTATCAATTACTGACGTCGAAACAACGAAAGAAGTATTCGGCAAATTACAAGATGGTGGGAAAGTCATCATATCACTACACGAAACTTTTTGGAGTCCCTTATACGGACAAGTAGTAGATAAATTTGGTGTTACATGGCAGATTTCAACTATACCAGCTCAATAAAATAGTCTATAAAGAAGATCTTCAAATTCGAAGATCTTTTTTTGTTTTGAATCCAAAATAAATACCCAAACGTTTTAGACTCAAATTTCGAATGCCTCGATGGAAGTAAGTAATATTCAGATAATTCAAAAAACTATTTTCATAAACAATTTTGTCTTTCATATTATTAATTAAAGAAGGGAGAAATATCTATGTCAGAACAAGATCAAACAAGTAATATAACGGACACAAATGATGTCGAACGATTTTGGCAGTTTGCAGGCAACAATTCGAATGTGTACGCAAATCGTTTAAGAATTTTTTCGCAATCTGACTATGATTACGCACAGGAACACAAACAATTGAGTTGGAACTGGGCAAGTTTCTTTTTAGGTGTGTACTGGATGGCGTACCGTAAGATGTGGGGATGGGTCAGTATTTATTTTGCTTATTATATCCTGTCCGATTTATTGTTTAGCCAGGTGAGTGCATTAGACCGCTTTGTGAATTTAATCATCAGTGTTCTCCTCGGAATGTACGGCAACGCGATGTATTTCGCTCATGCTGCGAAGAAAATTGATGCAATTAAAAGAACATCAATTTCAGCACAAGAAAAAAACGCCGAATATGAACGTGTTGGTGGTACAAGTGGTAAATCAGTAGCACTTGTAATTGTGCTCACAATCGCTATCATAACGGTACTCTCCCTTATTGAGTACCAATGGAATAAATGAAAATCATTTAACGGCTTTCTAAAGCTGAAAAAAACAGATAGATTACCAATGAATGTACACATTTTAAATTTTTAAGCCATGTTCCTCACGATAGATGTAATAATTATTAGCTGAAGCATTCTATAAAATCTAGCAAAAGTTAACAGAACGGCGGTAGACTACTTAGGTAGTCTATTTTTGTGCGAACTGGAGGAATATGGAATAATAGAAGGACTATCCAAGTGTTAACTGTAATATATATATTTAATTCTAAAGTTTGAGGTGGATTAAATGAATATTAGAAAAGCTAATCTAAATGATGCAAAAGGAATAGCTAAGGTACACGTCGATAGTTGGAGAACTACTTATAGAAACATAATACCAGATCATTTTTTACAAAGCCTATCATATGATCAAAGAACTGATATATGGAATCAAAATTTTTCTAATAAAAGAAATTTTATTTATGTAGCAGAAAATAATGAGGGAGAAATTATTGGTTTTGGGACATGCGGTAAAAGAGAAAAGAATAAAGTTGAACATTCGGGTGACTTAACTTCTATTTATCTACTTGAAGAATATCAAGGAACAGGAATTGGAAAGCAATTATTAAAGCAACTTTTTAATCAATTTAAAGAATTAAATTTTAATAGTGTATTCGTTGAAGTGTTAGAAGACAATAAAACCCGATATTTTTACGAGTATTATGGGGCTGAGTTATTGAAATCTGAAAAGATAAATATGGCAGGGAAAGAATTGAATCTTCTAGTTTACGAATGGAAAGATATTGAAAATGTATTAGCAAAGTTTTGAATATAAGAATTCTTTTATGAAGAATTTGTTCTTCCAACAATTAGTAACATTTTAACTATTGACTAATATATATTTAAACATTCTGAGAAGCTCTTTATTGAGAGCTTCTCTTTTTTATTTTCATTTATATAGTAAAAGCGGATAATCTCCCAACTACATTGGACAAATGCCACGATAGTCATTTATCTTTACGGGACATTTGAATTATATAGGTAAAACAACTATCTTTCATAATTTAATGAAATAACCTAAAACATGAATGTTATATTTGAATAATAATATAACAAATGGACAAGTTCTATTGAAAAATATTTTAAAAGAAGGTGAGTTTTATTGAATTTTGAAATTCTAATGAGTGCTAGTGTATTTCTTTTAACAATGGCAATCATTTTTTGGAGACCAAAAGGAATAAATGAAGCATGGCCTGCTGCAATTGGGGCAGTCATCATTTTACTAACTGGGATTGTGACAAAAAGTAATTTAATCGATATTGTACACAAAATTGGTGAAGCATCGATTACCATCATTGCAACGATTGTCATGGCGATTATTTTAGAAAGCTTTGGATTTTTCCATTGGTCTGCAGCTAGGCTTGCAAGTTTAGCAAAAGGGTCAGGGCGCAGATTATATTGGTATATCCAGCTACTTTGCTTTTTAATGACATTACTCTTCAATAATGACGGCAGTATCTTAATAACAACTCCGATTTTAATTCTTCTATTAAAAAACCTACGATTAAAACCACATCAACAAATCCCATATCTTCTCAGTGGCGCATTAATTGCTACAGCTTCAAGTGCTCCGATTGGTGTAAGTAATATCGTAAACTTAATCGCTTTAAAAATTGTTCATATGACTCTCTATATGCACACAGCTATGATGTTTGTCCCTGCAAGTACAGGATTACTTTTTATGTCATGGCTAATGTACATGGTATTAAGAAATAAATTACCAAAACGATTACCAGTGTCTACCGATGATATTGAAGAGTCTTTTTTTATTAAAAACTTTCATCCTTTAAAAGGAAAAATGTCAGTAGAAACAAAACAAAAAAGAACAAAATTTATGTTAAAGGTATTAGGATTTGTGTTCCTAATGCGTTGCTTATTATTCGTCGCTTCATTTATGGGAATACCGATTCAATATGTAGCAGTTTTAGGTTCACTCGTCTTATTGGCTTGGAGATGGTATCACTTACGGACAAGCCCTGTAGATATTTTAAAGAAGACACCTTGGCATATTTTAGTCTTTGCATTTTCGATGTATGTGATTATTTACGGACTGCATAATGCTGGTTTAACTGAAGCCTTAGTAAAATTCTGTGAACCAATCGTAAATCAAGGATTATTACAAGCAAGTTTTATTATGGGTGGACTAGTATCAATCCTATCGAATTTGTTTAATAATCATCCAGCACTGATGGTTGGAACGATTACACTGACAGAAATGGGTCTTGATCCAATAACGTTAAAGACTATTTATCTAGCTAATATAATCGGTAGTGATATTGGTTCATTATTACTTCCAGTAGGTACTTTAGCATCTCTAATATGGATGCACATATTAAAACAAAATAATATTAAAGTAAAATGGAAGGATTATCTAAATGTATCAATAATCGTAATCCCATTAACAACAATTGTTTCGCTGTTTCTACTATATTATTGGGTGCAATTAGTATTTGCTTAATTTAAAGAATAAAGGAGGAAATATAATTGAGTAATGTACAATCATTGCTTGGTGAAAAAGTTTATGTCCAATTATCAGGAGAGAATTATTTTGAAGGCATTCTAACTGATTATGGAAAAGACGTATTAGTTTTATATAACGGTCAGAAATATTATTATATTCCATGGTTTCATGTCCACAGGGTTAATCTTAGTAACAACTTTAAAGATAAGATCGATCATCCAGTTAACCCTTCAATTGCTGAAGACATAGGCACAGTATCTTATCGAAAAATATTAATGAATGCAAAAGGAATTTTTGCAGAAATTTATGTAACTGGAAACATCACATTTCATGGATATATTACAAACGTATTAAGTGACTATATCGTGTTTTATTCACCAGTTTTTAAAATGTTATATATCTCGTTATCTCATTTAAAATGGCTAACACCATACAACCATAATGCAAATCCCTACAACGCAGAAATCGAAATATTACCAGTAAATCCATCCAATATGCCATTTTCACGTTTAATTGAATCACAATTAAAAAAAGAACAAGGAAAATTTGTCGTTTTTGATGGCGGACTTGATCCAATGAAAATTGGTTTGCTCAAAAAAGTGGAGGAAGGAGTAATTGAATTAGTAGCTGCAAGTGGAGAGGTAACATTATTGAGGCTGAATCATATTAAATCTTATCACACTCCATAGCAATGAAATTCATAAAAAGATTATTTATCTTCCTTTTCATTGCTAATCTCCTTCCAGTAATTACACTGATGTTCCTTCCCGTTTTCCTAATCACAAATGATGTGGATGTATTTCAAAAATTATTATCTTACATTTCTAACTTATAACTATATTAAGTTTGGAGTTGATAAATAAGAATCAATTATATAAGAAAGCGAATTAAAAAAGAAGTAGATGGAAATCTACTTCTTTTACATAAAACTAGTTGATTTAATTTTTAATTTCCCCAAAAGTGCTAAAAATCAAAATTAAAAAGTAAAAAACGCCTAAAACCATTACTAATCCACCAACATAATATTTCCTATTTTTGATAGGATTTAAATGGTCTTCTAAGTCAGTGTTTGGTCTTTCTTCAGTTTTCATAGTTTCAAAAAATTGAATACGTACATATCCAATAATTGCAAGAAATAGACCAATTAACCCGAATGTACTAGTAGTAATTTTATGTTTTATCCTTAAGTAAATTACTCCCAGTGTGATTAATGGTAATAAAATAAACGTATAAAATGTCTTTAGTTTCAATTGTTTTCACCTATTTTTAAAACTTTTAATCCTTCAACCAATCGCATATGTTAGTTAAACAACTTGTTTTATAATATGGGTCTTATTTTGCTATTTAAAAATTTATAGCATTTGGTTTGCGATTTTGATCATGTCTTTCCTATGTTGTTCAGATGATATATTCTTGTTATTGTATCCGATTTCGTAATAAATACCATTTTTTTCAAATGTGAGCGAATTTCCATAATAGTGACCGATTACTCCACCTGACAGTTTAACCTCCTCGCTGGTACCACTATACTCCACTTCAAAATTGTGAACGGTAATCGTTAAGATAATCATTTCGTCTTTTTCTTTTGAAAATGTTGTAAAACCAACTCTCAATTTTTTTCTATCGTGTTTAATATCATCAATTGTAGAAATTCGAAAAGGCATAGCATCAAATGGAATATCATTCGGAATTTTTACGTTAAAAGGAAGTGAATCTAACCCTTCTTTTAATGAGGACGCTTCATACCTCACTGGTAAGGTTTTTAATTGTTCCTCAGTGATATTTCCTTTTGATTGTTCAACTTTCTTTAAATTAGATGTATTTAAAGTACCGTTTTTCGTATTGTTACAACCAAATAAAGAGAGAACTATCAATGCTGAAATTATCCATTTTTTCTTCAAGCCACATTCCTCCTATTTGATGGAGTATTATTAATTTCCCGTTAAGTACGTTTTAATAAATATCTAATCTATATATATTTCTATACTATTTAATTAAATCCTTGTTAAACTAAATTGTCGTACAATTCTAGAAAACGTTTAAATATCTAATATCTTTAAATGAACGGAGAAAATAAACAAGAAGTCGAATGCTGACTATTATGAGAAACGAAGTAGAAAAAGGGGTTTTTAAAAAAATTAAGACACTAGCTTTTGAAGTTGATCTTCAAAAACTAGTGTCTTAATCATTATGTTTATGGAAAGAGGAGAGACTTTAATAAAAAACAAAATTTTTAAATTTCTGCTCCAATTTCGTAAACGATTTTTATTTATTCGCAGCGTCTATTACACTAAGCGAATGATTGATTACAGTTTTACATTTGCTAGCATCTGGATTCGTTGTACGAACAGTTGCTAATACTACATCGATTGTGCCATCAATTTTAGTCCATGTGGTTCCATCTATTTTTCTAAGTTTAGCCTCTGATAGATCCCATTGATGTTCCAAATTGTCAGCATCTTTTTTAGCTGTAGTAAAGTTCTTTGTATTCACTTCAGTTAGTAGATTATTTTCTATCGTAACAAAATCTGATAATTGGCCAGATAATGTTGTTTCAGTAGTTGCGGCTTTTGATGATAATTTAACATAGCCTCCAATACCAACTGCTAAGAAAATAAATAGTACCAAAATAGTTTGTGTCATTATATTTTTCTTACGATCGGTTACTTTGTTTGTTTTTGTGTATTCATCTTTTGCTGAAATATCAATTTTTGTAACAGCAAGGAAAACGATGATTGCTAAAATTGCGACTAGAAAGATAATACTTGTATTTGTAGTACCTAACCCTAATCCACCATTCACTTTTGGTTGGGACAAGTAATCCCCTAAAGATGCTCCAAGTGGGCGAGTTAGTATATATGCAATCCAAAAAGCTAACATCCCATCCAGTTTCAAAAACTTCCAGGCTAAAAAGACGCAAAGAATAACAATAATTACTGTTAATCCTGTATTAAAGTACCCTAACCCAAGTTGTTCTGAATATAAATCTCCAACTGCAGTTCCTAGTGCAAAAGTGAAAAGAATGGCAAGCCAATAGAAAACTTCTCTTTTTCTTGTGAAAATTGAGTGAATAGAGAGTGTTTTTTCACTAAGATACCAAAATAGGAACGTTAATCCTAGTAATACGGAGAAAACAATTGTACTCGTCTCAAGAGGTACTCCCATTGCGTCAGTCAAGTTGTCAGTTACCAATGTTCCAAATACACTGATTAGAACAACAGTTATCCAATAAATACTTGGAGAATATTTGTTTGCTTTGAACTGAAAAAATAGTGAGATAAAAAATGCAACGCCCATGATAATCGTAGTTAGCCCTAATCCTAAACCAAGGTTAAAATTCAGGAAATCAGCAAATGTTTCTCCTACAGTTGTACATAAAATTTTGATAATCCAGAAATAAATTGTTACTTCAGGTACTTTGTTAAGCAATGCTTTCAGATTAATTTTATTTTCCTCCATCATTAAATTCCTTTCATTTGATCTATTTAATTACATTTATATATTCACAAATAATTATGAAAGGAAAATGAAAATGCAGGCAATTTTATTAAAAATTTTTTAGAGCACCTTAATCTTTTAATAGAACATTGATCTGACGGATCTTTAGCTTACATTTTTTAAACAAAAAGAATCTTCACGGTGAAGATTCTTTTTGGCTAACTCTATTAAATACTGACTAAATATATAATCACAGATTGGAAATCACCGAATCGTTTAGCAGTCTTTTTGTTAGGACCGTTGAATTCAGGTGATAGCGGAATACCATTGTACATTAACTCACTTCCAAAAAAAGTTTGATTTTGGCCACTTATTAAATAGTTGAGATTTGGATCTAATCCGACCAATTTTAATTTTGGAAACTTAGCTGGATTTGGAGTTGCAAGTATTTTATACCAGCCTATAATTGATTCGCTTTTGTCTTTACTAACTATCATCCAAGCAGCTTCATTTCCTTTAAACGGATTAATTAAACGATAAAAATCACCATTTCTGATTAATGATTGATGTTCTTTATAAAACAGAATTTGATTTTTAATTTCTAATTTTTCTGCTTCGGAAAGAACAGATAGATTCAATTCGTAACCAAATGTTCCGAACAAGGCGACATTTGCTCTCGTTGATAATGGGGTATAACGTTGAGTTTGATGGTTAGGCGATGCGGATATATGAGAACCGATACTTGAAATTGGATAGGGGAGTGATGTACCATACTGTATTTTAATTCGTTCGATTGGATCGGTATTATCACTAGCCCAAGCTTGTGGGGCATAATAAAGTAAACCAGGATCAAATCGTCCTCCACCACCAGCGCATGATTCGAATAAGACATTTGGAAATTTAGTGATTAATCGTTCGAATAAATCATAAACCCCTAAAATATAGCGATGGAAAAATTCATCTTGTTGATCGGAATTTAGTGAACTTGAATAAGCTTCTGTAATATTTCGATTCATATCCCATTTTATATATTCTAAATTTGTTTCTCGTATAATGCTGGCCATTTTAAGATAGATTTCCTCTATGACCTCTGTCTTTGAGAAGTCTAATACAAATTGATTTCTTCCTAGTGTAATTGGGCGATTTGGTGTACTAATGATCCAATCAGAATGATTTTTGAACAAATTACTATTTGCACTTACCATTTCTGGTTCAAACCAAAGTCCAAATTTTAACCCTAGTTCATTAATTTTTTGTGCAAAATTTTTAAAACCATTAGGGAATTTCGCAAAATTTGGATACCAATCACCTAAAGAGGTAGAAGCATTATTCCTTTTCCCAAACCATCCGTCATCTAGGACAAATAATTCAATTCCTAATTCCTTTGCATCTTTAGCTAAATTAAGAAGAATTTCTTCATTAAAATTGAAATAAGTAGCTTCCCAATTATTAATTAAAATTGGTCGATCAGCATTTTTCCATTTTCCTCTTATTAAATGGTTGCGATATAGATCATGATAGGTTTGACTCATTCCGCTTAAACCATTTTCAGAATATACCATTACGACCTCAGGTGACTGGAAGTGTTCATTTTCAGATAGTTTCCATGTAAATCGAAATGGGTGGATTCCCATTAATACCCTTGTTGTATCATATTGATCGACTTCTATATTGGCTAAAAAATTTGAACTATAAATGAAGTTAAAACTATATACCTCACCTTGCGTTTCTGTTGTTTCTTTTCTTTTAAGAGCAATAAATGGATTATGCTGATGTGAACTCGACCCGCGTATACTAGAGATACTTTGGGTACCTTGTTCTAAAGTTCGTTCCTTTATATGTCGTTCTCTTGCCCAAGTACCACTTAATTGAATCATAGTGAATTCTTTGTCAGGAAAATCAATGGATGCACTCATAAATCGTTCTAAATAAAATGGATGCAACGATTGATTATAAATATACGCACTTCTAGTAATGACAGATAAATTTTTAAAAATTGTATAGGATAATATAAGTTCGGCATGAAGGATTGAATCTTCTAAGACAATTTGAATGGTTTCTGCATCTTCTTCATTCTCTGTATAAGTAGCTGGTAAACTTTGTAAAAGGGGTTTTCCTTTTGTTATTGAATAGTATTTATAGATAAAATTTGAAATATGGTCTCCATTAAGCTGACGGATACTAAGTGCAGGTTCCCGATAATCAGAAGTTCCATAGACTGGGTATTCCTGTCTTAACGTTTCAAGACTAAATGATCGGTCACCAGAATAATAAGAAGTATAGGTTGTCGGGGTATGATCATTTAGAATTTGAGAAAAATCAGAATGAATATCAATAGCCTTTCCAAAATATAATGACCCTAGATGACCGTTTCTCATTACATAAAACAAATAACTTATTTTTCCATTTGTAAGATGAAACTGTTTTTGATCTTCATCTACAAAAATAAGCATAATAACACCTCAAGGTTTTAAATTTAATGTTTTCCTAGTAAACGTAATTAACTATATTGAAAGTTAACTTTGTCAAATTGTTATGATACAAACTATTAAAAAATTAATATTTTTTACATTTTTACGAAGAAAAATAAAAATTTAAATGAAATTTTATCTTAATTTTCATGAGAATTTCATATTAGAGTTTTATTA
>NZ_JBHJTJ010000017.1:0-84149 GCF_042267765.1 Gottfriedia sp. NPDC056225 | reverse complement strand
GGAATTATCTTAAAAAAAGAATATCCTGTATGCTATGATTTAGCATGGAAAATTTTGAAATCAATCGAAACTTCATTAAATAAGAAAGCTAGTGAAGCAGAAGTAATATACTTAACGTTACATTTAGAACGACTTGTTCAAAGTAAATTTAAGGAGTAGGAAGAGGAAACTTTACTTTAAATTTGCTGACCTACTTAATGAAATTTTGGCTTTAAAGAGATAAAATATGGTTTTAAAGCTGAAAAATCATTATTATTTTAAATAAAATAAAAAAAATAGGTATTTAGGCTTGAATTTTTTAAAATCTATAGATATAATGAAAGCGAAATCATAACAAATCATATTTGAATAGTGTTACACATTAAACGTGTTACTGATTCGATCAGGCATGAGTTGAAAAAATGTGAATTATTATTCTTGGGTAGGGGAAACTATATCCAGGATTCGTAATTGTCATTTTTTCTGCTCATGCCTTTTTTGTTTGGATTAAAAGGAGGATAACAATGTTTAAGAAAATCTTTGGAGTTTTACAAAAAGTTGGTAAAGCGCTTATGCTTCCAGTTGCGATTTTACCAGCTGCCGGATTATTACTTGCATTCGGTAATGCATTTCAAAATCCACAAACATTAAAGTACTTACCATTTCTTGATGCTCACTGGTTCCAGTTAGTAGCTAAAGTTATGGAACAGTCTGGTGACATCATTTTCGGAAATCTGTCATTATTATTTGCAGTAGGTGTTGCCGTTGGTTTAGCAGGAGGAGAAGGTGTTGCTGGATTAGCAGCAATCGTTGGATTCCTGATTATGAATAAAACAATGAGTGTGTTTAAGGATGTTGGACAATACGTTGTTTTAGATAAAGCATTAAATATAGCAAAATTTGATGATCCATCATACGCATTTGTATTAGGTATTCCTACTCTTCAAACAGGTGTATTTGGTGGGATTATCGTTGGTTTAGTAGCTGCATGGGCTTATAACAAATACTTTGAAATTGATTTACCTTCTTACTTAGGTTTCTTCGCAGGTAAACGATTTGTTCCAATTGCTACTGCAGCATTCTCAGTAGTACTTGGTATTTTAATGTGTTTCATTTGGCCGCCAATTCAGCACGGCTTAAACTCATTCTCACATAATATGATTGATGCGAATTTAACATTATCCGCATTCGTATTTGGTGTTATTGAGCGTTCATTAATACCGTTTGGTTTACATCATATTTTCTATGCACCATTTTGGTTTGAGTTTGGTTCATATACTGATAAATCAGGTTTGGTTGTTCACGGGGACCAAAAAATCTTCTTCGCTCAATTAAAAGACGGAGTAAAATTAACTGCTGGTACATTCATGGTAGGTAAATTCCCATTCATGATGTTTGGATTACCAGCTGCAGCATTAGCTATGTATCATGAAGCAAAACCTGAAAATAAAAAAATCGCTGGTGGTATTTTAGCATCAGCTGCATTAACTTCTTTCTTAACAGGTATTACAGAACCAATTGAGTTCTCATTCCTATTCGTTGCACCAGTATTATTCGGAATTCACGCAATTTTTGCTGGTTTATCATTTATGATTATGCAATTATTAAATGTAAAAATCGGTATGACATTCTCTGGTGGTTTAATCGACTACTTATTATTCGGTGTACTACCAAATAGAACTGGCTGGTGGTGGGTAATCATCGTCGGTTTAGGCTTAGCTGTTATTTACTATTTCGGGTTCCGATTCGCTATTAGAAAATGGGATTTAAAAACACCTGGTCGTGAAGATGCAATCGCTGAAAATACTACAAGCAATACACCAGCTAATGAGCTACCATATGAAATTTTACAAGCATTAGGTGGAAAAAGTAATATTTCTTCATTAGATGCATGTATTACTCGTTTACGTGTACAAGTAAACTCTAAAGATGAAGTAAATAAAGATCGTTTAAAAGCATTAGGGGCTGCTGGAGTTCTTGAAGTTGGAAACAATATTCAAGCAATTTTCGGACCAAAATCAGATACATTAAAATCACAAATTAAAGATATAATGACTGGCAAAACACCAGTTATTAAAAATGAAGCACATAAAGAAACGGCTTCAGCAGTAGATACTTCAGTTGAGGAAGCTATTATTAATCCAATTGAAGGTGAAATCATCCCAATTACAGAAGTGCCGGATCAGGTATTTTCTGGAAAAATGATGGGTGATGGATTTGCGATTATTCCTTCTGAAGGGACAGTTGTATCTCCAGTAGATGGCGAAATCGTAAATGTGTTCCCAACAAAACATGCCATTGGTATTTTATCAAATGGTGGAAAAGAAATATTAATCCACATCGGTATTGATACTGTTAAATTAAATGGTGAAGGCTTTGAAGTACTTGTATCACAAGGTGAGAAGGTAACAAAAGGTCAACAATTAGTAAAAATTGATTTACATTTCATTCGCGAAAATGCACCATCAACAATAACACCTGTTGTCTTTACAAACTTAGCTGAAGGACAACAAGTTGTAATTGAAAAGCCAGGTAAACAATCAAAAGGTGAAGTAAACATTATAAAGATTAAATAATTCTAATTAAATCGACTTAAAATGTTTAATTTTAAAAGGGGCTGTATAGTTGACACTATGCACCCCTTTTAATAGAATATTTAGAGTAGGCCAAACGTCTATACCAAAAATGTAGATTTAATCACAAAGGAGATAAATGATTATGGAAAAAACTTTTAAAGTAACAGCTGATTCTGGAATTCACGCACGTCCAGCAACATTATTAGTAAATGTAGCAGGTAAATTCAACTCTGATATCAATCTTGAGTACAATGGTAAAACAGTTAACTTAAAATCAATCATGGGTGTAATGTCTTTAGGAATTCAACAAGGAACTGAGATCAAAATTAGTGCTAACGGTGAAGATGCAGAGCAAGCGATTGCAGCAATCGATGATACAATGAAAAAAGAAGGTTTAGGCGAATAATGTCTTTACATATTAAAGGTATTGCTGCTTCTAGTGGAATTGCAATTGCAAAAGCATTTCGTTTAGAAAATCCTGAATTAAATATTGTTAAGAAGCAAATTTCAGATGTTGATGCTGAAATTGCAAAACTTGACAGTGCAATTCAAATTTCTAACACTGAATTAGAAAAAATTCGTGATCATGCGAATGCTGAACTTGGTGAAGATAAAGCCGCAATCTTTTCTGCGCACATCTTAGTTTTAAATGACCCAGAGCTAGTTAACCCAGTTAAAGATAAAATTAAGTCTGAAAATGTAAACGCTGAATTTGCAATGAATGAAGTTGCTTCAATGTTCGTTCAAATGTTTGAAAGCATGGATAATGAATATATGAAGGAACGTGCTGCAGATATTCGTGATGTTACAAAACGCGTAATGGCTCATTTACTTGGCGTTACGATTTCTAATCCTGCTAATATTACTGAAGAGGTAATTATTATCGCAGAAGATTTAACACCATCTGATACAGCTCAATTAAACCGTAAGTTTGCCTTAGGTTTTACAACTGATATCGGAGGTCGTACATCTCACTCTGCAATCATGGCTCGTTCTCTTGAAATTCCGGCAGTAGTTGGAACAAAAGAAGTAACTAGTAAAATCGAAAATGGCGTTATGGTCATTGTAGATGGATTAGACGGTCAAGTAATTGTTGATCCTTCTAATGAAGAATTAGCTGAGTATAAAGCTAAAAAAGAAAAATTTGAGCTTCAAAAAGTTGAATGGGCTAAACTGAAAAATGAACCAACTGTAACAAAAGATGGACATCATGTTGAGTTAGTAGCAAACATTGGTACTCCAAATGATGTTGAAGGTGTTATCAACAATGGTGGTGAAGGTGTAGGCCTTTACCGTACTGAGTTCTTATATATGGGACGCGATAACTTCCCATCAGAAGAGGAACAGTTTGAGTCATATAAATCAGTTCTTGAAAGTATGGGTAATAAACCGGTAGTCGTAAGAACACTAGATATCGGTGGAGATAAAGAATTATCTTATTTACACTTACCAAAAGAAATGAATCCATTCTTAGGATACAGAGCAATTCGTTTATGTTTAGATCAAAAGGATATTTTCCGTACACAGTTACGTGCATTACTTCGTGCTAGTGTTTATGGGAATTTAAAAATTATGTTCCCGATGATTGCAACATTAGATGAGTTCAGAGCTGCTAAAGCTGTTTTATTAGAAGAAAAAGAACAGTTAGTAAAAGAAAATGTTCAAGTTTCAGATAATATTGAAATTGGTATGATGGTAGAAATCCCTGCGTCTGCTGTATTAGCAGATGTATTCGCTAAGGAAGTTGATTTCTTTAGTATTGGGACAAACGATTTAATCCAATATACAATGGCTGCAGACCGAATGAATGAACAAGTTTCATATTTATACCAACCATATAACCCATCTATTCTAAGATTAGTTAAAATGGTTATTGATGCTGCAAACAAAGAAGGTAAATGGGCTGGTATGTGTGGAGAAATGGCTGGAGATGAATTAGCTATTCCTTTACTAGTTGGATTAGGCTTACATGAATTCTCAATGAGCGCTACTTCAATCCTACCTGCACGTAGCCAAATGGCTAAACTTTCTAAAGCTGAGATGGAGACATTAGCTGAAAAAGCATTATCAATGTCTACAGCTGAAGAGGTTGTTAACTTAGTTAAAAGTATCTAATAAAAAAACAACAGGTTTCCCTGTTGTTTTTTTATTAATAAACCAAATCTAACTGCTCCTACTGTTGACAAATTCGCTTCTTTAATTTAGTGTATGTTTAAATTATTAAACGAATAAGATTATTTTTGGATAATAAAAGTAGGTGGAAGATTTGAGTAAAGAAGCAATTGAAGTATTTAGAGAATGTATCCCTTTGTTTCAAGCATTAAGCGATCCTTATAGACAGGATATCATTTTAATGTTGTCAGAAGGTGAAGCGCTAACTGTTAATGAGATTACTGAAAAAACTTCATTATCAAGGCCCGCTATTTCACATCATTTAAAGATATTACGTGATAATCAATTAGTACATATAGAGCAAAAAGGTACTCATCGATACTATTCTTTAGCAATTGATTCGTCACTAGAATTACTTAAGAAATTAATTGGTACTGTTGAAGAACATTGTTAATTAATCGCGAAATGGCATAAAAGGGACTCCGACTTTTGTCAGAATCCCTTTTACTTTTGATTTATTAAATCCAAATAGACATTTCTTTTGCAGAGAAACGAGATGTTTGGTGACCAGGTACTTTTTCTTTACCAATCGCAATCAGCATTGTAGGGATATAGCGATCATCAGTTAAGAAAGTCTCTTTAAATGCTTGTTCGTTAAATCCACCGATTGCACAAGTATTCCAACCTTTTGCAGAAGCGGCCATGATTAATTGCATACCGGCAAGAGAAGAATTTAAAATACCTTGTTCACGATTACGTTGTTCTGTTGCATAAGCATTTTCAACGTTAGATTTTAATTTATCTTTTGCTTCTTGAGTCATATACCCAGCTTCCACTGCTGGACCGAAAACTAAGTCAACATTCTTTGCTGATTGTGTGTCTGCTAATACAGCAATTACACATGCAGCATCTTTAATTTGTCCTTGGTTATATGCAACAGGTAATAATCTACCTTGCGCATGTTCACCGTGGAATACAACGAATTTCCAATGTTGTAAGTTCCAAGCAGAAGGTGCAGACATTGCTGCATCTAGAAGTTCAGTAATTTCACTGCTGCTAATTTCAGATGAAGAATCAAATACTCTAGTAGAGTTTCGTTCCTTAATCATTTCAAAAAATTGTTCATTTCTCATTTGAAAATACCTCCAAAACATTACATTAGATACATTTTTATGTACTTTTTTAATATAGATAGTTCTTTTATTAGAGTCAACAAATTAGGGTCGAAATAACCTAAATTTAAATAGAAGAAAAGTGTAGTGCGATATTTTAGTTTTAGAATAGCTCTAGCTTTTTTAATAATATTTTTTATGGTAGCTTTATGTATGGATAATAAAAGAGGAGTGTGTATTATGGAAGCAATTAATTTAAAAGATCTTCAAGTTGGATTTATTGGAATTGGCGTTATGGGTAAAAGTATGGCAAAACATTTAATCAATGCAGGTGCAAAATTACATGTTTATAACCGTACAAAGGAAAAAGCAAATGAATTAATTGATTTAGGTGCTACTTGGTATGATACACCTAAGGAATTAGCATCACATTGTCAGGTGATTTGTACAATGGTCGGATATCCAAGTGATTTAGAAGAAGTTTATTTTGGAGAAAATGGCATCATCCAATCCGCTTCAAAAGGAACAACATTTATCGATTTTACAACGTCAACTCCAACATTAGCTAAAAAAATAGATGAACTAACTAAATCAGTAGGTATGTCGTCTTTAGATGCTCCAGTATCAGGTGGAGATTTAGGAGCAAGAGAGGCAAAATTAGCGATCATGGTCGGTGGGGAAGAAAAAACATTTCATAAAATGTCCACATTATTTAATGTTTTAGGAAAAAATATTGTTTATCATGGAAATGCTGGGAGTGGACAACATGTAAAAATGTGTAATCAGATTGCAATCGCTTCAGGTATGTTGGGCGTTTGTGAAGCAATTGCATATGCGAAGTCAGCAGGTTTAGACGGTGAAAAAGTATTAAGTAGTATATCTACTGGTGCAGCTGGAAGCTGGTCATTATCTAATTTAGCTCCACGTGTATTAAAAGGTGATTTCGAACCTGGATTCTATATTAAACATTTTATAAAGGATATGGGAATCGCAATTGAAGAAGCAGAAAAGATGGAATTAAATCTTCCAGGACTTTTACTTGCTAAAAAATGTTACGATGAACTGTCTAAAAATGGTTTAGATGAAAAAGGAACACAAGCACTTTATACTTTATATGATCCATCTCACCACATTCAATAATAATTAATGAATAGAGGTTTACAAGTGCAGAATTTTCAATTTGCAAAGTTTTATCAACGATTAAGTGCGTTCATATTCGATACGTTTATTGTTTCAGTAGCCTATGGAATCATTATTGCGATCATTACGATGAATCCTGAAAAGCTATTAAGTCGATTTAATTCTACATCAGGAAATTCGACTCTAGATTTAATCGTTATTTCAATAATAATGCTCATTTTATTTGTAATCGTTCCGAAATTTAACAGAGGAATGACATTCGGTCAGAGATTTCTAGCTATTAAAATGATAAAAGATAATTATGAAGAAACGACTATGCTTACATTCTTAATCCGTTTTATTATTATAGCCGCTCTGTCAGTTCTATTTTTAGGTGTTCCATTAATTATTAATGTTTATTTAATGTTATTTAGAAAAGATCACAAAACAATTCAAGACTGGCTATTTAAAACAAGTGTTATTCAAACTAGATAAGTTAAAGACGTGATTTCTACTTGGAATCACGTCTTTTTAACATTAAATAAAAAGTACTATTAAGGGGCAGTCTACTTTTAATTTCTAAGACTTGTTACAAACGCTTCTAATCGATCACAAGCAGCTTCTAATTCTTTCATTGAATACGCGTATGAAAGGCGAATGAATGAATCACCATATTCAGAAAAAGCTTCCCCAGGGATAACTGCTAGATTATGTTTTTCTACTAGATTTAATGCGAATTCCATGGATGGCATATTGAACTCTTTAATTGATGGAAATAAATAAAATGCACCTTCTGGCTTAATACAAGAAAGACCCATCTTTTCTAATCGATCAACCATATAATCACGTCTTATTTTATATTCTTTTGCCATTTCAATTGGCGAATCAATGCAATCAGTTAATGCTGTAATTGCAGCATATTGAGAAATTGATGTTGCACATGATACGTTGTACTGATGCACTTTTAAGATTTCCTGGGCTAAATAAACAGGTGCAAAAATAAAACCAATTCTCCAACCAGTCATCGAATGTGACTTACTAAGGCCATTAATGACAATTGTCTTATCTCTCATACCAGGGAAACTTGCAATTGAAATATGAGTGCTGTCATATGTAAGTTCACTATAAATTTCATCTGATAATATGAATAAATCTTTTTCAGATAAATAATTAGCTAAATTCTCAAGTTCCTCTTTTGTTAAAGTTACACCTGTTGGGTTATTTGGATATGGTAAAACAATACAACGTGTTTTTTCTGTTATATATTCATCTAATAATTCAGGCGTAATTTTAAAGCCATTGTTAGATGTATCGACAAAAACAGGTTTTGCCCCACATGTTGTTATGATTGGTGCATACCCAGGATAGATTGGTGCAGGAAGAATAACTTCACATTCATCATTAAGAATTGTCCTAAAAGTAACATCAATTGCTTGACTAGCACCTACTGTAACGATAACCTCGTTTGCTGGGTCATACGATAGAGAATATTTTGTCTTTAAAAAATTAGATGCTGCATTTCTAAGTGCTGGTATTCCGGCATTAGGAGTATAGACTGTTTGATTTTGATTAATGGCGTTTATTGCTGAATCTTTAATTGGTTCCGGCGTTGGAAAATCCGGTTGACCTAATGTTAATGCTATTACATTCTCATATTTTTCAATTTTTTGGGCAAATTTTCTAATACCTGAGATTTGAATTTCTTTTACATTTTGATTAATAAATCTTTTCATACTAAATCCCTCTACTTATTATTTTTTATAAAAAAAAGTACACATCTTAATCTGTTTATAAATGAAATTTCCTTCATTTTACCATATAATATAAAAAGTATTTAGTAGTGAAATAATTTGATTACCTAGAGAAGGTGTATAAAATGTTACAAGTAATAGGAGTAACTAAAAATAAAGTAATCGATCGAAATATATCGATTGCTGAGGCAAAATCAAATAAATATCTATGGTACTGGGTTGATATTAATGAGCCAACTCAAGAAGAGATTTCACTTTTATCAACTGAATTTAATTTTCATCAACTTGCCATTGAGGATTGTTTAGAATATGTACAAAGACCAAAGCTAGATTATTATGAAGGATATCATTTTTTAATTTTGCATGAATTAAACAAACTAGACCTAGAGGAAACAGAGCTAGATATATTTGTAAGTGATCATTATGTGGTCACATTCCACATTCAGCATAGTCCCTCAGTACAACTTGTTTTAGATAATATACTGACTGATCGTCGGGCATCCAAGAGCCCACTTCATTTAACTCATCGACTCATTGATGAGCTTGTAGATAGTTATTTTCCACTAATCTATCGTTTAGAGGACGAACTATCTGATTTAGAAATTGATCCGCTACGAAAAGAAGTAAGCAATGTAGTAGAGAGATTATATGATATAAAATCAGATTTATCGAAATTAAGGAAAACAATCTTACCAACTCGAGATTTATTATATCGAATCTTAAACTCAAATCGATTTAAAGATATATCCGAGCATCGAATTTATTTTGAAGATATTCATGATCATTTAATGAAGCTCTCAGATATGATTGAAACAAATAGAGACTTAGCTTCTGATATTAGAGAAAGTTACTTTTCATTAAGCTCAGAAAAAATGAATAATATAATGAAAACATTAACAATTATTTCGTCTTTCTTTTTACCACTAACGTTTATTGTAGGTTTATACGGAATGAACTTTCACTATATGCCAGAGTTAGCTTGGAAATATGGCTATTTATTTATTCTAATTTTAATGGGATTTGTAACGATTTTAATGTACATATTTTTTAAAAGGAAAGGTTGGTTTTAAGTCGTTTAAGCATACATATAACTTTAGATAAAATAATCAAATAAAACAGAGTAGGAGTATTCTAATGAAAACACTGAGCTATTTAAGTTTTTCACTGCTTTATCTCTTAGGATTATTTTTATTACTAGACTTTGTATTCAAGTTTCAAAATACGACTTTTAACAATATTTATTACGCTGTCTTATTCCCATTTCTAGGCCTATTTTTGATTGGTATTTATGCATCATTGCCAAAATTCGCAAACAAGATTACTAAGTCGGGTTTATCTTATCATTCAAACGAAAAGCTAAAATGGTTTGCTTTAATAATTTTACTGATCATTCTTTCGTTAATTATGATAATAAGGTTTGGTACATACCCCAATGTATTAGTAACTATATTATCTATTTTTGGTTATGTCCTCTCATTAATTACAGGATATAAATTAATAAGGTTCATAAATAAAAACAACTTAGAATAAAGCAGAGGCCTTTAATAGGGCCTTTTTAAATTGATTTGTATCGCGGCTTTGTCGAGAGAATTATAGAGTAAAGAGTATTGCGATCAAACTAGAATTCTACTACTCGACTAATTGATATATCTGGAATGTTTAGTGATTAAAGTTTAGTCCTCAATGACTTCACCTTGACGACTTTTCTTATATTTTAGAATTCTTTGTAATAATGTGACGTACTATGTCAAAATGTTTTTTTCGAATTTTTTGTATTAATAATTAGAACTTTTAATAACTATGTTATAATTTGTTGAAAGAAGGGGTGGGGGGCACTTTAATGCTGCAATTAAAAGATTTATTAATTCAATTTGCAATCATAATCATTCCGGTCTTTTTATATGAAATGTTTTGGCTAAGTAGATACCATAATACAAGTCCAAAGCAAAATAGAATACTAGTTGGATTGCTAACTTTTTTTAATATTTTTATTTGCTTGCTTTACCCAATTCATATCAGTAAGAGCATGGCTATTACTTTTAGTATTTTATTAATCTATTCATCTATTTTGTACGGTGGAAGATGGATCGGAACAATGATTATTTTTACGAAAGCAGTTTTTGTCTATTTACTATATGGTTTATCATCATTAAAATCTTTTCCTTTTGAGTTGATTTCTTGTATTTTACCATTTATCGTATCACCACAATGGGTAAGTTTTTCAAAACGAAAGAAATTTGCTCTTAGTATCTTAATGCCAATCTTATTTTCATTTAGTATGATCTGTTTACTTTATTATGAAGCAACAGTCAATGGGATAAAAGAGTACCAAACAGATAAAACGATTTTTTCAGCATGCATCTTTTTTACTGTTTTAACGATTACGATGTTATTCCATGTTTATTTAAGAGAATTTTTATTTGAAAATGCTGAAATTAGAGTTCAAATGCAAAAGTCGGAAAAATTAAACATGGTAAGTGAACTTGCGGCCAGTGTTGCGCATGAAGTTAGAAACCCACTTACTGTTGTAAGGGGTTTCATTCAATTGATTGAAAATCAAGAAAGTGGAACGAATAGAGAATATATGAAACTTGTATTAACCGAACTGGACCGGGCGGAGAATATTATTTCGGACTACTTAAATCTAGCTAGACCTCAAATTGAAGAGAAAAAAATCATTAATATGACCGAACAATTGAATGAGGTTACTACTTTAATGTCAACTTATGCCTCTTTGCAAGGCGCATTTTTACAAGTAAATGTTAATGAAGATATGTATACTGTTGGAGATCGAGCTAAACTTAAACAAGCAATCATTAATGTCTTAAAAAATGGTGTAGAAGCAATTAAAGACACTAAAGGTTATATTAAGATTGAAGCAAATATGGAGAAGGTAAAAGATAAAGAGTACATACGAATCATTGTAAAAGATAATGGAATAGGCATGTCGAAAGCTCAGCTTGATCGTTTAGGACAACCTTTTTATTCGTTGAAAGAAAAGGGAACAGGATTAGGATTAATGGTTACGTTTAGTATTATTGAGGCGCATAAGGGTACGATTGAATATTTAAGTGAAGAAGGCAATGGTACAGAAGTTCATATAATGTTACCAGCATATCATCAAGAACAAAGTGAAGAGATTCAATTAAAAGAATAAAGAGAGGTTAATGATCCTCTTGTACTAACTTCGAACGCTCGTTTTCTAAAGTCAGCAGGTTGTTCATTCGTATGGATCAGGTTGAAAAATTTAATTTTTATTTTTAAACAAATAAAGAGAAGGGAGGATTCCCTTCTCTTTTAAAGATATCATAATCTATAAGTGCTAATATAAAACAAACTATTTTACTGATTTTGGTTTAAAAAAGAGTGATTTTATTGCATTTTTCCAATCTCTTTCTTTTGAAGCAGCAACCATTTTCTTCGTTTCCTGCAACTCTCTAATCATTCTCATTAATTGAGCGTCCCGACCGGATTCTTTCGATTGAATTTCTTCAAATATTTGTTCTAATTTTTCGTCTTTTTCTTCAATAACAGCAGCAAGCTCTTGGAGCTCTTCACTTTTTTCTTCAACTGAAATTAATATTTGTTCTAATTTTTGATCTTTTTCCATGTGCTGTTTTATTAGAGTTTGATTTTGAGTTAGTATTTGTTCATTCTGAAACGCTAGATTCGTAATTTGTGACATGAATTCTTCAAACATAATTTGATTAGTATTTGTCGGAACAAAGGTCGTAACTTTTTCTTTTGACACAATTTGATCAATTACTATTTTTGATTCGTTTAAATTTGTACGAATAGCTTCATCAGGAAGTTTATTATTTTCTTCAAGTATTTGTTCAACAGTCATTTCTTCAAAGTGATATTCTTTGACTACTTCATCCTGTTGCGATAATATAGGAGCTTCGTTCATTTGATCTAATTCTTCTATTGATTGTTTGTCGGGTATTCCTTCAAATGTTACTTCCTTGGATACGGATTCTTCAATCGGTTTTTTTTCAATTAAAATGGGTTGCACTTCTAATGGCGTTTCCATTAGTGGCTGTTCGACTACAGTTTCTTCTCTAATTACTTCTTCGATTAATTCACGTTCTGCACCATTTTCTACTAATAAAGTTTCTTCTTGTAAATGACTAATTAATTCGGTTTCATTTTGAATTACAACTACTTCATCTAAATTTTCATTTTCTTCTTCAATTATTTCATTTTTATTTTTTATGTCAAAATCATTATGTATGTTATCTTCTAGAGGATTTTGCGGGGCATTTGATGTAATTTGTTCATCATTATTTAAAGTTATTTCATTTTCACTAGTTATGGCAACTTCTGCAATCGTTTCAGCAAGGCTTTGATTTAATAGGTTATTTAAAGCGGATTGTACGGCTTGTGATAGATTTTCATCTTTTTGGTAATCTTTCACAATCAGTTGAAATAATTCAAAATCACTTTGATTATAAATCCTAGTATCTTGATTTTTTGTAAACTGGTATGCATTTTTTTCTAATTCCTTACTAATTTCTCTAACGCGAGACTTACCGATCTTTAATTTCTTTGAAATGTCTTTACTTGTAAAAATTACTGACATTTTTTATCCTCCTGAAAAATGTGTGTTTTTAGAACATTCAATACAGAGTTAAACTTTTCCTACTTGTTTTAGTTAAAATAATTCTACAATGTATAACAAAGTGCATATGATTATACCGATTAAAATCAATATATGAGGAAAAACAGTGAAAAATAGTAAATCTTACTAAAAAAATAGCATAAATTGGGGTGAAAAAAAGAGAGTGAAATAATGTTTAATCACTCTCATACTAAAAATTTAAAAATGTAATCAAATCGTTCAAAAAGTAGAATAATAGTAATCTATTGGTCCGAATTTGTAGTATTTTTATTTGCTTTTTCTAATCCAGCTTCTTGAAGTAATGATTTTTGAGCTTGTCCTTTTTTACCTAAATAATTATGCTTAGCACCGAAGTATAGAATAAACAGGAATGAAATGATATTAATTACCGCATCAATTTGATCGTTATTTAGGAATTTAAACCCAAAAGAATTCACTAATAATTGAAGCGCAAATAAGAACCCAGCAACATAACGAATAATATCTTGTAAGTTATTATTACCGAACATATTAATCACCCCCTATTAATAGAGTATGCTTGTCCGTAAAATATGGTGCAAAAGTATAGGAGGAAAGGAGTAAAAGAAAATATAAGGAGATTAGAAGTGCACAAGAGTAGGTATAAAGAAAGGGAAATATTTTCTTAAGATTTTAAAATCTCAAGAAGATATTTCCCTTAGCACTTAACTATCTTTGTTGTTTACCTTTATTTTTACGAATTGGTTCACTCGGAAAAGTAAATGTAGAATTGTTTAGAAATGAAGAAGTTTTTAGAAATTGTCCTGGGGTATTTTTTCGGTGATTAGATCCGTGTTTTATATTACTTACGGATTTAACGTTATCAATACCTAAGAAATGTTGAAGTATCTTTTTTGCATAGCTTAATGACATGGATACTTTTGGATTTCGATGAGTATTTTCTAAAATTCCTAAATGTGGCAGCAGTTTAAAGTCTTCTTTTAAAGGAGGTATATGAAAGAAAAAATCTCCACAAGCAATTAATACGTCAGATTGTTGTTTACTTGCTCTAGGGTTATTGGAAAAATGTAATCCGACTTTTTTAGCAATTCCTTTATCAATAAGTTTTATAATAGCTTGTCTTTTTAGTGAATATAACTCACTTGGTTCAAGTGCAGTTTTAGCATGTTTATTCACAACAAATATTGCCTGAAAAATTTCTTCATTTGTAAAATTTAGTTTATTCAGGCCAGGATCTTTCGGTTTCATGTTTCTATGTTACCTCCAAAATAATAGATATGAGTATATTATATCTTTAGTTTTAATTTTTTCAAATCAAATCTAGAGAAGTGGTAATTTAATTAAAAAGCTAATCGAAATAATATTCATTAAAGCGACTAGCCTTTTGATGTTTTTAGTATGGATATGGACCTAGATTACCAGGATTATTTAAACCTGCATTTCCAGGTAAATAGGCACCTGGATTTACTGGTGGGTATGGTTGTGGATTACCAGGGAAAGCCCCGCCGCCATATGGAGGATAACCAGGGAATGCGCCGCCACCACCATATGGAGGATATCCAGGGAAAGCGCCGCCACCGTATGGAGGAAATGGTCCATAAGGTGGGTAATATGGCGGTCTGAAGGCCAGTGCACCTAAAGCGAATCCGCCGGCTAATCCTGCTAGTCCTCCTATTATTGGTAAAATCGGAAAAAACGGGAGAAAACGTTGTTCGTTATGATCATAATAATAAGATGGAGCATGCTCATCTCTGTAATAATGATTCAAATTAGGGTGATAGTGATAATTCATGTATTTAACCTCCTCTCTTGTCTTCAATAATAGTGTATGGAGTCTTAAAATAATTGAGCAAGTACCCATAAAATTAGGTAACCAACCTAGTATGAGTGAGATTTAATTTGCTAAATATTCATGAATAAAAGGTTAATGCTTAAGTTGACCCTTAATTTCAATTGATATGATTTCCGGTGGTGTAAATAAACGAATCGGCAATTTAGTTGTACCAATTCCATTTGAAACAACTAAATGACTATTATATTTCTTCGATAAATTGTAAACACCACGATTGTATTTTTTTGCATATGGAGGCATTATGAAGGATTTGTAAAACGGAAAATAAATCTGTCCTCCATGACTATGTCCAGAGAGCTGAAGGTTTATTGGATATTTTTTTGTTAAATCAGCGATATCAGGTTCATGCGTAAGAACGATCGTATAGGAATTTTTTTGAATCTGTTCTAATATTTTATTATATTGTTTATTTCCTAGCATATAATCATCAAGACCAATAAATGAAACTTTTGTTTTCTGAATATAGTATGTTTTTTCTTCGTTTTTTAATAATAAAAAATTACTATCAACTAAAAGCTTTTCGTATTGTTCAGTAAAATAACCTCCATGATCATGGTTTCCATAAATGGCAAGTTTTCCTATTTTTGGATTTAGTTCTTTTAAGAGTTGGATTACTTCTTTTTTATAAGCAAACCTTCGAATATCACTAACTAAATCACCAGTAAAGAGAATAAAATCAGGCTTCATTTGGTTAATATTGTTTACGACTTTTTTAAATTGTTCTATATCCTTTTTATTTTTAAAATGAGTATCTGATATTTGTATTAGTTTAATAGTAGTACTGGAATTTTGGCGATCGTTGGAAAATACTAAATGCTTTGTTCGAATTGATGATGGTTCAACAAAGATTGAGTAATAGATTAAACAAATACAGATCAAAAAAAATGATGTGAGTTTTATTTTCAACTGTTTCCCGACCTTTATAAATGAAATAAGTACATACTATATTAAATAGTTTAATTGTTAAAAATATTCTAAAAATAGATAAATGTTGTTAAACTATTAAATACAAAGGGAGTGATACGAGTGAAGGATAAGGTTATAATCGTTACTGGTGGATCTAGCGGTATGGGGAAAGCGATGGCTGCTCGCTTTGCAAAAGAAGGTGCAAAAGTAGTTATTGCTGGAAAAGACATTGAAAAATTAAATAGTGCAAAAGAAGAAATTGAACGATATGATGGTCAAATATTGCCAATCATCTTAGATGTTTGTGATCCAGAGCTCGTAAAAAATATGGTAATGGAAGTTAATCAAACATTTGGTACAATTGATTTTTTAGTAAATAATGCAGCAGGTAATTTTATTTGTGCTGCAGAGGATTTGTCTGTAAACGGATGGAATTCGGTCATTAATACCGTACTGAATGGTACTTTTTATTGTAGCTCAGAAGTTGGACGGTATATGATAAAACATAATATTAAAGGAGCAATCACGAATATGATCGCTACGTACGCCTGGGATGCAGGTCCAGGAGTGATTCATTCTGCGTCGGCTAAAGCTGGTGTACTTGCAATGACTAGAACATTAGCTGTAGAGTGGGGAAGAAAGTATGGGATACGAGTGAATGCAATAGCGCCAGGCCCTATTGAACGTACAGAAGGAACGGATAAACTATGGCTTTCAGATGAACTAGCTAACAGAACAATTCAGAGTGTACCATTAGGTCGATTAGGTACTCCTGAGGAGATAGCAGGACTTTGCGCATATTTATTTTCAAATGAGGCTAGTTATATTAATGGTTCATGTTTTACAATGGATGGAGGACAGTCAATACATCAATACCCTTTCTAGAAGGAGGTTCAAAATGGATCCTTTAGACGTAATAAGTAATTTAGATAAAGTCATACCATACTTCCAACCAATTTATGGAGCTGATACACAAAATTGTGTAGGAGTAGAGGTTGTTGGTAGACTGAAACTTGAAAATTTACACAGCCTTGAATTCTTCTTTGCAAATGACTTGGTGCCAGACGACTACTTACTAGAGGTTGATAATCATATATTAATTCAAGCCCTCGATGAAGTTTTACAATCAAAATTTGATGGTGGAATTTTTATCAATCGTCATCCTTCAGCACTACTTTCAGATGATCCTGAAAGTCTTTTAACAATTTTACAATCCTATGAAGATAAAGGGATACACCTTAATAAAATTGTTATTATTCTTCAACACCAACTTTTTTATGGTTTTGAGAAGGAATTAAAGAATTTAATTACATATTATCAAACATACGGTATTAAATTTGCAATTAATAGCGTAAATGAAAAATTAATTAATTTAGAAAAACTTCGATTTTTATCTCCTGACATCATTAAAATCGATTTTAAAATGGTTCAACAACTTCATACCGCATCATTTCAAGATTTATTAAATTCCGTAATTTATGTAGCTGGAAAAGTAGGGGCATCGATGTACTATGATGGGGTCATTGATTCGATCCAATTAAGAAATGCATGGAAAAATGGTGGGAGATTCTATCAAGGTGCATACTTGTCTATACCGCAGCCTTCAATTAGTCAGTTAAATCATGAATGTGAACCACTGAAGAATGACATCTTAAAATATATTCGAGGCGAAAAGAACAAATTAATTGCACTAAGAGATATGACAAACTTAATTCAGCGAAAAGTACAATCAACGATAAATAAGTATAAATTAGAAGAGGATTTAAATTCATTTTTAGTAAATATTTCAAATGAATTAAATTCAATTTGTTTTAGAATGTATATTTGTGATGAGGATGGTTTTCAGCAGTCTGCTAACATGTTTAAAGTTAATGGTGAAAGGTGGGAACTTCAGCAAAAGTATAAAGGTAGGAACTGGAGCTGGAGGCCATATTTTTTAGAAACCGTATTAAAAATGCAATCAAATGATCAAGGACTTTTATCCGATATGTATCGAGATATTGAAACCGGTGAGAAGATTCGGACATTTTCTTATCCGATGGATAGCGGGAACTATTTATACATTGATCTAAGTTATGATTTTTTATTTAAACATAATGAATTGCTTTTTTAATGAATATATTTAATTGGAAAATAATAATGTGAAAAAGGGGCCGTCCTAAAAGTCAGCATAACTGACCTTAAGGTGGCCCCTATTTGATGATTTAAGGCTGCCTAGCATCAAAATATGTTGGAGATTCAATGCTTTATATTACTTCAGATTTTTATTTCATCTACTCTGACATCCTCATTTTATCACTCTATTTATAACAAGAAAAAACAATTACAACTGGAATTCTTTGTCTTCGTAAAAATTCTTCTTCACTTTTAAAATGGATTCGTTTAGGTGTCCCTTCTCGTAGCTGATCAATTCGAAATCCGGTTTTCCTTAAAATAGTAAAGTATTGTTCGATTGTACGATGATATTTGACCACTATTTTATTTATCCATGGTTCTTTTCTCTCACCTGTTAGAAAATAATCGTCCACTATCCAACTATCTCTTCGATCACCAGACTGTTTACTTACATAGGATGCTGTAGTTAATGGGTGTTGAATACTAAATACAAATTGGCCGTTCTCCTTTAAAGAGTTAAATACTTTTTGAAAAATTAGCTCTATATTTGAAATATAGTGTAATACAAATCGTGATGTAATAAGTTCAAATGAATCTGCTGGGAAGTTATAATCCTCAATTGAAGAGTAGTAAATTGAGCCTAAGGTGTCTCTTAAATTAATTTCGGCTACTTTAATCATTTGCTCTGATCCCTCAATACCTAAATAGCTGTTTGCGCCAAGTAACAAAAGTTCTTTTCCAAAGCTTGCATCACCACAACCTAAATCTAATATGTTTTTTTGATCAACATCTCTAATTAATTCATGGATAATCGGACCTTCTATCGCATTGTTAGGACTATCTATTCGATTTCTGCGTTTCATATATTCTGAAAAAAAATCATCCTGATTGTAAACCGTTGAACCACGATACTCCATTTTACCGCTCCTTTATTGTCCGAAATATTTATAAAAGTTGACACAAATTAACTAACTTTAACATTAAATTTGATATGAAAAAAGAGAGTTTATACCTATCTTCCGGTTTTAAAATATTAGAGGAAGTTTATTATCAAGAATCGACTATTTCAGTTAAAAAGGCACATATTTTATGAAATAGTGCTATTTCGATGTCAGCTAATGTAAAAAAGATAAGAACGATTCGTATAGTATAAATAATTAAAAGAATGATACGATAATTAAAAGTTTAGTTGAGGGAGGATGAAATTTTGAGGGGACTTATTTCGAAAGTTCTTTTTGTATCGTCCGTCATGTTTTTTGTCTTTCATTTTATAGGAGTTGGATGAACTAAATTTTTGGACAAGCCCTTGATCACATTATAAAAAATAGTTGAAGTTAATAGGAATAAAAAAACACCTAAATGATCGAACATTCATTTAGGTGTTTTAATGTCAAAATGTAAATGTTAAAAAGATTAACTTTTTTGAAGCGCAGCCTCAATTTGATCCATTTGGACGCCTCTAATAATCTCTTCATTTATAATTAAAGTCGGTGTTGAAAAGGAATCTAACTCAAACATCATTCTTTTTTTTGCAAACTCATCTTTTGAAACGTTATATTCGGTATAAGTAACTTTCATTTCTTTTAAATAATTTTTCAAAAATTCACATGGTGGACAGCCATCTTGCGTGAATAATTCAATTTTCATAAATTTACATCCTTTCTATATTAATTTCTTAAAGCAATTTGTATAAAACTATTATGACATAGAAAAATTGCGATGTTAAAGAAATTTGTTTTTTCAGCTGAAACGACTATTTCACTTGTATTTATCTTGGAATACAAGTATTCTTATTAATGGACACTTACATAGCTTAAATCTATCAGAAGTTTTATGGATAGAAATTGTAAGAAAGTATAACCTATATTTAGGGAATGACACATGGTAGAAAGGAGTTCTAATATGTCTTTATTACTAGGAATTTTAGAACGCTTAGAAAGTTTAAAACAACAAGCTACGAACGGTGAGGTTGCTCAAAGATATTTTGAGGTTAATGGCGAAAGAAAATGTAGCGTAAAGTATTCTGAGAAAAATGAAACTTTTGAATTAGAAGTATTTCAACAAGGTGAAAAACCACAAACGTTTCCATTCGATAATATCGATATGGTAGCAATCGAAATATACGAAATTATTTCTTCACTAGATTAAGAAAAGAAAAGAAAAAGCAGGCTTAAGCTTGTTTTTTCTTTTTTTTTGAAGATTTAGTTACAAAATAGTAAGGTCGTGCTAATCCCTTTTCGTAATGAATACATTATTATGTAACGTTTATGAAAAGGGAGGTCATATATGTGAATAAAGATCAGTATCGATTTTACAATGTTAGTGAACGAAAAATGAGTTTCGATCAGGTAGTTGATCGTTTATATCACTTTGTAAAAAGTGATCCTAATAAACAATATCGACTTTCTATCGGAACTGATTCTCAGGTTCATAGTAATGGGACTAAGTTTATTACAGCGCTTCATTTGCATAGAGTAGGGAATGGAGCTTGGGGATGTTTACATACTTGTTGGCATCACAAGAAAATCCGTAATTTAAAAGAGAAAATATTTCTAGAAACAATGTATAGTCAGGAAATAGCATTTTTATTATCACCTTTTCATTTGGAAAAAATTTTTAGTCCTCTGCATGAGAATGCTAATTCAAATAATTTTAGTTTTGAAATTCATTTAGATATTGGTACTGTGGGACTTACGAAAGAGTTTATACAAGAAATGACATCTAAAGTAAGTGCAATGGGGATCATTCCAAAGATTAAACCAGATTCTTATACGGCATTTAGTTATGCAAATAAATTTACAAAATAAGTAGTTTAAACTAAATAAACATTGATTAAAATGAGGACTAGGAGGGATTGATGGATGCTAAGTGAACAAAACTTTACGAATGATGAATTATCTTTATTAGTCGATACAGTGATGAAACAAAATTATGCAATTGAGCTAATTTCATCGCAAATTACTGATATAGAAAACGGATTAATGGATGCAGGAGAAGATCAATACGAAAGACTAATACATTTATATCAAAAGTTAAGGGATTTGGGTTTATGATATCAATTATAGATGAACGTTTAGATAATAAATTATTTATCTAAACGTTTTTTTGTTTTCATGAATAAATTAAAATAATAAAGCAATTTATTAGGAAAAGTTAAATTGGAAAGGGGTTACAAATCTGATAATATAGGGAGGGGGACATAGTCCTAAAGAATAGAATAATGTATAAGTTTTAATTTATACAAATGATTAGTGAAGTAACTAGCCTATTTAACTGATGGTTATTTAGATGGACTTACTAGTTTTAACCATTTTTTAAATACTAATACTTTACTACCTGGGGGACGATGTTTTTGATTAGTATTGATGGTTCACAATTTTTTGAACATAAAGTAGAAGAAGTAATTATTTCGAGTGAAAAAGTAGCTCACGTACAAAGTGGTAACAGTTTGGAGCATGCTTTATTAGTACTTACAAAATCAGGATATTCATCAATTCCTGTTCTAAATCCAAAGTTTCAATTACTTGGCTTAATTAGCACTTCAATGATATTAGATGGAATACTTGGACTAGAAAGAATTGAATTTGATCGTTTAAGTAATATGAAAGTTCAAGAGGTAATGTGTACAGAAATTCCTCTATTAAAAACAACGGATACGTTAGCTAAAGGGCTTGAAACTGTAGTTGATCATCCTTTTGTATGTGTAGTAGATGAGAATAATACGTTTGAAGGTATACTAACTAGAAGAGCGATTTTAAAACAATTGAATAAAAATGTAAGAAGATACAATAAACATTAATCGATAAAAGTAGGTCATTTGAATATTGGCTTACTTTTTTTATTCATGTAGTACGGTAGTAATGTAGAATAGTTAAGGGGCTAGAGAAAGATTTTAAAAGAATTAAATATGAAGCATATGGATTTATCTTAAAGATCATACGAAGCCATAAATAGAGCTCTCAATGATTTTCCTGCACTACTTAAGGGGGGATTAAATGCAGATAGATGATATTCGTTTAATAATTACTTTATCTGAAGAGAAAAATATGAGGAAAGCGTCTGAGAGACTATTTGTTTCTCAACCTGCTCTTAGTCAAAGGCTACAAAATTTAGAGAAACAGATTGGTAGTGAATTGTTTATTCGTTCACAAAAGGGATTGATTATTACAGCTTCTGGGGAAATTATTTTAAACTATGCAAGGAAAATGGAAGAAACATACCAAACGATGTTAGAGCAATTGCAAATTTTAAAATCAGATATTTCTGGTACTTTAAAAATTGCGGTTTCCTCTGTCGTTGCTCAATACTGGTTACCGCCAGTCTTAAAAAAATATGTTTCAAGCTATCCTGAAGTTCAAGTTTCTCTTTTTACTGGATGGAGTAGTGAAATTACAAATCGTTTATATGAAAATGAGGTACACCTGGCAATTGTAAGAGGGAATCAAAATTGGTTCGGAGAAAAGGAATTACTTTTTTCTGATGAACTATTATTAGTCGATACAAAGAAACATAATCTTTTGGATTATAAGAATATACAAAGACCATTTATCCAGTTTAAAAGTAATTCAAATTACTATCAATTGATTCAATCATGGTGGTATGAGCATTTT
Organism: Gottfriedia sp. NPDC056225; assembly: GCF_042267765.1. Lineage (NCBI taxonomy): Bacteria > Bacillati > Bacillota > Bacilli > Caryophanales > Bacillaceae > Gottfriedia > Gottfriedia sp. NPDC056225. Next base: position 61,417 of record NZ_JBHJTJ010000017.1, on the reverse strand, counting down.
AATTCATTACCTAAACACGAAATAGTTGTTGATCAAATCGAAACTTGTAAGCAATTTGTATTAAATGGCCTAGGTTTTGCAATTTTACCTTCTTCTGTGTTGCATGATGTAAATGACGAAAGTGTTATAAAAACACCTATCATGACAAAACAAGATGCTGGGTTAAATCGAGATACATACTTACTTTATAATCGAGATGCCATGAAATTAAAACAAGTAGCTGGATTTATCGAATCAATTAGAAAAAAAACAAAAGATTAATCGACAAAATGTTGCTTGTTAGTTACTAGATTTGATAGAGTATTCTTATTGATATAATAAAGGGGGCAATACATTATGAAATTAATGGACGCAAATGAAATTATCGCATTTATCGCAAATAGTACTAAAAAAACACCTGTTAAGGTATATGTAAAAGGTGAGCTAGACAAGCTTACAATCAATGAGTCAGTTCAATCATTTATTTCTCAAAATTCTGGAGTTTTATTTGGTGAGTGGGACGATGTTAAAGTAATCCTTGAAGAGCAAAAAGAATACATAGAAGATTACGTAGTAGAATCAGATCGTCGTAATTCAGCTATTCCACTTTTAGATTCTAAAGGTATTAAAGCTCGTATTGAGCCAGGTGCATTTATTCGCGATCAAGTTACAATTGGCGATAACGCTGTAATTATGATGGGTGCTGTAATTAATATCGGTGCTGTAATTGGAGAAGGCACTATGATCGATATGAACGCAGTACTTGGTGGACGTGCTACTACTGGTAAAAACTGTCACGTTGGCGCAGGTGCTGTTTTAGCTGGTGTTATTGAGCCACCATCAGCAAACCCAGTTATTCTTGAAGACAATGTTTTAATTGGTGCTAATGCAGTAGTTTTAGAAGGTATTAAAGTAGGTGAAGGTGCAGTAGTAGCTGCAGGCGCAATCGTTACTGAAGATGTTGCTCCTTATACTGTAGTTGCTGGTGTTCCAGCTAGAAAAATTAAAGATATCGATGATAAAACAATTTCAAAGACTGAAATTATTCAGGCTTTACGTCAATTAAATCAATAATAACAAATAAAGCGTAGAATATATTCTACGCTTTTTTTTAGAGAGGAGCCACGATGGATTCTTTTATTCAAATTAGAAGAGATCTACATTTAATTCCTGAACTTGGTTTTCAAGAATTTAAAACACAAGCATATTTACTAGAGTACTTATCTAGTTTAAATCAAGAAAGACTTGTAATTGAAACATGGAGAACTGGTATTTTTGTTAGAGTAAAAGGAATAAAGCCTACTAAAACGATTGGCTACCGTACAGATATTGATGGATTACCAATGAAAGAAAATACAGGTTTAGCGTTTTCTTCGACTCACGAGGGCAATATGCACGCTTGTGGTCATGACGTACATATGAGCATTGCACTTGGTGTACTCACTAATCTAGTTAATGAACCTATAAATGATGATGTTGTGTTTATTTTTCAACCTGCAGAGGAAGGTCCAGGTGGAGCTGAGCCTTTACTAAAAAGTGAAGAGTTTACATCATTTAAACCTGATGAAATATATGCTTTACATATAGCACCGGAATATCCAGTTGGTACAATCGCAACAAAACCTGGTATGTTATTTGCGCATACTTCTGAGCTATTTATTGATTTTCATGGTTTAAGTGGCCATGCTGCATTCCCGCATTTAACGAATGACATGATTATTGCGTCTAGTCATTTTATCACTCAAGTACAATCAATCGTTTCTCGAAATGTGAATCCGTTAGACAGTGCGGTAATTACAATTGGAAAAATTACTGGTGGAACAGTTCAAAATGTTATTGCAGATCACGTTCGACTAGAAGGTACTATGAGAGCACTAAATATAGAAGCGATGATAAAATTAAAAAATAGAATTCAAAGTCTTGTGAATGGATTTCAAGAGAGTTTTCAGTGTAAAATAGATGTAGATTTTGGAAGTAATTACTATGGTGTAATAAATGATGAATCATTGACGAATGAATTTTTCAATTTTGCGAGACAATATGACGGTATTAATGCAGTTGAATGTAATGTTGCTATGACAGGTGAGGATTTTGGTTATATGACAAAGGAAATACCTGGTCTGATGTTTTGGATTGGCGTAAATTCTGAATTCGGATTACATCACCAAAAATTAAATCCTGATGAAAATGTTATACCAATAATGATTCAATTTATTACGGATTTTATGAAAAAGTAGTGTGAAAATGATTTTCAGTTAATAATTATTATAAATTAATATTGACTTTAAATAAGTAGTTTACTATAATATCACTTGTATGATAAATAGTTACATAAATATTGGAGGTAATAACGATGGCAGAACGTTTAGTAGGAAAACAAGCACCACGCTTCGAAATGGAAGCAGTTTTACCAAATAAAGAATTTGGTAAAGTAAGTTTAGAAGAAAACATGAAAAATGATAAATGGACAGTATTATACTTCTATCCAATGGACTTCACTTTCGTATGTCCAACTGAAATCGTAGCAATCTCTGATCGTTATGATGAGTTTGAAGATCTTGATGCAGAAGTTGTAGGTGTTTCTACAGATACAATTCACACTCACTTAGCATGGATCAACACTGACCGTAAAGACAATGGTTTAGGCCAATTAAAATACGCATTAGGTGCAGATACAAACCACGCTATTTCTCGTGATTATGGCGTATTAATTGAAGAAGAAGGTATTGCATTACGTGGATTATTCATCATCAGCCCAGAAGGTGAATTAATGTATCAAGTAGTACACCACAACAATATCGGACGTGAAGTTGATGAAGTATTACGTGTACTTCAAGCTTTACAAACTGGTGGACTTTGCCCAGCTAACTGGAAACCAGGTCAAGCAACTTTATAATTTTTAAATAAAATTAAGCAATGACAAAAGGTCTAACATAAAGTTAGGCCTTTTTAAACACAATACGAAACATTTTTGAAAAATTGAACAAGCCTTTATTAGTTAAAAAAGTAGGGCTAACGAAACGAAATAGGAGGACTAATAAATGAGACTTCGCTCGCCAATGCCAGAATTAAACGGCGCAACAACAGTATTAAATGGAGAAATCCAAAAAGAAAACTTAATCGGTGACAAACCAACATTAATTCATTTTTGGTCTGTTAGTTGCCATTTATGTAAAGTAGCAATGCCAAATATTAATGCATTTAGAGATGAGTATAAAGATCGTTTAAATGTAGTTAGTGTTCATATGCCAAGATCTGAAGATGATTTAGATATTGAAAAAATTAAAGAAGTTGCAGCGGAACATGGAATTACACAAACAATTTTAGTTGATAATCAACATACAATTACAGATGCATTTGAAAATAAATATGTGCCTTCATATTACGTTTTTGATAAAACTGGTGTATTACGTCATTTCCAAGCTGGAGAAGGCGGAATGCCAATGTTAGAGAAACGTGTAAATCGAGTACTAGACGAAGCTGCAAAAGTAGAATAATCGCAAACCATTAAAGAGACTTTAAACAAAGTCTCTTTTTAATTTTCCATAATCTTCATATAGAAACTAGTAGAAACGGTATTTTATCGGTATAATGAAGAAAACTAAGCTTTAGATTATGAAATTTCTGTAGGAGGAAATAAGTTTGGAAATTCAAACGGTCGCAATCTTTATATTATGGTTGTTTCTATATGCCTACATGATTATTGCTTCAATTGATTTTGGTGCAGGTTTTTACGCGTTTTATGCTATTTCAACGAAAGAGGAACCAAAATTAATTGGCTTAATAAATCGACATCTTTCATCTATATGGGAGTTAGCTACATTATTCTTCATTTTCTTCTTTGTTGGTGTTGTTGGCATATTCCCAAGGGTTGCATATTATTACGGAGTTCCTTTATTAGTTCCTGGTAGTGTAGCGATGATTTTTTTAGCTGTTAGGGGATCGTTTTATACCTTTCAGCAATATGGAGGAAATAGAAGTAAGTTATTTCTAATTTTATATGGTGCTACAAGTTTACTAATCCCTGTTACTCTATCTACTGTATTAACAATATCTGAGGGTGGATTTATTATCGAAAATGGTACGGATATACGATTTTATCCATTTAAATTGATAACGAATTCCTATTCTTTATCCGTTATGCTTTTGGCAGTATGTTCAGTTTTATTTATAAGTGCAATGTTTTTAATCTACTCTGCAAAACTAATAAATGATTCTGAGTCAGAAGTAAAATTAAGAAAGTATGTACTAGTTTGGTCGGCTCCGACAATCATATCGAGTATTATTGTTTTTGCTTCAATGAAGTTACATAATAATGTTCATTTTGATCGAATGCATAATGTGTGGGAGTTTTTCCTTATCTCGTTCATTTGCTTTTGTATAGCTATTTATTTTGTTATAAAAGGAAAGAGATACGGATTAGCATTCATACTTGTATTATTACAATATTTCTTCGCATTTTTTGGATATGGAATCAGCCATTTACCATTTATTTTATATCCTTATTTAAGAATCGAAACAAGTTTTGCTAAGAGTACTTTGGCGATTGTATTGATTATCCTTTTTGTCATATTCTTTGTCGTATTTACAGTGTATTTTATATTTTTAGTTCTTAATAAACCTTTTTTTATAAAAGTTTTTTTAAAAAATAATGATAAAAATGATTTTCTAGATTGATATGAATCTTAGTGACCTAATATCAAAAAAGAAGAACATAGAATTCCACTACAGGTGCTCGATTTCCATGGGGCGGAACCTGAGATTCCTCTTTGGTGCAGGGTCTCAGGATTCGCGCATTCCCCAAAGGAGTCGAGTTCTCTTTTTTTTATAAACTATGGTAAATATTGCTCTGCCACACATTTACTTTCGGAAAATGAAGAAAAGGTGAAAGATGTACTAAAACGTTTAATCAGTAATTTGATGTTAAAAAGTTAATAATTGAGTGGGATAAAGGAAATTTATAGGAGTAACTTTATCTAACGTATAAATTTGTTCAATAAGAAATAGAGGATCATCATTAGATTCTCCTCTATTTTGTTATTTGGTCGTTTAATTCAATAAAGTAAATTAGAAGTGATATCTTTTCGCAAAATTAAAATCTCGGCAATTTACGATAAAATAAAAATAAGTAATTTAGTATTTATTAGGGGCACTAGAATTTTACGATTATAGAAATTCAGATACATAATTGGAGGAGTTGTATTGAAAAAAAAAGTTGGTGTAGTCACAAGTATCGCAGCAATCATCCTTTTTGTATGTGCATTGGTTATGCAAAAAATTATTTTATCATCCTATGGATTTATTTTTTTGGGGTTAACATTTTTGCTAGGATTTAATTTGAAGGGAAAAAAGAGAATTCCAGCTTTAATAATAATCGTTGTCCATGGAGTTGTAATTCTGTTATTTACGTTCTCTAACTGACGAATTGCATTAGTTGAACAATTTTTAAATTTCATCATTAGTTATTAGTAATGACAGTTTAGTAGCATAAGGATAAATTTAATTTCTAAGAAAGAATGAGTAATTAGCTTTGTTTAGAGTAATGGATTGTACCTGTATAATGTTAATTGTGGAAGTTACTGGAAGTAAAGGTCTACCAAAAAACAAAATAATAGGAGTAAAATTTATGAAAAACAAGAAAATCTTTTTACCTCTTTTTTTATTATTAGTTGCTGGAGTATTCATTCTAATCTATCAGCGCCAAACAGATGCTAATACTAATTCAAATTCAAATTCTAGTACGTATACGTATATGGATGCTGACAAAGTAAAAATAAAAATAGGACAATCTAAGCAGTACTCTAAAGATGAACTAAATGCAGCGGTTAAAACTGTAAAGAAAGAATTCAAGGATTATGAAGGGTGTACACTGACAGATATATGGTATTCAGAAAAAGAATCTCATTCAATTAGCAAAGATTATATGCAATATGGTTCGGGGATGGATAATGGTGTAAACGAAAAAAATGTACTTGTTTTACTTTCTACATTCAAAGTCGATTCTACTGGGGGTGATGGAAGTTGGGAACCAAATTCAACTCAGTCTGATTTTAGTTGGACTCTGATTAGAGATAGTAAAAAGGGTAAATGGAGAGTTGATGATTCTGGATATTGATGAACTAGAATCACCCATGCAACTAACGCATACGAAGGTTGACTAAATTAAATTTAACAGAGTATACATAAGGATTAAATGATATGTAGTGGAGTGAAATAAGTGGAATATCTTGAAAAATAAACGGAAAAAGGAGCTACCTTAGAAGTGATTTCACTTTTGTGGCAGCTCCTTTAAATTATGTCATTATACTTCCATGATAATTGGAAGTATCATTGGTTTACGTTTTGTTTTTTCGTATAAGAAAGGAGATAAAGTATCTGTAATCTCATTTTTAATTTCAGACCATTGAGACGTTTTACGCTCCATGATTTTGTTTAAATGAGTAGAAATCATTGCTTGTGCTTCATTTATTAAATCGCCGCTTTCTCTCATGTAAACAAATCCACGTGAAATAATATCTGGACCAGCAGAGATTTTAAATTCCTTCATATCGATGCTTACGACAACAATTACAAGGCCTTCTTCAGATAAAATTCTACGATCTCTTAATACGATATTACCAATATCACCGATACCGCTTCCATCAATATAAACATTGCCAGAAGGTACTTTTCCTGCAACCATCGCTTCATCCGAACGAAGAGCTAATACTTCACCATTATCCATGATAAAGCAGTTTTCTTCCGGAACTCCACAATCCATTGCAAGTTTAGCGTGCATACGTTGCATTCTATATTCACCGTGAATTGGCATAAAATACTTAGGCTTCATTAGTCGAAGCATTAATTTTTGCTCTTCCTGACCACCATGACCGCTAGTGTGAATGTCATTTAATGATCCGTGAATTACTTCTGCGCCAGCACGATACAATAAGTTGATCGTACGATTTACACTCATTGTATTACCTGGAATTGGTGAAGAAGAGAATACTACTGTATCTCCAGGGATAATTTGGATCTGACGGTGTGTACCATTAGCAATACGTGATAATGCAGCCATCGGTTCACCTTGACTACCTGTACATAAAATAACAAGTTGATTTGCAGGTATACGGTTAATTTGAGAAGCTTCAATAAATGTATCTTTAGGACATTTAATATAACCTAAGTCATGTCCAATCTCGATATTTGCTTCCATACTTCTTCCGAAAACAGCAATTTTACGTCCAGTTGCAATAGCAGACTCAACTACTTGCTGAAGACGATGAATATTTGAAGCAAATGTTGCAAATATAATTCGACCGTCTACTTTACGGAAAATTTCATTAATCGTATCGCCGACTTTTCTCTCAGACATTGTAAAATGTGATACTTCACTATTTGTACTATCTGAAAGTAAGCATAAAACGCCTTCTTTACCAATTTCAGCCATTTTTGTTAAATTAGCTGTTTCTCCAACTGGTGTAAAGTCGAATTTAAAGTCTCCTGTATGAACAACTTGTCCTTGAGGAGTTTTTACAACGATTCCGTAACAGTCTGGAATACTATGTGTAGTACGGTAGAATGTTACGCTTGTTTTTCTGAATTTGATGATATCGTCTTCTTTAATTTCAATTAATTTAGCTTTTCTTAGAAGACCATGCTCTTCAAGTTTGTTTTTAATTAAACCAAGAGCAAGCTTACCACCATAGATTGGAATATTTAATTCTCTTAATAAATATGGAATACCACCAATGTGGTCTTCATGTCCGTGAGTGATAAATAAACCTTTAATTTTTTCCTCATTTCGAACTAAATAAGAATAATCAGGTATTACATAGTCTATTCCTAATAGTTCATCTTCAGGGAATTTGATTCCGGCATCGATTAATATAATTTCATCTTGATATTGTACTGCGTATGTATTTTTTCCAATTTCCCCTAAGCCACCTAGTGCGAATACGGCAGCTTGATCATTTTTAAGAAATTTCATATGTTTACGCTAGCTCCAGAACTTTAAAGCTTTCACTTTGTTTTTCGAATTCAAGATGAGCACCAGTTAAAGCTTGAACAAGCTCAATATTATAATTGAAAGGTAATAATTTCGCACGAACTTCTCTTTCACTTTCAGCTTCTACATAAACTGTTTTAGTTTTTTCTCTTACAGGTACCTCTAAAGGTAATTCCTGATAGTATACTTTAAAAATCATTTAAATCTCTCCTTGTCAATTCACTATCTTCTCAATATTATAAGTGATTTTTTATATATTTTCATTCTTTTTATTGAAGATTACCTAAAATACGGTTTAATTTAAAAATATATTTGAAATTATTGAGATGTATTTTTTCTTTTTTAATAATAGTTTTAGCCGTTTTTTTAATTTTTTTCTAAGTTTACGTAACATTAGTTTTACCTCCTATACAAGAAATTAAACTTGCTTATAAACAACACGGACATGGTATATTTATGTGTAGTATTGATCGAAAAGGCATTTTCATACAATATATTCAGAAAAGACGTTAAAATAGAGGGAATCTTTTAAGGGATAGGGGAGAAATATGTGAAAAAATTATACACAGCCTTGTTTTTATTAAGTATTATTTGGAGTACATCGTTTTTATTTATTAAACTCCTTTTAAATGACATTGGCCCTGAAGCAATAGTGTTTTATCGTTGTTTCTTTGGTGCGGTTACTTTATTAATCATTATGCTAATAAAAAAGGTGAAAATTGATTTTAAAAATTTACCGAAAATGAGTCTAATTATTATCATCTCATTATTTAATCACGCAATTCCGTGGTTATTTCTTTCTTTTAGTGAAACACATCTACAAAGTAATGAAGCTGCAATTTTAAATGCGTTTACTCCAATAGCTACACTTCTAATCGGTTATTTTTTCTTTTCTCAAAGGATTAAAAGGATGCAAGGGATCGGGCTTTTTATTGGGATTATCGGACTTATGATTATGATGAATATTAACCCATCAACAATTTTCTCCAATAATATAATTTATTCATTATTAATGTTATTTGTTACATTTTGTTATGGGCTTGGTTCACATTTAACGAAAAAGTATTTACAAAAAATTGATGTTTTAACAATTTCGTTTTTAACGCTTGCTATATCTGGTGTTTTCAGTTTTATTTATATGTGTTTTGTAGGAAAGGGAACGGTAAAACCTTTTGTAAATTTAGAAGTTTTTAGTGGTGTATTTGGACTTGGTGTTTTATGTTCGGGGTTGGCATATTTACTATTTTATTATATGGTTAAAGAAGGTAGTGCAGAATTTGCAACTATGGTTACTTATATAGTTCCTGTTTTTGCTTCAGTTTGGGGATTTTTCTTTTTAGACGAACCTTTAACATATAAAATGGTTATCGGATTATTAATCGTACTACTAGGTGTATTTATTACAAATAGCAAGAAGAAGTCAAAAATTAGTAACTCAAAAGCAAATGCAGCATCTTAGTGAGTGAGGAGAGTAAAATATGACTAAACCAATTGTTTTTTTCGATATAGATGGAACGATATTAAATCATGATAAAGAAATTCCAGAAAGTACAAAGAAAGCTATTTCAGAACTACAAAATAAAGATATTCATGTTGGGATCGCAACTGGTCGTGCACCATTTATGTTTAAAGAAATTCGTGAAGAATTAAACATAAATACTTTTGTTAGTTTAAATGGACAATATGCTGAATTTGAAGGTGAAAGAATTCACAGCCATGCATTAAATGAAGAACAACTTCATCTATTTACTCAAAAAGCAAAAGAGCTTGATATTCCGCTTATTTATTTAAACAATGAGACGATGAGAGCATCGACAGATACAAATCTCCATATTAAAGAGGCGATGGCTACAATTAAAATGGTTCATCCTGAAATACAACATGATTTTTATCAAAATCGTGAAATTTATCAAGTGTTATTATTTTGCGAAGAGCATAAAGAGTCTTTATTAACAGATGGTTTTAATCAGTTTAATTTCATTCGTTGGCATGATTACTCATCAGATGTCTTACCAATCGGGGGATCAAAAGCAAATGGAATTTTACAAATGGTAAATCATCTAGGGTTTGATATGCAAAATGTATTCGCATTTGGTGATGGATTAAACGACTTAGAAATGATTGAAAAGGTCGGTACTGGTATTGCTATGGGGAACGCAGTAGAACCTCTTAAAAAGCTAGCAAATCATATTACAACGAATGTTGATGAAGATGGTATTTTAAACGGTTTAAAATGGGCAGGGTTACTTTAATAAAAATGGGATGTCTTAATGGCATCCTCATTTTTTTTTGAAAAACCCGCACGAATGTCTTTACTAAGCTTTAACAATATTTCTTATACATAAATAGGGGCGACCTAATTGTCAGTTAGCTGACTTTTAGGACGACCCCTGTTTTTTTTATGAATTTCTCTCTAAAGGTGCTGCACCTTCTGGAGGAGAGAATGGATTCGTTTTATTAATATGATCATAGAACATTACACCATTTAAATGATCAATTTCATGCTGGAAGCAAATTGCTGGTAAACCTTTTAATCGTATTTTCACTTCACCAAGTCTAGTGTCAAAACCACTAACTGTGATTCTTGCATAACGTGGAACATATCCAGGAACATCACGATCAACTGATAGACAACCTTCACCACCGGATAAGTAAACTTGTTCTACAGAGTGGCTTATAATTTTTGGATTTAATAAAGCATAACTAAATAAATTGCCTTGTTGGTCAGTTACATGAACACCAATCGCTCTTTTTAAAATGCCTATTTGTGGTGCTGCTAAACCGATACCTGAACGTAATCCGTATTCTGTAGCAATTTCTGGGTTTTGGCTATTAATAACATACTCTAATAATGAATTAGCTAAATTTATATCATCAACCGATGGTGGTAAAATTACTTCCCTCGATACTTCCCTTAATCTAGGGTCGCCCTCTCGAATTATATTTGTCATTGTAATCAAATGAACTTCACTCCTTCATTTTTTCAAAAAATAAATATGTACTATTGACTAGTATTATTAGTTTAGTCTAACAAATCTTTTTTAAATTGTCAGTAAAGGGGCGATGATTGAAATTGAAAAAGGAGCGATATAAAATCGCTCCTAAAGTTTGTGGTTATACATTTAATAATAGAGGCTGTGTCAGTGTGAATTATAAAACGAAAGCTGCACCAACGATAATTAATAAAATGAATAGAACAACGATTAATGCGAAACCACCGTAACCGCATCCGCATCCGCCGCCATAACCAGGGTATCCACCTTTTCCGTATCCGTAACCGTACATATAATAACCTCCCTTTAAACTGTTTCCGCATATAGCGGATACTACAAATTATGAAAAAGTACATAAAGTGTGTGGGTATGTGACCATATTATTTTTGAGGACGTATAAAAAGTATGAAAAGATGCAATATGAAACTAATCATGACAAAAATTTGGGTGGAATTATGTATAAAAAAATCTATTCTTTATTTCTTATAGTAAGTCTTTTATTAATCTTTTGTATGGGCTGTACTTCTCAAGCAAATCAAAGAAAATTAGTTATAAATAAATTAAGTGAAATTGCGAAAAAGGAGCAAAAATTTCAAAAAGCTGGTGAGAAAATCCAAAAATTAGAAATTAAAGAGCTGGAGTATTATGAAAAAATTTATTTATATAAAATTAATGAAGTAAATAAAAGACAAGAGTCGGCTAAACTTGCGATTAATTTATTAAATGAACGGAAAGAAGGCGTAAAAGAGGAGTCAAAATTAATTCACGATATAGACATAAAAATTGAAGAACTTCAAACAATAAACATTGAAACAAAAGATGAAAAGTTTCGCAATGAAGTAAATAACTTCATTAAAACCTGGAGAGAGAGAACAAATTTATACGATAAATTGAATTTGAAATATAAAGAAGCGATTGAAACAGATCTTTCAATTTATCAGTTATTATCTCAGAAAAAAGTTGATTTAAAAAATGTTAAGAGTAAGACAAAGAATACAAATAAGAACTATAAAGATGTCATTAAATATAATGATCAATTAAATCTTTATACTCAAAAATTAAATGATCTACAAAAAGACATATATGAAAAATATGGTAAATAAATGGAATTACCTAGATATATTCAATAAAAATCGTTGTAGTACAGTTTGGGAATTTATATTAAAAAATTTAAGTTATTAGCTATTTAAGTATAATTTTAAAGAGTTTCTATTATTGTATAACAGATTGCTGTTTCAAAGGTAGTACAGGGTGAGAAAAATGAGAAAAGTTTTCCGAAAAATCATGAATAAAATAATACAACAAAATATTTGACGTGTTTGTGAACGTGTTATAAACTGTACTAGTGTTCAATGTTGTACTAGTGTAATACACAAAACGTATAAGTACAGTTTTTAATTACAAGTTTTCATTACTTGTAATTATTCCTAAGAAAATACACATGATGGATATAGTAAATAAATCCTCGATAATTAAAGAAGGGTGTGGGTTAAGTGGCAACTACTACTAAGAAAGTAGATGGAAAGGAAACAAAAGAAATGAAGAATACACAAACTGTTTCTGAATTAATGAATCATATGCTTCAATTTGGTGATTCAGTTGGAACTCTTCAAATTTTAAACGAAGAGGGCGAAATCGTTAACGAAGCAGCGATGCCAGAATTATCTGATGAAAAATTAAAAGAATTAATGAAGCGTATGGTATGGACTCGTGTCCTTGATCAACGTTCTATTTCATTAAACAGACAAGGACGTTTAGGTTTCTACGCTCCTACGGCTGGACAAGAAGCTTCTCAATTAGCAAGTCAATTTGCTCTTGAAAAAGAAGACTTTATCCTACCTGGTTACCGTGATGTACCTCAAATGATTTGGCACGGTTTACCTTTATATAAAGCATTTTTATGGTCACGTGGACATTTCGTTGGAAGTCAAATTCCTCAAGATGTTAACGTAATCTTCCCACAAATTATTATTGGTGCTCAAATTATTCAAGCTGCTGGTGTTGCGCTTGGTATGAAATTAAAAGGTAAAAACTCTGTTGCTATTACATATACAGGTGACGGTGGTTCTTCTCAAGGTGATTTCTACGAAGGATTAAACTTTGCTGGTGCTTACAACGCTCCTGCAATTTTCATTGTACAAAACAACAGATACGCAATCTCAACTCCAGTTTCTAAGCAATCAAAAGCTAGAACAATTGCTCAAAAAGCAATCGCAGTAGGTATTGCAGGTATTCAAGTTGATGGTATGGATCCTTTAGCAGTTTATGCAGCTACTTCTGAAGCTCGTAAACGTGCAGTAAATGGTGAAGGTCCAACATTAATCGAAACTTTAACATTCCGTTATGGTCCACATACAATGGCTGGTGATGATCCAACTCGTTACCGTACAAAAGATACTGAAAATGAGTGGGAAGCAAAAGATCCAATCGTTCGTTTCCGTAAGTTCTTAGAGAAAAAAGGTCTATGGACTGAAGAAGAAGAAAATGCAATTATCGAAGAAGCAAAAGAAGCGATTAAAGATGGCATTAAACTTGCTGACCAAGAACCAAAACAAAAAGTTACTGATTTAATGGAAAATATGTTCGAAACTAAAACAAGTAATATTGAAGAGCAATATGCAATTTTCAAAGAGAAGGAGTCGAAGTAAGTCATGGCGCAAATGACAATGATTCAAGCTATCACAGATGCATTACGCGTTGAAATGAAAAACGATCCTACAGTAATCGTATTCGGTGAGGACGTTGGAGTAAACGGTGGTGTATTCCGTGCAACTGAAGGTTTACAAGCAGATTTCGGCGAAGAGCGTGTATTCGATACACCACTTGCTGAATCAGGAATTGGTGGACTAGCAATCGGTCTTGGTATTGAAGGCTTCCGTCCAGTAGCAGAAATTCAATTCTTCGGATTCTTATTCGAAATTATGGACTCAATCGCAGGCCAAGCTGCTCGTATGCGTTACCGTACAAGTGGTCGTTTTACTTCTCCAATTACTTTCCGTTCACCATTTGGTGGTGGGGTTCATACTCCAGAAATGCACGCGGATAGTTTAGAAGGATTAATGGCTCAAACTCCAGGATTAAAAGTAGTTATTCCATCAACACCTAAAGATGCAAAAGGTCTTTTAATTTCATCTATTCGTGATAATGATCCAGTTATCTATTTAGAGCACATGAAATTATATCGTTCATTCCGTGAAGATGTACCTGAAGGTGAGTACACAATCGAATTAGGTAAAGCTGATGTTAAACGTGAAGGTAAAGACGTTTCTGTATTTGCTTACGGTGCAATGGTTCACACTGCATTAAAAGCTGCAGAAGAATTAGAAAAAGAAGGTGTATCAGTAGAAGTTGTTGACTTACGTACTATTCACCCATTAGATACTGCTGCAATCGTTGCGTCTGTTGAGAAAACTGGCCGTGCAGTTGTTGTACAAGAAGCACAAAAACAAGCTGGTATTGCTGCAAATATTGTTGCTGAAATTAATGATCGTTGTATCCTTTCATTAGAAGCACCAGTTGTACGTATTACTGCAGCTGACACTGTATACCCATTCTCAGAAGCAGAAACTGTTTGGTTGCCAAACCATAAAGATGTAGTTGAAGGTATTCAAAAAGTTTTAAACTTCTAATTATTTAACAAAAATAGAGAAAGGTATTTGATGAATTCATCAATACCTTTCTTACATTATAGATAGATAAAATTTAAAAATTAATTTAATTTTGTTCGGAGGTAGAAATCTGTGTCAAACTCAGTGGCAAGTCTATTTGAATTTAGATTACCAGATATCGGTGAAGGTATTCACGAAGGTGAAATTGTAAAATGGTTTATTAAAGCAGGCGACGAAGTAAATGAAGATGATATCATTTGTGAAGTACAAAACGATAAATCAGTAGTAGAAATTCCATCACCTGTTAAAGGTAAAGTTTTAGAAGTGTTAGTATCAGAAGGAACAGTTGCAGTTGTTGGTGACGTATTAGTACGTTTAGATGCTCCTGGTTATGAAAACATTAGCTTTAAAGGTCAACATGCTGAAGAAGCTCCAACTACTACTCCAGTACCGGAAGCTGCTGAAGCAGTTCAAGCAAAAGTACAAGAATCTTATGAGCAAGCAGAACCAAAAACAGATGCTGCACCACTATCACCAGTTGCTGCAATTGAGCCAAAAGCACATGTAATTGCAATGCCATCTGTACGTAAATATGCTCGTGAGAAAAACGTTGATTTACGCATTGTACCAGGTTCAGGTAAAAATGGCCGTGTTACTAAAAATGACGTAGATGCATTCTTATTAGGTGGAGTAGCACCAGTTGCTCAAGCACAAAATGAGGTTGCTGTTGAGGTTGTTTCTGAGGCACCAGCTGCTAAAGAAGCTCCAAAAGCAATGCCAATCCCTGAAGGTGCATACCCTGAAACTCGTGAAAAAATGAGTGGAATTCGTAAAGCAATTGCTAAAGCAATGGTTAACTCTAAACACACTGCTCCACACGTTACATTAATGGATGAAGTAGATGTGACTAAGCTTGTTGCTAGCCGTAAAAAGTATAAAGAAGTTGCTGCTGCACAAGGTATTAAGTTAACATTCTTACCTTATGTTGTTAAAGCTTTAACTTCTGCATTACGTAAATTCCCAGCTTTAAATACATCAATCGATGATGCTACTAGCGAAATCATCCACAAGCATTATTATAATATTGGTATTGCTGCAGATACTGATAAAGGTTTATTAGTACCAGTTGTTAAAGATGCTGATCGTAAAGCTATCTTCTCTATTTCTGCTGAAATTAATGAGTTAGCTACAAAAGCTCGTGATGGTAAATTAGCTCCTGCAGAAATGAAAGGTGCTTCATGTACAATCTCAAATATCGGTTCAGCTGGTGGACAATGGTTTACACCAGTAATTAACCACCCTGAGGTAGCTATTTTAGGTATTGGTCGTATTGCTGAAAAACCTGTTGTATTAAATGGAGAAATCGTTGTTGCTCCAGTATTAGCGTTATCTTTAAGCTTTGACCACAGAATGATTGATGGTGCTACAGCTCAAAACGCATTAAACCACATTAAACGATTATTAAATGATCCAGAATTATTATTAATGGAGGCGTAAGATAAATGGTAGTAGGAGATTTTGCAATTGAACTAGATACGGTCGTTATCGGTGCTGGTCCTGGTGGATATGTTGCAGCAATTCGTGCAGCACAACTAGGACAAAAAGTTGCGGTAGTTGAAAGAGGTAATCTTGGAGGAGTATGTTTAAACGTAGGTTGTATTCCTTCAAAAGCATTAATTACAGCTGGTCACCGTTATGAGACTGCTATGCATTCTGAAGATATCGGTATTACAGCTGAAAATGTAAAAGTTGATTTTACAAAAGTTCAAGCTTGGAAAAGCAGTGTTGTTAATAAATTAACTGGCGGTGTAGCTGGTTTATTAAAAGGAAACAAAGTTGAAGTTATTAAAGGTGAAGCTTACTTTAATGATGCAAACACACTTCGTGTTATTACAGAAGACTCAGCTCAAACATATACATTTAACAATGCGATCATCGCAACAGGTTCAACTCCAATCGAAATCCCAGGATTTAAATGGAGTAACCGTGTAATCGATTCAACTGGTGCATTAAACTTACCAGAAATTCCAAAGAAATTAGTTGTTATTGGTGGCGGCTATATCGGTATGGAATTAGGTACAGCTTATGCTAACTTCGGTACTCACGTAACAATTCTTGAAGCTGGTGATGAAATCTTAAATGGTTTCGAAAAATCAATGAGCTCAATTGTTAAACGTGGATTAAAGAAAAAAGGCAATGTTGATATCGAAACAAAAGCTTTCGGTAAAGGTGTTGTAGAAACTGCTGATGGCGTTACTGTTAAATTTGAATCAAATGGCGAAATGAAAGAAATCGAAGCTGATTACGTATTAGTAACAGTTGGACGTTTCCCTAACTCTCGCGATATGGGCTTAGAAAATGTTGGTGTTGAAATTAACGAACGTGGTGTAATTACAACTGACAAACAAGCTCGTACAACAGTTAAAAACATTTTTGCAATTGGTGATGTAATTGCTGGACCTCCATTAGCTCACAAAGCTTCTTATGAAGGTAAAGTGGCTGCTGAAGCAATTAGCGGTATGCCTAGTCAAATTGAATACTTAGCAATCCCTGCAGTAGTATTCACTGATCCAGAACTAGCAACTGTTGGTTATACTAAAAAACAAGCGGATGAAGAAGGATTAGCTGTAAATGTTGCAAAATTCCCATTCGGTGGAAATGGTCGCGCATTATCACTAAATTCAACTGACGGATTCGTACAATTAGTTTCTCGTAAAGAAGATGGAGTACTAGTTGGTGCTCAAGTTGCAGGTGTAAATGCATCAGATATTATTTCTGAGTTAGGCCTTGCAATTGAAGCTTGCATGAGTGTTGAAGATATTGCTCAAACAATTCATGCTCACCCAACATTAGGTGAAATCTCAATGGAAGCTGCAGAATTAGCGATGGGTCATCCAATCCACGTTCTAAAATAATATTAATAAAAAAGCTGTCTCAAAAGAGGCAGCTTTTTTTTTGATAGATGTTTGTATATGAATTTTAAACACGAACACTTTGTTTATTTTGTTGATAAAGCTGTGAACTTTATTGATTTAACAGTATTTTTGTTTATAAAGTAGTTATTTTTATTGATAAAAGACAAAGTTTTGTGGATATAAAATAGATTTTCGTAGATAAATGCTTTTTGTTTAGTGTTTATTTTGACTTTAATGCCCTTTTTTAGCGTGTGTAAGGTAAGAATATCTTGGAGTGTTAAAAAGGATGATAGCAAGCAAGGAAGGAAGGGAAATGAGGTTTTTTGTGGCAAGATGAAAGCTTTTTGTACAAGTTTTTTTGCATGATTAAAGCATGTTTCGCATAACTTTTAAGAAACACATATTCTAGTATTGGATAGACGATTGGTGGGAATATAAATGCGAAAACAATTAATAGTATTAATGATCCATCAATTTTTTTGGGTAGGTTTTTCATTTGTATTGTTATTGTCTAAAAGAGATCAAGTTTATTCGAAAGTCATTTTGTTTTTAGTCTTTTTCTACCAGCTGTATTTAATTGCAAAATATGTTGGAAATACAAGAAAAGCAAGTATTGTTATTACTTGCTTTTATGCTTCGATCTTTTTCTTTTGTCAAGTAATTGTTAAATTATTTTAAATTATCTTTTATAAAAATACATGATTCGTTTGTTAAATAGTTCAAGCTTTGCTTCAATTTTTTGAGCTAAATATCTACAAAGTTCATTTGCTTTACCTTTATCTCCATAAGTTGAGTTTGGTAATAGTGTAATCACTATGTTTTTATAGTCTTGAATTGAAACAACAAAATGTTTATATCGTGAATCTTCACTTTGTAAATAAAGAGCATCTTGGTCATCTAATTTTTTATTTGAAATAGAATAAGGAAATGAAGCCCTTTCATAATTCCAGTCAACTTGTTGACCGATTTTAGTAGAAGATTGTATGTAATCATTTATTAAAGTATTTAATAATTCTAAGTTTGCTTCTTCATATTTTGATTTATCCACTAATTGAATAGTAGCTTGCTGAACCATTTTTATATTTCCCCCTAAGACGTTTTTTTGAGAAAAACATCACTTTTAATCATTTTTATCATAACACTATTTCAAATTTTTAGACAAGTATTCGGTATTAATTTAATTTTTTCTTCATATGTATTAATTTACAACACTTAAGAAGAGGAGTGGGTGATACTATGTTTGAAAAATTATATGACGATCATGAAAATGCAAGAGTGAGATTTGTAGGGTTTGTCGCTCATGATGTAAGATACGATATTGGCATTGTATATACGAACATGTTCTTTGGGAAGCCACTCGTCATTTGTATGCAATCAAGGCAATGTATCGTATTAGATCGCCAAGATGTATCGTTTCCTAATCAATTAAAATTTTTGTGTAAACTAAAAACAGAGGAAGAAGCAATGCAGCTTGCAGATTATTTAGCCGACTGGCTTCCGTCACCAAGTATAGAGGAGAGTTATGAATAAAAAATAAATGTGTTATACTAATTAAAACATTTTCACGTTCCTAAACCTTTTGAATAATGTGGTACTAGAAAAATAAAGTTATACTTATTTGCCTGTTGCGTAAATAAGTATAACACTTTATAATGAAATCAGTTGATTAATACAACATTATGAAAGGGGTTACATCATGGGGACGTTCGTGTGCAAATGTTGTGATAAAACAGTAGGACATTTTGAGGATGAAAAAGTAACAACACTTTATGTAAAAGATTGCGAAGAGTGTCAATCAGCAGAAAATGAAGGTTGATCAATAATAATATAAAATTAATGTCTAAGAATGGAACTAAAAAGGCGTTTATATAATGAAGTAAAACTCACAAGGAAGTATTTTTTTCTTGTGGGTTTTTTGTATTTATCTTCTTAATAATAGGCAATTACTATTAATCTTTTAAAATTCAGTAAAGTTTTATGTTATTTTAATGAGACATACTGATTTACCAATGAAATTAATCATTGTTTCATCGTAATTAGGCTTTTATCAACGGAATTTATCAAGATATCAACGAGAATTATGCTTTTATCAACGAGAAACATGCTTTTATCAACGAGAATTATGCTTTTATCAACGAGAATTATGTTTTTATCAACGAGAATTATGTTTTTATCAACGAGAAACATGCTTTTATCAACGAGAAACATGCTTTTATCAACGAAGTTCACAACTTTATCAACGAAGTTCACAACTTTATCAATAAAGTTCACAATGTGTTCGTTTGTCCATGGCGTAGTTTTATAAACGTAAATAAAAAAGGCTACTCAAAAGTCCTTTGACTTAAGAGTCGCCATAATTTTTAATTATGCAATTTGAGTTTGATCTCCAATTCTTGCTGTTACTACATCAGATGAAACTTCTCGCGTTTTTACTGGTATTAATTTTGAATTATCTTTTAAATATTGAGCCATTTCATTAGAGTCAATTCTTGTATTCAAATTTGTTAAATAAGCAGAAACCATTGCAAAAGGATATCTATGCATATTTAAATGGTAAATGATCTCTTGAAGCCCCCGTATGCCGATTCCGTGGCCATAATAATAATTACTTCCCATACAAACTGTGTTTTCCCCTTGCCATTCTGGAGTCATTGGATCGACTTCTGGATTTTTTATATAAACTACATCGCCTGGTGCTGGGCGATCAACTTCTGCCGTTAATATGGCTAATTTAGGGTCATAATTCCAAGTGTATAAGTAAAAACCGTTATCGAAAATTTGGTCAAAAATTTCATAGCCGTATAAATCTAATAGGGCTTTATAAAAGACCATTATGATTGCAGTAGCACATTCAGTTGCATAAAATTGTCCGTTTCGAAATATATCATAAATTCCCATTGAAGCTCTTATGCCTGGCCTAAGTCTGAATCCTCCCATTGGTGTGCGAATCCAAAACATTGGATTACAATAAGCTCTTCTAAAAACTCTAAATTGCATACCACTTGTTAAGAGTTCTTTAGACGCCTTTAGGACATAAGTTCGAAGTGTTACATCAAATGATAATTCTCGCTCTGATTTATAAATATGTGATTTTTTACTAGTCGTTAAATTAGACAATATTTCTTGGTAAAGCTTATTATTTGAATCTTCGCTATTTTTTAATGAAGCATGAACAATTTTATTATTCACGACTATCAATGAGTCCACATCCTAACATAAAAACAATTTTTAATACGCATCAGTATAATTACCTTACCTATCATATGCCTATATGAGTTAGATGTGATTTATAATACAAAAAAACTAGGTTTCATTTCCTAGTTTTAGTGTGAAGTCATATTATAAAAATACTTAATTTCTTTTTGTGAGTTTATTTATTTTAATACTTTTAAAGTTAATAATTCTTCATCTTCTGGACCTTGGACAGGTAGTCCTGCTTCAATATTCTTTTTAATATAAACGAGATTTTCAAGTGTAATCTCTTCACCAGGTAAGAAGATTGGAATTCCAGGTGGATAAACCATTACAAACTCAGCGATAATTCTACCTACAGAATCCTCTAATGGAACAGACTCTGTTTCTGAATAGAATGCATCTCTTGGTGAGACTGCTAAATTTGGAATAGTAGGAATCTCAACGTTTAAATTTGTATTACGCTCTGAAATTTCAAATTCAGTTCCTAATATTTCAAGTGCGTGTATTAACTTCTGAATATCTTCTTCGCTGTCTCCAGGAGTTAAAATGCAAAGAACATTATACAAATCAGACATTTCTACTTCAATATTAAAACGCTCTCTTAACCAAACTTCAACATCATGACCAGTTACACCTAATTTTTTTACACTTATTAATAATTTGGTAGGATCAAAATTGAATGTTGCTTCATTACCTACTAAGTCATAACCAGGACAATAAAGACCATTTATTGAATTAATTTTATTTCGTGCATTATTTGCTAGTCTAATAGTGTTTGTAAGTAATTCTTCACCGACAGTCGCTAATCTTTTTCTTGCAACATCTAATGAAGCAAGTAATAAATAGGAAGTGGACGTAGTTGTCAGCATACTTAAAACAGATTGTACTCTGTGAACATTTACAATGCCTTCTCTTACATTTAAAATGGAACTTTGAGTCATAGACCCTCCAAGCTTATGTACGCTCGTAGCGGCCATGTCAGCCCCTGCTTGCATCGCAGACATCGGTAATTCATTATGGAAATGAATATGTACACCGTGCGCTTCATCAACTAAAACGGCAAGGCCATGTGAATGTGCTAAGTCAACAATGCTTTTTAAGTCAGCTACAAATCCAAAGTATGTAGGGTTAATGACTAGAACTGCTTTAGCATCCGGGTTATTTAAAATAGCCTCTTTAACTGCATTTGTTGTAATACCGTGAGAAATACCTAATTCACTATCAATTTCAGGATGAACAAATATTGGTGTCGCTCCTGAGAAAATGATTGCGGATAAAACAGATTTATGAACATTTCTTGGTACGATTATTTTATCGCCAGGTCCACAAACACTCATTACCATTGTCATAATAGCACCGCTTGTGCCTTGTACCGAAAAGAAAGTGTGGTCTGCATCGAAAGCTTTAGCTGCAAGATCTTGTGCTTGTTTTATTTTACCTTTTGGATGATGCAAATCATCTAAAGGAGCAATGTTGATTAAATCGATTGATAATGCATTGTCACCAATAAACTCTCTAAAAGTAGGATCCATTCCATTTCCTTTTTTATGTCCAGGAATATGGAATTGAATAGGGTTCTTCTTTGCATGTTCTAATAAAGAAGAAAATAACGGTGTTTCATTTTGTTTCATTTAACATACACCCCATTTAATGAATAATAGTGTTTTTCGGAAGTGATATGTTTGTAAACAATTCAACTGTTTACTCTCATTAAGTTAAAAACTGTCTTATCTTCATTTGAAAAACAAAAAGATTATATCATTCTATGAATTTTCTGTATAGAAAAATATTACAAATTTATGAAATTTTATTCATTAAGATGGAATTATATCAATTTTTAAATAAAGAATGAAATTTGAAAAATGTGTTAAAATGGAATTAATTACATAAAAGTAGGAGTGAATTGAATGGATTACCAATACCCAATTTCATATGATTGGTCAACAAGTGAGACAATCGAAGTAATTGCGTTCTACACATCAGTAGAAAAAGCATATGAAAAGGGAGTAGAACGTGAAGAACTAATGACTGCGTATAAACAGTTTAAGTCAATCGTACCAAGCATTGCTGAAGAAAAAAAATTATGTAACGAATTAGAGGAGCTATCGGGCTATTCTGCATATCGAGTAATACAAAAAGCTAAAAAGGGTGCACCTGGCGATAAGATTAAAATGTAATCTAGATAAAACTAATATCTTAAAACAAAAATAAAAGCCCATTAAAGGTTTATTAGCTACCTTAAATGGGCTTTAAATGTACATCCCTAGACTTTTGAAATTAATTTCATAATTCGTCCTGTCGAAAAATGTGTAAAGAATGGGCATAGACTTTTGATTTTGACATATGTATAATTAAACAACACTTATATTAATTCATTTTACACTTATATTGTATAATGGAATTAAAGTATTATATGTTTCTATAATACGTTGGATTAGTTGATCCTTTGTAAGTGTAATTGCTTCATCTTTAGGAATCGTTATTCCACAAAGAAATTCAGCTTTTTTTACATCATGAAATCTTTTTATAACCGCACTGAAATCATCTTTTTTCATTTTACTTTTTTGAATTACATCAGGTTTCATGTGATCGTATGAAACAACAAAATCTTTTGGAATTATTTTGTAAAGTTTATTTTTATTTTTTTCAAAATTAATTGCAATCGATTGCTTATTTGGACTTTCGTAAATAATGCCAAAATAGACAAAAAGATGTGTACCCCACAGTCCAAATTGGAAATGAGGAAGCATTTTGTATCCACGATTATTTGTAGCAAACGCAATCCAAGTATCTTTTGGAGGATTCACAGTTCGACGAGCATGTTTAGCGATATGAGCAAAAAAGGTTTGATCAGATTGTACATTTAAAAATGGTAATATTTCTTCTTCAATTTCTTTAAACTTTGGTTGAATTTCATTTTGTATAGCACTCATTCTATTTTCTAAATTTGAGTCAGTTGTAAATATTTCAAAATCACTTTCTTTAAAAAAAGTTTGAACCATGTTGGAACCCCCTAGCTATATTTCTCTGATTAGTATACCATGTTTGTCCAAAACAAATGGGTAATATGTTTCTGTATAATTTAGTTACATTATAAGCTTAAATAACATATATTAGTAGCAAGATAAAAATCAGAAAATTTTGTTAATTAACTTTTACAATTTGTTTTGCAACTTATATTCTATGGAGGGATAACGATGAGACAAGTGATTAATGCGTTAAAAAGAACTGATGCTGAAAAGAGAATACCTGTACTTAGATTAGAATTAGATTACGAATTAGCTACTTTATTTGATGCTATGACAGTGAATGATAGTGATGCAATGATTGAATCAAAGAAGAAATTAGAATTATTAAGATTAGAATTAATTCGTCTAGAAGCTTAGCGAATTTTATTTACCGAACCTTTAAATAGGTTCGTTTTTCTGTGTGCTCATTCTTCTAAGCGCCCGCCCAATGATTTATCGTATGCCCACCCTCTAAAAAAGTTCCTCAATTAAATAAAAATCATTTCATTAGGTTTTTTTAGGATAAAATTGGTAAACTGATATACAGGACCATAATATAAATAGTTCAGCACGAGAGTTTGGAGTGTTAAAAATGAATGAAGACTGGAAAGAAATTGAACAATTCGCAAGAAAATTGCTTCAAGAGGCAGCTGAAAATATTAAAAGCTCTTTATACGACTCGATTACAATCAATACGAAATCGAATGAAAATGATTTAGTAACAAATAAAGATGAAGAAATTGAAAAATTCTTTTATGAAAAAATAAAAAAGAAGTTTCCGAATCATTACTTGCTAGGTGAAGAAGGCAAAGGCGATGAATTGAATCAAGTAGATGGAATTGTATGGATTCTTGATCCGATTGATGGAACAATGAATTTTGTCCATCAAAAACGTAATTTTGCAATTTCATTAGGTATTTATGACAACGGAATCGGTAAAATGGGATTTATTTTGGATGTAATACATAACGAACTATATTTCGCTAAAAAAGGTGAAGGTGCATTTTTAAACGATTTAGAAATAACTCCTTTGAAAAATATTGTAATCGAAGAGGCTATAGTAGCTGTAAATGCGATTTGGTTAACAAAAAATCGTTATTTAAACCATGAAAAATTAGGAGAGCTTGTTCGTAGAGTTAGGGGAAGTAGATCTTATGGAACTGCTGCGATCGAAATGGTCTATGTAGCAATGGGACGAATCGATGCATATATTACACCAAGATTATCTCCATGGGATTTTGCTGCGGGTAAGATTATAGTTGAAGAGCTAGGTGGAATATGTACAACGCTAAAAAATGAAGAACTTTCGATATTGAAAAAAAGCTCAGTACTAATAAGTAATCCTTCTATTCAAAAAGAATTAATGAGCGACTATATCGAATTTTTACAATAAAGAAAGAGAAGGTAAGATATTAAAACTTACCTTCTCTTTTTAATTTAGCACGTAATGAAAAACCATAACCAACTAATGAAATTGAAATAATTAGTGAAATGACAGCCCCTATAATACTTAGTTCTGCTAGCATAATACCAACTAGAATTAAGAAGATTACGGATAAAAGTGCTACGCAGAAAAGCCGAAACTTAGTGTTAGACATGATGAATCCTCCTGTTCATATCTTATTTTACTCTCTGTCCAATCGGATGTAAATTTGAAAAAAATAAAACTTTACTAATTATTTATTAATAAATTATATTTTTGATTAAACATTTTATTGATAAATTTCGCCATGCATGTGCTATAATGTTTTAGTTAATAATGAAAACAGATGTGTAGACATTTTAGGAGTGAATATATTTTGAAAAAAAGAGAAGATTTACGCAATATCGCAATTATTGCTCACGTTGACCATGGTAAAACAACGTTAGTTGATGAATTATTAAAACAATCAGGTACATTCCGTTCAAACGAAAACGTTAATGAGCGTGCAATGGACTCAAATGATATAGAACGTGAACGTGGAATTACAATTTTAGCTAAAAACACAGCAATCCAATACGAAGGTAAACGTATTAACATCATGGATACTCCTGGACACGCCGATTTTGGTGGAGAAGTAGAACGTATCATGAAAATGGTTGATGGTGTTCTTTTAGTTGTAGATGCATATGAAGGATGTATGCCTCAAACTCGTTTCGTACTGAAAAAAGCTTTAGAACAACATTTAACACCAATCGTAGTTGTAAACAAAATCGACCGTGACTTCGCACGTCCTGATGAAGTAGTAGACGAAGTAATCGATTTATTTATTGAATTAGGTGCAGACGAAGATCAATTAGAATTCCCAGTTGTATTCGCTTCAGCAATCAACGGAACTTCTAGCTTAGAGTCTGATCCTTCTAAACAAGAATCAAATATGAATGCGTTATTCGATACAATTATCGAGCACATTCCATCTCCAATCGATAACAGTGAAGAGCCTTTACAATTCCAAGTAACATTATTAGACTACAATGACTATGTTGGACGTATCGGTATCGGACGTATTTTCCGAGGAACTATGCAAGTTGGTCAATCAGTTGCATTAATGAAACTTGATGGATCAGTTAAGCAATTCCGTATCACGAAAATGTTTGGATTCATTGGATTAAAACGTATTGAAATCCAAGAAGCAAAAGCTGGTGATTTAGTAGCAGTATCTGGAATGGAAGATATCAACGTTGGTGAAACAGTATGTCCTGCAGAACACCAAGAAGCACTTCCAATCTTACGTATTGATGAGCCAACTCTTCAAATGACATTCTTAGTTAATAATTCACCTTTTGCAGGTCGTGAAGGTAAATTCGTAACTTCTCGTAAAATTGAAGAAAGATTATTACAAGAACTTCAAACTGACGTAAGTTTACGTGTAGAAAACACAGATTCTCCTGATGTTTGGATCGTTAGTGGACGTGGAGAGCTTCACTTATCAATCTTAATCGAAAACATGCGTCGTGAAGGTTATGAGCTTCAAGTATCAAAACCAGAAGTTATAATCCGTGTTATTGATGGAGTAAGATGTGAGCCGGTTGAGCATGTACAAATCGACGTACCAGAAGAATACACTGGTTCAATCATGGAATCAATGGGTGCTCGTAAAGGTGAAATGAGAGACATGGTTAATAATGGTAACGGTCAAGTTCGTTTAACATTTATGGTACCAGCTCGTGGATTAATTGGTTACACTACTGAGTTCTTAACATTAACTCGTGGTTATGGAATCATTAACCATTCATTCGATAGCTACCAACCAGCTATTCAAGGTCAAGTTGGTGGACGTCGTCAAGGTGTATTAGTTTCAATGGAAACTGGTAAATCTTCAACTTACGGAATTATGGGTCTTGAAGACCGTGGTGTAATTTTCCTTGAGCCAGGTGTAGATGTATACGACGGTATGATTGTTGGTGAGCACAACCGTGATAATGATTTATCAGTAAACGTTGTTAAAGTTAAACATGCAACTAACATCCGTTCAGCTAACAAAGACCAAACAACAACAATGAAAAAACCACGTATTATGACGCTTGAAGAATCTTTAGAATACTTAAATGATGATGAGTACTGTGAAGTTACACCAACATCAATTCGTTTACGTAAAAAGCTTCTTGATAAAAGCGAGCGTGAGCGTGCAGCGAAAAAGAAAAAATTCGCTGAACAAGAATAATTAAATTTTAAAATAATTATGATATAATAAAACCGACTATTATTTAGTCGGTTTTATTTTGTCATTTAATAGGGGGATATGGATTTGGAAAAAGCTCCAAAGGGATTCGAATTTGTCATCACACAACTAATAAATACAACTCATGATGTAAAACTTTCAATGTGGATACTATATGCTCTAATTGTAGTGCTTTGTATTGTAGTATATCATTTAGGATTTGCCAAAAAATTAAGTATCCTTAAAATGCTAGTCATTTATATTTTACTAATGCTTGGATGTAGCTTGCTAACTTTCCTAGCTCTTAGAATACCAATTGTAGAGGCACTACTAGCAAGTGTTTTTGTATTAGGTGTTTATAAGATTCGTCTACATCAATCAAAAAAGAGTAAAGCTACTACATAACGTAACAAGTTATAGAAAGTTGGTATAAGATGAAATCTGTTCAGGACGCTTTATATAATTGGTTAACGATTAAAGTAATTTATGAAGGCAGACCATCTGATGAAGCTGCTAAAGAGACGTATGAGATGTTTGATTCGATTTTAAAAGAGGATCACCAAGTATCAAACGTAAAAATTGATAAAATGGAAGATTTTTATTTAATTACATTTACTCAAGCTGAAAAAGAACGTACAACTCGTTTTCCAATTGAAATGATTGATTGTTTCTTAGATCAAGTGAAAGTAAATCCGGAAAAGTATTAAAAACCTAGATATTTATCTAGGTTTTTTTACATAGTGGGAAAAAGAACTTGTCAATTAATCAATAATTTTTTTATATAAAGGAAGCGGTATGTGGTTGATTTCCACTACAGGATTCTCGCTTTCCATGGGGCGAAAACCCCTCCGTTCCAATCAACTTATTCAATTCTAAAGTTTGTTGGTATGCCCAAACGAATTATCTATTAAAACAAATCAATAACAACATTAAAAGAAATATTACCATAAAATAAATCACTTAGTAACATTTCAACAATTGACTATTTTATATTTCAACACTTTGAAAAACCTAGAAATTAATCTAGTTTTTTGTTATGGAAGCGAAAACCCTAGGCTTAGCCTAGGGTTCTAAAAAGCTTACAGCGTGGTATTATAAAAATTGCCCCGAGGTGCTAAACTATTTTTGGTTTGCCAACCAAAATAGCAGCAGCTCACCAGTTTTTGAACCAAACTACCCCATTTATGCACAAAGACAGTTGCTTCACGAATAAAGTTCACACCTTTAATAAACATAGGACATATTTCTTCATGTTTTTCATTGGATTGCAATCATAATTTAGTGTGGAAAGGCCTTTATGAACGAAAGTCCGCGGTTTATGAACGTAATCCACCAGTTTATGCACGAAACTCACCGTTTTATGAACAAAAGTCACCCATTTATGCACAAATACAGTAACTCACAAAAAAAAAGAAACCCATTAGGTTTCTTTTTTCATGTTCAGATCACCACTCGTCATTATCCTTTACAGGTTTTAAGAAACGGAACTTTCCTGTTGCAATTCTTTGTTCTGTTTTAATTTTAATTCGATCGTAGCATTCGGAGCATGTATATGTATGGATTGGACGATTTCTTAGTTTTTTAGCAATAGGGGACTCATCGCTAATTGATTCGCTTTTATCACAAATCATGCATTTAACTCTCATGTGAAATTTCTCTCCTTATATATGTAACTTAAGTTAACATAATTATAACAGGTTTTAGAATATATTTTTAGAAAACAGTGGTTTTAGCAGGAAGTTTTAAAAAAACTTTGAATTATATTAGTATACTCTTTATTTAAAGGAGATGAAATAGTGATGGCAAACAGTATTGAGAAAAGATTGTCACCAGGTTTGTTTGAAGACTGCAATAAAGAAAAGATTGTTTTTTTAAGTACTTTTAACACCGAAAAGAATGTTCCAATTATGAATGCAATTTCTTGGTTTACTGCTTTAGATGAAAAAACAATTCGATTTGCTGTAGACCAAAGATCCGCAATTTTATCGAATATAGAAGCAGTTAGTGGAGTGTCATTCAGCTTATTTTCAAATGAGACAGTTTATAATATTTCTGGTAATGCAACAATTCTAACGAAACAAATGCCTGGGATACCGTTAAAATTGGCATGTATAGAAGTAGAAATTAATGAAGTGAAAAATATATTGTTTTATGGCTCTAAAATAACAGCCGAACCTGAATATGCAAAAACATACGATGAGAGGGCGGCAAAAAAGTTAGATGTAGCTGTTTTAAACGGACTAAGATCCTTTGAACACTAAAAACTATTCTAAAGTAGAGAGAGTTTCATATAATATATAAACGGTTCGTCCATTCTTCGACAATTAACAAAAGGTAAGAACAATCAATTTAGAAATAAATTTAGTGATTCTATTCTGAGTTATTTGAGTCAGGAGGTTAAGGATTGAGTAAAATATATGTTCTCGACACCAATGTACTATTGCAAGATCCACTAGCAATCTTTTCATTTGAAGATAACGAAGTAGTTGTTCCAGCTGTTGTATTAGAGGAAGTAGATTCAAAGAAGAGATATATGGATGAAGTAGGTCGTAATGCTAGGTATGTATCCAAATTAATTGATAGCTTTCGAGAACTAGGGAAATTACATGAAAGTATTCCTCTTGAAAATGGTGGTTCGTTTAGAATTGAATTAAATCATCGTTCGTTTCAGCAATTACAAGAGATATTTGTTGAAAAAACGAATGATAATCGCATTTTAGCTGTAGCGAAAAATTTATCTCTTGAAGAAGAGGCAAAAGAAAATGGAAAAACTGTCATCTTAGTAAGTAAAGATACACTAGTTCGTGTTAAAGCGGATGCCCTTAATTTATTTGCTGAAGATTATTTAAGCGACAGAGTGGTTGAAGTGGACCATATTTATACCGGATATTTGGAGTATTACATAAATACAGATTTATTAAATAAGTTTTACGAGAAGACTGAGCTACCTGTTTCGGATATTGCAAATCATCCATTTTATCCTAATCAATTTATCGTATTAAAGGATGCTCTAGGCGGTAAAAGTTCAGCACTTGGCGTTGTTGATAAAACGGGAACAAAAATTAAGAAATTCGTTTTTTCAAACGAACATATTTGGGGTATAAGACCTAGAAATGCTCAACAATCAATGGCCTTAGAATTACTATTACGCGACGATATCCCACTTGTAACATTAATCGGTAAAGCGGGTACTGGAAAAACATTATTAGCTTTAGCGGCAGGATTAATGCAAAGTGAAGACCTACAAAGTTATAAAAAATTATTAGTAGCTAGACCAATCGTTCCAGTAGGTAAAGATCTTGGTTATTTACCAGGTGAAAAGGACGAAAAACTAAGACCTTGGATGCAACCGATATATGATAATCTAGAATATTTGTTTAATACTAAAAAACCTGGTGAACTAGATGCTATCTTAGCTGGAATGGGCTCAATTGAAGTAGAAGCTTTAACTTATATAAGAGGGAGAAGTATCCCAGAGCAATTTATTATAATTGATGAAGCACAAAATCTAACAAGACACGAAGTAAAAACGATTTTAACTCGTGTTGGTGATAAGAGTAAAATCGTATTAATGGGAGACCCTGAACAAATTGATCATCCTTATCTAGATGAATACAATAATGGATTAACATATGTAGTTGAAAAATTTAAGGATCAAAAAATAAGTGGTCATGTAAAATTAATTAAAGGTGAACGTTCTTCAATCGCACAGCTTGCAGCTGATCTTTTGTAGAACCACTAGAATAAAAACTAAAACATCTTACCAGTTATATTTGGTAAGATGTTATTTTTGCTACAATATAATTTTCACTATTGAAGTAATCGGGTTATCCTTATTTGAACCATCAACAAAATACAAATGAACTGGCCCATTTTCAGAAATTCGTTTACCATTGTATGAAAAGGCTAAATAACTTTCATATAGCACTTCAAAAGGTAATTTGATTGCTCCACGTTCTGTTTCAACTGTAACTTCGAAATCGCGACTTTTAGGTTTACTATTATCGATAAAATACGAAAATGGCATTGCATACGATTCCTTAAGCCATTCTTTTTTCTGAGTAGCAAATAAAGGACTATTATCAACCTTCGCACCTTCAACAATTTCACGATCCCAATGCTTTGAAACACTTTTAGTATATTGTTCAAGCTCATCAACCTTTTTTAATTCACCAGCTAACAAACTCTCTAATTTAACTTTTCTCTCATCAAAAATCCAAACACTTGGATCGATTGTCAACGGAAATTCCACGTTACCAGTTAATTGAAAAACTTCACTCATACTATAAAACCCCTTCTATGTACTAAGTCTCTTTATAGTGTACGACTATTCGATGAAAAAAGACAATCAAATGAACGGAAATAGGACTGAAATTCGTTTAAGTTCTTTATGCTAGTTAAAATACTCGAGCATAAAAACAGGTTTTTTATTATAAAGTGAATTCTATAGGTGTCATAAGATTCTCAATGCATTTATTGAGCATGGTTCCAAAATGTTACTTGAAATCGAACAAATTACTTTGGAAAATAATTGCGATTTCATAAAAGTGGATACTTTAAGTTTTCAGGCTTTAGATTTTTATAAGAAATTCGGTTATGTAGTGTATGGAACTCTTGATAAAGTTGGGAGAGATTTCAAGCATTACTACCTAAAAAAGATTTATCTCTTTAGAAATACAAATAAAACATTTATTAGTTGAATATTACTATTAAGCTAATTTTGATTTTTGATGGTGTAATTTACTGTTGATTGATTTAGACATTCATTCTTCAAATGATTTATTTCAACATTTACAATAACTGAACCAATAATTTGAATGTAGAGTTTAATAAGAGAAGTTGATTGGAGTGTAGGTTATTAGACTCCTTAGTGAAATGAGGAAAGACTAATACCCCGCAGGCATACCGAGCCGAGATCAATATACATCTTTTTTAAGAAAACTAGCTTATTAAAATTTCAGCGTTTTATTTACTAAGAAAACTTTAATAATTAAACTGTTGCAATAATAAAATTTTCAATAATACATATGTGCAAAACTTTTTATTTAAGTTGATTTTTCCTTAAAAGAACTATAATATTAAATAGATAGCTTGTACGGAAGCGGAGGGAGAAAATTGAGGTCTGATGCTGTAACAGATTACAAAGATAAAGCATTTGAATTATTAAAAAAAGATGCTGAAAAGATTTTAAAATTAATAAATGTGCAACTTGATCATTTAACAATGCCACAATGCCCTCTATATGAAGAGGTTTTAGATACTCAAATGTTTGGTTTATCAAGGGAAATTGACTTTGCTTCTCGATTAGGTTTAATTGAGGTAGAACAAGGTAAAGAACTTCTTTCTGAACTAGAGCGAAGACTATCTGCTTTGCATGAAGCGTTTACAGATCAAAAGAATAAATAATATTAGTAACAAAAGTTCAAACAATTAATGTTTGGGCTTTTTTTTGTGAATTTTTTTAATTGTTATAAGTATTAAATCTATTAATCTATGTTACAATGTTTTTATTTATAAAGGGAATTTAGGAAAATAGTTGAATACATAAAGTATAATTAATCAAAGCAGGGATGATTAAATAATGTTAAAAAAATATTTAAAAAATATTGATTATATGATTTTTGTTCCATTAATCATTTTGTGTTTATTTGGTTTAATCATGGTGTATAGCGCTAGTTCGCCGTTACCGTCTATTCGTTATCAAAGCGAACATTGGCCAGATGATTATTTCTTCAAAAAGCAATTAACTGCATTTGAAGTAGGGATGGTTGCGTGTTTATTCTTTATGTGTGTACCTGCAACTTTCTTTAGAAAGCGAATTGTGATCATTTTAAATGTGGCAATAAGTATTGGGCTACTAGTAGCCGTTTTACTATTTGGTGAAGTTAGAAATAACGCTAAAAGCTGGGTTTTTGGAATACAACCTGCTGAGTTAATAAAATTAGGATCTATTATTCTATTAGCCAGTTGGTACTCAAAAAGACAAAAGGGAATTACAAAAAACTGGAAAATGCTATTTGCCCCTTGGGTAATTGTAGCAATTTATATTATCTTATTACGATTACAGCCTGATACAGGTACAGCTTTATTAATTATAGGAACCTGTGCAGTCGTATCGTTTTGTAGTGGTTTTATTGTTAAGAGACTAATCCTCTTATTCGTAGGTGGGATTGGATTACTCTATCCATTAATCAGTATTTGTATTAGTTTAGGAATTGGATTAACAGATGTACAAGTTAACCGATTTTTAGCATTCCGAAATCCTTTTGACTATGCTCAAGGGATTGGATTTCAAATCGTAAATTCATTAATTGCATTTGCAAATGGTGGTTTTACTGGTGTTGGATTAGGAAAAAGTATCCAGAAATTAGGCTATTTACCTGAACCACATACTGATTTTATTTTAGCGATTATCGGCGAAGAAACAGGTTTGATAGGCGTTATTGTTGTTATTTTATGTATATTTATTATTGTTTGGCGAGGATTGCTAATTGCTCATAAATCAAATGATTCATTTGATTCATTATTAGCTACAGGAATTAGCGCGATTATCGTGATTCAATCATTTGTAAATA
This sequence comes from Gottfriedia sp. NPDC056225, assembly GCF_042267765.1. Classification (NCBI taxonomy): domain Bacteria; kingdom Bacillati; phylum Bacillota; class Bacilli; order Caryophanales; family Bacillaceae; genus Gottfriedia; species Gottfriedia sp. NPDC056225. The sequence continues at coordinate 27,516 of NZ_JBHJTJ010000017.1, read as the reverse complement.
TTGGAGGAGTTACATCGTTAATTCCTCTTACGGGTGTTCCTTTACCATTTGTAAGTTACGGGGGGACCTCATTAATCGTTATGCTCTCTATGGTTGGTATTTTAATGAATATTTCAATACGTAATAAGATTAACAAAGAAACTTTATAAATTCTTTAATCATGCATTTTTAAAAAGTTTATTCTTAATTTATTGATAATTATCTTTCATATAATACAGGAGGCTTAAAAATGACTTACACGAAACAGATTAAAAAAGTTCTAGTAGCTAACCGAGGAGAAATAGCAATTCGAGTATTTCGAGCATGTACTGAGTTAGGGATTAGAACAGTTGGTATTTATTCTAAAGAAGATGAAGGGTCATATCACCGTTATAAAGCTGACGAAGCATATATTGTTGGTAAAGGTAAAAAGCCAATTGATGCTTATCTAGATATTGAAGGTATTATTGAAATAGCAAAGAAAAACAATGTTGATGCAATCCATCCAGGTTATGGATTTTTATCTGAAAATATTAAATTTGCCGAGAGATGTGAAGAAGAAGGAATTACTTTTATTGGACCTTACTCAAGACATTTAGATATTTTTGGCGATAAAATTAAAGCAAAGCAGCAAGCACTTAAAGCAAATTTACCAATTATTCCAGGAAGTAATGGTCCTGTTGAGTCATTGGATGATGTTAAGGGATTTGGTGAGACTTTTGGATTCCCAATTATCATTAAGGCTGCTTTAGGTGGTGGCGGTCGTGGTATGAGGATTGTACGTACAAATGCTGGTGTAAAGGATGCATATGAACGTGCAAAATCTGAAGCAAAAGCTGCTTTTGGTAATGATGAAGTTTATGTTGAAAAATTTATTGAAAACCCTAAACATATTGAAGTTCAAATAATTGGGGACAATCAAGGGAATATCATTCATTTATTTGAACGCGATTGTTCTATTCAAAGAAGACATCAAAAATTAGTTGAAGTTGCACCTTGTACTTCTATTACTGAAGAGCTTAGAACGAGAATTTGTGATGCAGCAGTTCAACTGATGAAAGAAGTAGGTTATGTAAATGCTGGTACTGTAGAATTTTTAGTTTCGGGTAATGAATTTTATTTTATTGAAGTAAATCCTCGTGTTCAAGTTGAACATACAATTACTGAAATGATTACAGGCGTTGATATTGTTCAAACTCAAATTTTAATAGCACAAGGAAATAGTATACATAGTGATAAAATTGGCATTCCATTACAAGAAGATATTCCAAGAATTGGATTTGCCATTCAAGCACGTGTTACGACAGAAGATCCACTAAACAATTTTATGCCAGATACAGGTAAGATTATGGCATATCGTTCAGGTGGAGGATTTGGTGTACGATTAGATACTGGTAACAGCTTCCAAGGTGCTGTTATTACACCATATTATGATTCGTTATTAGTAAAAGTAACTACACATGCTTTAACATTTGATGGTGCAATTGCAAAGTTAAATCGAAACTTAAAAGAGTTCCGTATTCGTGGGATTAAAACAAATATTCCATTTTTAGAGAATGTAACGACACATCCAGATTTCTTGTCTGGTGAATATAATACTTCATTTGTGGATTCATCTCCGGAATTATTCGTATTTGCAAAACGAAGAGACCGTGGAACAAAATTATTAAATTATATTGGTAATGTGACTGTTAATGGATTTCCTGGAATATCTGTTAATGAAAAACCTACTTTTGATGAGATTATTTTACCAAATGTAGAGCATATTAAAGAACCTGAAGCTGGAACGAAACAATTATTAGACAAATTAGGCCCAGATGAATTTTCAAAATGGTTAAAAAATCAATCAAATGTGTTATTTACTGACACTACATTTAGGGATGCTCATCAATCGCTTCTTGCAACGAGAATTCGTTCAAAGGACTTAACTACAATAGCAGAACAAACGTCTAAATTATTACCTAACTTATTCTCTCTGGAAATGTGGGGAGGCGCAACTTTTGATGTTGCTTACAGATTTTTAAACGAAGACCCATGGGAAAGACTATTAAATTTAAGAAATCAAGTACCAAATGTTTTATTCCAAATGTTATTCCGTGGATCGAATGCAGTTGGTTATAAAAATTATCCAGATAATCTTGTTAGAAAATTTATTGAAGCATCAGCTCAAGCTGGAATTGACGTATTTAGAATATTTGATAGTTTAAACTGGGTTAAAGGTATGGAAGTTGCGATCGATGCAGTCCGCAATAGCGGAAAGCTTGCTGAAGCATCAATTTGTTACACAGGTGATATATTAGACCCAACAAGAACAAAGTATAATCTAGCTTATTATAAAGAGCTTGCAAAGGATTTAGAAGCAGCTGGTGCGCATATACTTGCGATTAAAGATATGGCTGGTTTATTAAAGCCTCAGGCAGCTTACAATCTAATTAGTGAATTGAAAGATACAGTAGATTTACCAATCCACTTACATACTCATGATACGAGTGGAAATGGTTTATATACTTACGTTAAAGCAATTGAAGCTGGTGTTGATGTAGTAGACGTTGCAATTGGAAGTATGTCTGGATTAACATCTCAGCCAAGTGCAAATAGTTTATACTATGCTCTTCAAGGTTCAAATCATGAGACGAATTTAAATATTAATGGTTTAGAACAATTATCAACGTATTGGGAAGGCGTACGTAAATATTACACTAGTTTTGAAAGTGGAATGGTCTCTCCTCATACAGAGGTATACCAACACGAAATGCCAGGAGGTCAATATTCTAACTTAAAGCAACAAGCTAAAGGTGTTGGCTTAGGAGATCGATTTGAAGACGTTAAAGATATGTATGGCAGAGTAAATCAACTATTTGGAGATGTAGTTAAAGTTACACCTTCTTCTAAAGTAGTTGGAGATATGGCGTTGTTTATGGTTCAAAATAATTTAGATGAGGATTCAGTTTACGAAAAAGGTGAAAACATTGATTTCCCAGACTCTGTAATTGAATTTTTTGAAGGTCAATTAGGACAACCTCATGGTGGATTTCCAAAGAGTTTACAACGTATTATCTTAAAAGGTAGACAACCATTAACAGAACGAGCTGGGGAGTCATTAAAACCGATTGATTTTAAAGATGTTGAGGAATATTTATTCCGTTCACTAAATCGTCAAGTTACAAACTTTGATATATTGGCTTATTGTTTATATCCAAAAGTGTTTATGGATTATCAAAAAAATGTAGAAAGCTATGGTGATTTATCAGTATTAGATACACCAACTTTCTTCCATGGCATGAAATTAGATGAAGAGATTAAAGTTGATATTGAGCGTGGTAAAACGTTGATCGTTAAATTAGTTTCAATCGGACAAGCACAGGCTGATGGAACAAGAGTGATCTATTTTGAATTAAATGGTCAGCCTCGTGAAATCGTAATTAAAGATTATTCAATTAAATCAACTGTCGTTCAAAAACGAAAAGGGGATGCTAATAATCCGAACCATATAAATGCAACAATGCCAGGTACTGTTTTAAATGTACTTGTTAAAAAAGGCGATGTTGTTGAAAAAGGTCAAACATTAGCAATAACTGAGGCAATGAAAATGGAAACAACTGTACAATCACCATTTACAGGCGTTATAAGAGACATTTTAATTGCTTCTGGAGAAGGTATTTCTACAGGTGATCTATTAATTGAGTTAGAACAAAGATAATTAATGAACGAGTTTAAGAGTACTTGGGGGAGGAACTTTACACCCGAGTACTCTTTGCTTTGTCAATTTTTGTAATGAATGAAAAAAGGTATTTCTTCTACGTAACTGTAGAAGAAATACCTTTTTTATGAGATGTTTTTATTTTGAAGTAAATGTGCATCTGAGCTTTTACTTCTAGTACAAACTAAGCTTTGGAAACTAAAAATCGCAAATAAGCAGGAAATTAAAATAACATGTGTTAAAGCTACATAAATGTTTAGGTTTGTATAGATAATCATAGCTCCGCAAATCACTTGAAGTATAACTAGGATAAGAGAAACAACCCATCCAAGATAAATGCCACGTTCGTTTCGATAGTACTTAAATGCATGTACAAATGCGATCACAATCCATACGAATAGAAGAAAGGCTGCAAAACGATGGCCCATTTGAATCCATTCGTGGAGTTGAGTTGGAATTCCATTGTTTGCTTTACTGCAAAGCGGCCAGCTAGGACATGCTAAACTAGCATTTTCATGTCGAACAAGAGCCCCTGTATAAACTACTAAGTATGAATAAATCCACAATCCATAAGTATGAAATTTCATTTTTTTTCCGACATAAAAAGTATTTCTTTGGTAATTACGGTCTTGTTCGAAAATTAATAAAGTCAACATAACAACTGCTGCAAAGCAAATTAGAGATATACCAAAATGAATTGCTTTAACTGCAGGGATTTGTCCCCAAACGACAGCAGCAGCTCCGATTAATGCTTGAGCAACTAAAAAAATACAAGATATAATTGCTAAAAACTTTGTTTCTCTTTTATGAGGAATGGTAATCCAAGCAAGCACTGCCAATAATAAAACAAATATTCCGGCAAGGCCTGATGCAGCTCGATGAGATAACTCAATTACAGTTTGAATCGTTAAATGATCAGGAATAATTTGGCCTTTACATAGCGGCCATGATCTACCACAGCCAAGTCCAGAATTAGTCTTTGTTACGAGTGCCCCACCCAATAAAACAATTAAAAGTATGAATGAGGTTATTAATGATACCCCTTTTAAAACACGTAGCAAAGTATACACACCCACTTTTATAAAATAATAATAATTTTAAAATTTATTTATTAAAAAAATAATTCTGCAAATAATACTTCTATATCATATAAGATTACGACATAAAATTCAAAGGTAACCTTCATATTTAGACATAATATTTGTTTTTTCTTCGCATTGAATGTATTCATTTGAAAAATATAGAAATAATTAATTTTATAATTAAATAGTATTTAGTATTGAAAAGATATGCTGTTTACGTTAAAATTTTTTTGAAACGTACACAATTTTGTCACATATTTATCACAAAAATTTCATTCAATTTAGTTTAATAGAAGTATATTTAAATTAATATTTCATTTTAACCATAAAAAAATGGGTATGAAAAATGAAGTTTTGAAAAAAAGAGGAGGATTGACTTGGAACAATTAGCTAATAATGTTTCTAACAACGGAGAAACTAATCATCCTTCTAGTTCACTAAAGAAAGACTTACTTTCTTTAATGAAAATAGGGATCGTAAACTCTAATATACTTACAACGTTTACAGGTATATGGTTAGCAATCCAGATTAATGGATTAGATATATTGGATTCTTTACCAAAGGCGATCATAACAGTAATTGGATCGTCGTTAATTATTGCAGGATCATGTGTAATCAATAATTATATTGATCGCGATATTGACCCGTATATGGAGCGAACAAAAAATAGACCAACTGTAACTGGTAATATCAAACCAAGTGTTACTATATCGATTGGTATTATTTTATTAATTCTTGGCTTTACATGTATGGCTTTCACAACTTTAATGGCTGTTGTATATGCATTTATTGGTGCATTTACATATATCGTACTATACACTCTTTGGACGAAACGTAATTACACGTTAAACACAGTAGTAGGTAGTATATCTGGTGCAGCACCCCCATTGATTGGATGGGCAGCAATCGATGCGAACTTGCATCCAATTGCTTGGATGCTGTTTTTAATCATGTTTATATGGCAACCACCGCATTTTTTAGCACTTGCGATGAGACGTTCTGAAGAATACAAAAGAGCGGGAATTCCAATGCTACCAGTGGTTTACGGATTTGAAATGACGAAACGTCAAGTGATGATCTGGGTATTATGTTTATTACCACTGCCATTTTACATGCAAGCTCTAGGTTTACCATTTATTATTTTTGCAACAATATTGAATATTGGATGGGTTATTTTAGGATTATATTGTTATAAACAAAAGGACGATCAAAAGTTCTCGAAATTAATGTTTATATACTCGATTAACTATTTAACTCTTCTATTTATGTCAATGATTGTGTTTACAATTTCGTTTTAATTAGGGGTATTACGGGGGATTTTTTTATTGTTTGTTTAATCTTATTTTTAAATAAGAGTGAAACACTTTAAATTGAAAGAGGGGGAAGTATACTTATGAAACATTGGCGATTAGTCTCGCTAATTTCCTTGATAGCAGTTATTTTGAGTGCATGTGGACATGCAAATCAATCTACACTGAATCCTCAAGGTGAAGTAGCAAAAATGCAATACGATCTAATGAAGCTAAGTACGACTATCATGGTATTCGTTGTTGCTGTTGTAACAGTACTTTTCCTTTACGTGATCGTGAAATATCGTCACCGTAAAGGACAAGAAAATATTATTCCAAAGCAAGTAGAAGGAAATCATATCTTAGAACTTCTTTGGACTATTATTCCTGTTATTTTACTTATCGTATTAGCAGTACCAACAGTATCACAGACGTTTAAGCTTTCAGATGAGAAGCAAATTACAAAAGATGAGAAGAAAAAGGATGCAATTGTTATAAATGTAAACGCTCATCTTTTCTGGTGGGAATTTGAGTATCCTAATCAAAAATTTGTAACTTCTCAAGACATGTATATTCCGGTTGGGAAAAAAGTTATCTTAAACCTTAAAGGTCAAGATATCAAACACTCATTCTGGGTTCCATCATTAGCAGGTAAACTTGATACAAACGTTGAAGGTGTAAACAAAATGTGGCTTTCAGCTGATAAAGAAGGTACATATAATGGATTCTGTGCAGAGTTTTGTGGTCCTTCACATTCATTAATGCAATTTAAAGTTAAAGTTGTAAGTCAAGCTGCCTACGATAAATGGTTGGTTGATATGAAAAATCAAAAAGGTCAAGCTGTAACAGCAGATGCTCAAGAAGGTGAAAAAATCTTCAAACAAAGCTGTATTGGTTGTCATGCTGCAGATGCAAATGATACTAGACCACCAGCTGCACGACTTGCTCCAAACTTAGCGAACTTCGGTGATCGTGATATGGTTGCTGGTATTGCTAAAAATAACGAAGCAAACATCAAAAAATGGTTAACTGATCCAGAATCAATGAAACCAGGTAACCTTATGGCAGGTAAATATGGTGATTTAACTTCAGATCAGATTGATAAGTTAACTGCATACTTAACTAGCTTGAAAATTGCAAAATAATTTAATGGATATGAAGCAAAGGGGGTAATACTGTGAGTTCTGTAGCGAAAAAGAAACCACTATTGTGGGACTACTTAACGACAGTCGACCATAAGAAAATTGCTATCCTGTATTTAATCGCAGGCGGATTCTTTTTCTTAGTTGGTGGAATGGAAGCGTTATTTATTCGTATACAATTAATTAAGCCAGACAACACCTTTTTAGTAGGTGATGCTTATAATCAAGTATTAACAATGCATGGTACAACAATGATTTTCTTAGCGGCAATGCCGATGATTTTTGCTTTCTTTAATGCGGTAGTACCTTTACAAATAGGTGCTCGTGACGTAGCATTCCCGTTTTTAAATTCTTTAGGTTTCTGGTTATTCTTCGTAGGTGGAGTATTCTTAAACTTAAGTTGGTTCTTAGGTGGAGCACCTGACGCAGGTTGGACATCATATGCGACACTAGCTCTACAAAGTAAATCTCATGGTGTAGACTTCTACTTATTAGGTCTACAAATTTCAGGTATTGGTACATTAGCAGGTGGTATTAACTTCTTAGCAACGATTATTAACATGCGTGCTCCAGGGTTAACTTACATGCGTATGCCACTATTTACTTGGACTGTATTTGTAACATCAGCACTTATTTTATTCGCGTTCCCGGCTTTAACAATCGGGTTAGCATTATTAATGTTTGATCGCCTATTTGGAACAGCATTCTTTGATGCTTCATTAGGTGGAAACTCAATGATCTTTGAACATTTATTCTGGATCTTCGGACATCCGGAAGTATATATTCTTATTTTACCGGCATTCGGTATCTTCTCTGATATCATCCCGGCATTCTCAAAGAAACGATTATTCGGATATTCTTCAATGGTATTCGCTACAGTATTAATCGGTTTCTTAGGATTCATGGTTTGGGCTCACCATATGTTTACAGATGGTCTTGGCGCAGTAGCAAATGCAATCTTCGCTGTTGCAACAATGGCAATTGCAGTTCCTACAGGGGTTAAAATCTTTAACTGGTTATTAACAATGTGGGGCGGACAAATTCGTTTTACAACTCCAATGCTTTGGTCAGTGGCATTTATTCCATCATTCGTACTAGGTGGGGTAACAGGTATTATGAACGCTGCAGCTCCTGCTGACTATCAGTTCCATGATAGTTATTTCGTAGTAGCTCACTTCCACTACGTAATCGTAGGTGGGGTAGTATTTGGTTTATTTGCTGGTGCACACTACTGGTGGCCAAAAATGTTTGGTAAAATCTTAAATGAAAAATTAGGTAAACTTACATTCGCTTTATTCTTTATCGGTTTCCATTTAACATTCTTTATCCAACATTTCTTAGGTTTAATGGGTATGCCTCGTCGTTACTTTACATACTTACCAGGACAAGGTTTAGATACTGGAAACATGATCAGCTCAATCGGAGCTATGTTCATGGGTCTTGCGACAATTGTAATGTTAATCAATGTAGTTTATACAGCAATTAAAGGTGAGAAGGCTGCTGCAGATGCTTGGGGTGTAGGTCGTACACTTGAATGGACAATCTCTTCTCCACCACCAGAATATAATTTTGCTCAAATTCCATATGTACGTGGATTAGACGCTCTATGGGTAGAGAAAATGGAAGGAAATGGCAAAATGACACCTGCTGAACCACTAGGTGATATTCATATGCCAAACTCATCTATTCTACCGTTCGTTATGTCAATAGGCTTATTTATTGCAGCATTTGGTGCAATGTATAATGACGAATTAAAGAACCATACAGCAGTTGGAGTATTAGTTCTTGGTTTATTTATCACTTTCGGTTCAATGTTCTTACGTTCTTGGATTGATGATCATGGATTCCATATCCATAAAGAAGATATAGCAGATGAGGGGGTTGAGGCATAATGGAAATGCAAAAGTTTACAGCTGAGACGTTTCCTCATAACCCTGAAAAAGCTACAGAAGAAGGTAAAAATAAATTCTTAGCATTCTGGCTATTTCTTGGTGGAGAAACTGTATTATTCGCATCATTATTTGGTACTTTCTTAGCATTAAGAAACTCTACTGCAGGTGGAGCTAGTGCTTCAGAAATGTTCGAACCTAAATTAGTATTCATTGCAACTATGTTACTTTTAACATCATCACTTACAAGTGTTTACGCAATGTATCACATGAAAAACTTTGAACACAAAAAAATGATGTTATGGTTAGGAATTACTGTTTTATTAGGTCTAGGATTTTTATTATTAGAAATTTACGAATTTAGACACTATATGCACGAATATCATTTTACAATTAAGAGTAGTGCATTTGGTTCTTCATTCTATACTTTAGTAGGAACGCATGGTGCCCACGTATTCGTTGGTTTACTATGGATCACTACTTTAATGCTTCGCAATGGTGGAAGAGGTTTAAATTTACACAACGCTCCAAAGTTCTATGTAGCTAGTTTATACTGGCACTTTATCGACGTAGTGTGGATTTTCATCTTTACAGTAGTATACTTAATGGGAATGGTGGGATAAGAATATGGGTGCAAGCTCTCATCAAGAACGAAATCAAGTTGAATTAAAGTATCACCGTCGTAAACATGCAGAAGAAATGAAGCAACAATTAATTTCATTCGCTTTAATGATTATATTAACTCTTGCATCATTTGCAGCAGTAATTTACCGAGATAAAATGGATCCATATTTTACAGTACCATTTATTTTATTACTTGCTGTTGTTCAATTAGTGTTCCAACTTTACTATTTCATGCACATGAAAAATAAAGGTCACAGCACACAAGCTTTCTTCCTATATTCAGGACTTACTGTTGCTGTTATTACACTATTGACATTCTTAACACTTATCTGGTTATGATGAAAAAAAAGGAAGTGAATTTTATTCACTTCCTTTTTTTATTTTTAGATTTTTAAAGAAGATTTTTAAAATGCTATATTGAAGTTTAAATGAAGGACTTCATGGTTTAATCGTTTTTCTTGTTAATTGAACTACTCCAACTTTAGTTGCATAATGAATGTGTTCATTTATAATACACCACTTTTTCCTTTTGAGAATGTATACAGTTTCAATTGAGTGAAAAAATAAATGTGTAAACTAGTATCAGAGGAGAAATTATGAATTTTGAGCAGATGGAATATATAGTGAAAGTTGCAAGCTAGAAATCTATTCTTAAATCTGCAGAAAAATTATATATAACAAGTTCGGGACTTAGTCAATCAATCTCTCAATTAGAGACCGAATTGGGAATAACTATTTTTAACCGTTCAAGAAAAGGAACATTTCCTACTGAAGAAGGAAAGATTTTAATTAATAGAGCTAGTGAAGTATTACAAATTATTAGTAAGTTAAATGAAGAGTTATTTGATTATAAAAACAACAAAAAGGTACATTTGAAAATAGTAGCTACTCCTACTTTCTCAACTGTACTTCAACGTGCATTGAACAGAATTAATGTTGAGCACCCTAACGTAACAATTGATATCGAGGAAAAAGATCCAGCATTAATAATGGAAACGATTAAACACACTGAATATGACTTTTGCTTTTTCCCTCAAGATTTAGAAATATTAGAGAGTGAAAAAAATATTAACTATGATTTAATTCGGACTGATCAAGTTCATGTTATTGTTAGTAAAAACTCCCCACTCTATCATTTTCAATTCGTAACACAAGCTGATGTATTAAACATGGAAACAGCATGCTATTCAATCTATTCTAATTATTATTATTCTAAGTTAATTAAGAAGAATAAAAATAAAATCAAGTTTACTACAAACAGCATGAGTATTCTTACAGAGGCTGTTAAAGAACATAAAGTATTTGTCTATTCAAACGAGTCAGGAGCTAAATTCCATCCGGACATTATCAGTGGTATTATAAAATCTATACCTTACAAAGAAAACAATGAATTCGTTTTTAAAGATTTGTGGGTGGTCTATCCTAAAAATAAAAAACTTACTGACATAAGCAAAATATTTATCGAAATCGTTAAAGAATTAGCCATGTAATGATACGTGGCTCAAGTTGTTGAAAAAAGAGCTTGGCAATTTATTATGATGTTGATTTCCGCTACAGGATGCTCCCTTTCCATAGGTCGAGACCTTGAGCCTCCATTAGCGCGCCTACGCGGGGTCTCAGGCTTCCCGCATTTCCCATAGGAGTCGAGCACCCTTTCGTTCCAATCAGCCTCGGTAAAGAACTTTATTAATACCCTTTAATTTGAGAAAAATAGTATTTAATTACTCCGACTGTTTGCCAACCTCTATTTAATAAACAAATAATTTGAACGTAGCCTTCTAACATTTATCTTCCTGAATATTTAAAAATAAAAAAAAATAATAGAAATAAATATTTAACTATTGACCGTTATATATATAATCACTTTAGATACGTATCTCTTGTTTTATTTAATATTTTTCAAGTCAAACTAGCCATACTTTATTTAATTTAATAAAGACTAAATTGCATCTAACCTAGTTTGTTCAAGACATGTAATCTAACTTGGTTAGCAAGATACTATAAATCATTTAAATAAGCATAACGTTTTCACATAGTATTTTAATTTGAATAAAACGTTATTACTGTTATAATTTAGTAGTATAATAGTTTGGATAATTTCATCAAATATTATATGATAGTCATAATGCATAAATTTTTTTTGCCTTGTAAAGGTTTTTGTGAAAAGCCCCAAAAACTATAATAATTTTACATAGTCCAATATTAATTTAAGCATTAGGTAAAAATAATAAGTGTGAATAGAATAAATAAAGGGTGTGCATTCATGATTAACTTAGGGATGTTCGGGTTTAAAGCACTTTGGAGTCCGTATTTATTTGTGTTTTTAGTTTTAGTCACTTTGGGGTATTTTTACATAATTAATAAATACAAAGATAAAGAACACATAACTGAAACTAAGCAAAAAGTGTATTTTATTCTTGGAATTTTGTTAGTTTATATTGCCCAAGGTAGCCCAATTGATTTAATAGGTCATATTATTTTTAGTGCTCATATGACTGAAATGGCTGTTTTATATTTAGTTGCACCAATCTTTTTAATTATTGGTATTCCAAATTGGTTATGGAGTAACATACTTAAACCAAAGATCGTTAATGCTTTCTTTACGATTGCTACCAAACCATTAATTGCTTTAATTATTTTTAATGTAGTATTTTCTATTTATCATTACCCACTTGTATTTGATACTGTAAAAACGAATACAGTCTATCATTTCTTATTTACAAATATATTATTTTTCATGGCAGTATTTATGTGGTTTCCTGTTATTAATAACTTACCAGACAGACAAACTTTATCCGATATTCAAAAGATCGGTTATATGTTCGGAAATGGTATTTTATTAACACCAGCATGTGCACTTATCATATTTGCAGGACATCCATTTTACGCAACTTATAATGATCCGGCAGTGTGGAGTAAGGCGATGCAATTGTGCGTATCACCTGATTTACTAAAATCGTTAAATATATCTGGTCCAGAAGTATTTAACTTTATGTCTGCTAGAGAAGATCAGCAGGTTGGCGGGGTTATTATGAAAATTATCCAGGAAATAGTTTATGGCTGTGTTATAGGGTATAATTTTTTCAAGTGGGCTAGAAGAGAACAAAATGGAAATAAAATTGATCCAATCAGTAGTAATCCATTATTGCTTAAAAAATCGTAGGGGTGGAAATTTTGAATTCGTTACCAATTTTACCGACAATAAGTACAAGCTTTATTGTCATTAGTGCTATATTTGTTGCAATTGGCTGGTATCTTATTGCCAAAAGAAAAGTAGAGGCACATAAGAAAGTTATGTTCTTCGGTGGAGTTTTTGCACTTGCATTCTTCATTATATACGCAACACGAACAATCTTTATTGGGAATACTTCTTTTGGGGGACCAAAAAGCTTAAAACTGTATTACCATCTATTTTTATTTTTCCATATATTCTTAGCTACTACAGGCGGGGTATTTGGTCTAGTATCAATTATTTCAGGGTATAAAAACAAATTGAAGCTTCATAAAAAAATTGGTCCAGTTACAAGTGTTATTTGGTTTTTTACAGCAATTACTGGAGTGATCGTATATAGCTTACTGTACGTATTCTACAAAGGCGGAGATACTACTTCAGTTATTAAAGCTGTTTTAGGATTTTAAAAAAATAAAAGAGTGAGTAATGGAAGTTGTACTTCTTTTTACTCACTCTTTTTAATAATTATAGAATAATGAACTTACTTACAAGAGAAATTTGCTCTTCTGCTTTTTTAAGTAAGCTTTCACTTTTTTCAACGATACTTTCTGGGAAGTTCTCACCTTCACCGTATTCTACACCGTGCGGATAATAGTATTTACCTAAAAGTGGAGTAAGTAATTGGATTTTACCTTTACTTGACTCAACATGTCCTTCAACAGCGTACCCTTGAACACGTAGGTAGTATATTTCGTTACGTTGTTCAAATTTATAATCGTAAGTTACTCTTTGGTAATCCCATTGACCTGCAAGGACAAAGCCTAGTTCTTCCATGATTTCAGTTAATAAATTTACATTTACTACATGATTTTCTAAATTTGTATTCTCAAATTTCATGTTATTACCCCCTAAATTACTTAGAAAAAATCCCTACTAATATAATATTATCAATGACAATAATTAGCAATGAAAAGCTGATAAATGTATTTTAACTAATTTATATATTTTTTTGAATAATTTGGCTACAATGGATATATAAAGTTAGAGTTAACAATTGGGAAGGGAAGATATTAATGGAAAAGCTTATAAAACTTTTCTTTTTTACAATAAGTTTTATAACGGTTTTTATGTTCAGTCCACTTATTAAAGAGTGGATAACCAATGTGTCCTCGTTAAAACATTATCAAAGAGTAGAAGATGTGAATATGCCAATGATTGAAAACGCAAGTACTAAAAATGTAAAATATTCTGTATCTCAGTATATTGGTAAAAGCGAACAAGAAATCATAAAAAATTTTGGAAAACCGTCAAGAAAAGTTCCCTCTCAATATGACTATGATTGGTTAGTTTATGATTCAAATGCTTCAAAGTATACTCAATTTGGTGTACTAAACGGTAAAGTAGTAACAGTTTTTGTTGCCGGTAATGATGTAGATATCTCACCATTTATAATGGGAAGCCACTATGAAGAAACAATGGACAATGTGACAGTCCACGATAAAGTTTCATTTTCGATTTTAAATAATCAATATACTTTTAAATTAACACCGTCAGATTTACATGAACGACCTCTAGTATCATTAAGTAATTGTTTTGCTCAACTTTATTTTGACCGTTTTACTGGCAGTTTATTAGGTATTCGTTATTTATCACCTGAAACTTTAGTTAAACAAAAACCGTACGAGCTAATTTATAGTGGAAATTTAATAAACGCTAAAAAATTAAATACACTTCAAGAAGCAATTGTAGATCGTGAAGAGGAAAAAATGATATTTAATTTGACGAACGTCTATCGAAAAAGAATGAATTTAAGTACTTTAAAATGGAATAGTGAGGCTGCTAAAGTAGCTCTAGGTCATAGTAAAGATATGGTTCAAAATAAATATTTTGATCACTATTCAAATTTATATGGCAGTTTATCTGATCGCTTAAACGATGCAAATGTTCCATATAGATTAGCTGGTGAAAATATTTCAGCTAATTATGTAGACGGTATTGCATCTGTTTATGGATGGATCAATAGTAAAGGTCATCGAGAGAATATGTATAAGAAAGAATATTCTACACTTGGTGTTGGTGCCTTTAATAAATATTACACTCAAAATTTTATAAAATAATGACTAAAATCAAGCAAAAGCGAAAGTTGGTGCTTGATTTTTTTATTTCCATACAAGCACAAAATTATTCATTAGACATAATTTTGTAGTAAATGCTTTTAATTGGAGTGATACGAATGGGAAATGAAAATAGTCGTCCATCGATCGAACAATTTAGGCAATTCGTTATGGAGCATCCGAAACTGCGAGAAGAAGTAAAAACAGGAAATAAAACATGGCAGCAATATTTTGAGGACTGGTACTATAAAGGTGAAACCGATGAGATGTGGGATGATTTTAGGAATGATGGTAGCAAAAAGTCCGAAAAGAAAACTGCCAAAAAAGAAGAATCAGAAGAAGGGTATGTTGGAAAGGTCATTTCATTTGTAAAAAATTTAGATCCAGATCAAATACAAGACCATCTATCAAATGTAAATTCAACATTATCTAATATACAACAACTAATTTCGCAATTTAAATCTCCAGCTACTTCAACTAGTCAAAGAGAAGAAAAGCCAGCTTCACAACAATTTAATTTTAGACAGGATTGAGGAGATCTCTAATGAGAAAAGATATTTTAGAATTTCTTCAGAGTGAAGAAGATTATATTAAATATATTAGACAACAGCCTAAATGGTATCGCAAACTTGCTAGAAATCCTGAGCTAACAAATGAATTTAGACTGGCATCACTTGAATTCTTTGGTAAAACAATTCCACAACGAGTTGATAAATTGTCAAATCAAGTTCAAATGGCATCATTTATGATTGACATGTTCCAAGTATTTAAAGAACAGCAAGATGTAAGTAGCGAAACTTCGGATAATGAACCGAAGGAAGATAAAAAAGATTAATAGTTCAATCTGTCATAGCTTTTTGCTACAATGGAGAAAGCAAGTTTCGAAAGGAGTAGTAGTTATGACAGAAATTTGTTTAGTAAGACATGGACAAACTGATTGGAATTTTAACAATATTATTCAAGGAAGAGAAGATATTCCTTTAAATATGATTGGTAAGCAGCAGGCTAAGGATAGCGCACTATACTTAAGTAATCAAAAGTGGGACACGGTTATAACAAGTCCGTTAGTTAGAGCGAAGCAGACTGCAGCGGCAATTGCGGAGTTTGCTAAAATTGATGAAATAATTGAAGATGAGCGATTTTTGGAAAGAGAATTTGGTGAAGCGAGTGGAAAACCTGTTTCCGATTATCACGAAAACATTTATAATAATAATGTAGAAGGAATGGAAACAAACGAGGAATTAATTGAACGAGCATTTAATGCATTAAAAGAAATTGCTCAAACCAATGAAGGAAAGCGTGTTGTGATTGTTGCCCATTCACATACGATCAAAGCGATTCTACATGCGATTGATCCTGAAAAAGTTACTTTTAGGACAACTTTAAAAAATGCATGTGCGAATTTTATAGAATTCAAAGATGGAAAATGGAAGATAAATGAATTTAATATTTCTGATCATATAAAAGCTTAGGTCAAGTTCTTTTATTTAAGGATTTAAATGTGATATAGTTTACTCTTGGAGGTGTAAGGAAATGTATGCAACAATGGAAACCTTGCAACTTATTTCAGTCTCAGAAGAACTTGCTTCAATGATCGTACACTCAGATGTTGCAGATCAATATCGGGCTTCATATATTGCTTTAAATAATGATCTAACTGCTCAAGAGATCATTAGTCGTTTTACGAAAATGAAAGATTTATACGAGGATGTCCAACGATTTGGAAAATATCATCCTGATTATAAAGAAATTCGTAAAAAAATGAGTGAAGTGAAAAGAGAACTTCAATTAAATGATACAATCGTTGCTTTTAAGCAAGCGGAAGATGCAGTTCAATTACTTTTAGATGAGACAAGTTATTTAATTGCTCAGTCTGTATCACCATCAGTAAAAGTTCCTGCGGGAAATCCATTCTTTGTAAACACTGGTGGAGGATGTAGTACAGGTGGCTGTGGTACAGGTGGAAAGTGTGGATGTAAAACGAAGTAATAACATATTGATAGGCTCATTATTAAAGATAGTGAGTCTTTTTTTATTTACGAAACCTAGTGCAATTGGCACAGTTATTTCCACAACAAAACATTTTTTTATTTGGAACGTAAAATCGATGACTAAAAACATAATTGTTGTTGTCTTTTCTGACAAACTCGACTCGATAAATTAGTTTGAACTGTTCAGTAATTTTTTTCGAGCAAGAAATAAGGTGTTTTTTTATGGATTCATCAGTAAGTAAGTTGTCGGATTGGATATATATAAAATTTGTGCCACAAATTAGTTTGTTTGAATAGTTGGTAATTTGTTTATAATTTGAAATACAGCTAAAAAATTGCTCCCAAACATCATCTAACATAATTTTCAATCCTTTCTAAAAACTATTTATGAAAGTTTCGTTGCAAAAGAAATTTGGGATATGATATTCTATTTTTAACGGATTTTTAAAGGAGAAAGCTATGTTCGTGCAAAGACAAGGTATTATTATTTATTTACAATCATTAAAACAAGCAAAAATGTTACGTAAATTTGGAAATATTCACTTTGTCTCTAAACGTTTGAAATACGTAGTCCTATATTGCAATATGGACGATATAGATCGAACTGTAGAGAGATTGAAAAAATTTCATTTTGTAAAACGAATTGAATTATCATATAAACCTTTTATTAAGACTGAGTACGAAAACGCAAAACCAGATGAAGCAAAGGAATATGATTATCAAGTAGATTAAAAACGATTGAATGGTATTGATTAATTTAGGAAGGGAAATCCCAAACTTAAATTAAAAAACCGTTCAATCGTTTTTTTTTTTTAGGCAGGGATAAGGGTCTTAAACCCTATTCTTGCATGCCTTCTTTTACTTGCCCTAAGCCAATTACTTCATCGGTGGTATTAAGTGGTTTAATCGGAGTATACCGATTATGTATTGATGAAATAAATCATTTTCATGAAATGAACTAGAGTGTCTAATTTGTAATGTAATAATCTCTTTGTTTAAGGTTGTAGCTAATTCTTCACAAAGCTCTTCTCGCTTCGTTATTTTTTCTTCTTTTAGTGTAATACCCTCTCTACAATAATATATTGGTTGAAATTCCCCAATAGAAGTAGGGTTTAATATAACTGCAAATGAGCAGCATTTTGTGCCATTGTTTTCAGATGTAAATTTAAGAAGATGTTTAACTCGATCTTTTTGCGATGTAGCAATTTCAAAAAGCTCATATAGATCCGAGTATCCTTCTCCAATTTCAATCATGCGTTGAATCATGAGTGCTCCCCCTTAAAACATAAATACGTTTATGTGTGTCTAAAATAGTGATGATGACAAATGCAACATTTATTCTACAGGATTCAGGCATAAAAAAAAACCCCGCAAATGCAGGGCCCCTCTTATTAAAGTGTAATCACTAAAAAAGAAGGCAAAGGGAGAGGAGAAACCGGAGGAAGAACTTATGGGGAAACGTAAGTCTTCTCCGCGGTTGGCAACAACATCAACTGAGATGTTGTTAAAGTTAGTTATTACCAAAGTGAATGATTTTATACATTAGTAGGAGAATATGGAAAGAAATGTTTTTGTTTCTGGAAAATTGTGATAGGATATTTTCGTAAAAGAAATAAATAGTAGGTGTAAATTTATGAGAGTAGTGTCAGGTAAAAATAAAGGTTTAAGTTTAAAAGCAGTTCCTGGAATGAGTACTAGACCAACAACTGATAAAGTAAAAGAAGCAATGTTTAATATTATTGGTCCATATTTTGAAGGTGGTATAGCACTAGATTTATTTGGTGGAAGTGGCGGGCTATCGATTGAAGCTCTAAGTAGAGGGATGGAAAAAGCAATTATCGTTGACCGTGAAATGAAAGCTATTAAAACGATTAAAGAAAATTTAGCAACTTGTAATCTGTCAGATCGTGCGGAAGTATATAGAAATGATGCTGAGAGAGCTGTTAAAGCCATTATTAAAAGAGAAATTCAATTTGATTTAATTATTTTAGATCCACCATATAAAAAGCAACAAATTGTTTCATTAATTGAAACTTTTGAGGATAAAAATCTACTTGCTTTAGATGGGACTATTTTGGTAGAACATGCCACTGATATCGAATTACCAGAAAAAATAGGGAAATTTAAACGAACAAAAGCAGAAAAATATGGAATTTGTGGCGTATCAGTGTATCATAATTGTATGGAGTAATTTTAGGGGGTAAGAGATGAAACGTGTTGCAGTTTGTCCTGGAAGTTTTGATCCAATTACTTTAGGGCATTTAGATATTATTAAGCGTGGAGCAAGAGTATTTGATGAGGTCATTGTTGTTGTATTAAATAACTCTGCTAAAAATTCTTTATTTACTTTAGAAGAAAGAACAGAATTAATTGCTGAAGCAACTAAATCTATATCGAATGTGCGTGTTGATTCATTTAGTGGATTATTAATGGATTACGCGAAAAAAATAAATGCTTCTGCGATTTTGAGAGGTCTTAGAGCGGTATCAGACTTTGAATATGAGATGCAAATTACAGCGATGAACAAAAAACTAGTAGATGAAATTGATACTTTTTTTGTCATGACAAATAATCAATATTCATTTTTAAGTTCTTCAATTGTGAAGGAAGTCGCGAAATACGGTGGTAATGTTAAAGATTTAGTTCCTGAATGTGTGAACAATGCATTAACAGATAAATTTTTGAAACCTCAAGTTTAATTTAAACTGAGGTTTCTTTTTTTTCTTTTAGTTGGTTAAATAATTGCAATTATTATTTAAGATCATATCTTTTGTTGAGCGTTTTATAAATTAAGATGATGACATAAATGTAGAGGGAGATTAGTGTAATCATTGAACCTATTGAAATCATTGATTCAATATTAAGATGTTTCTCCGTAAAAATTTTAATAACAGGTAAAGTATTATTCGTAACATTAGCAGTTAGCTGATCAAGATAAAGTGGCTTCCAAAAAATAATTGCTAATATTGGTGCGATACCTGATTGCAGTAATCGTCCGATTAAATAAGGTTTAATACTCATCTTTACTTCGGAAATGATACTTGCTACTTGTGCTTGTATTGAAAATCCACCAAATCCTAATATGAAGCTTGTTAAAGCTACTTGCTGTAATAAAGTACTATTGTTTAATTCGCTTACTAATTTAGATCCTAAAGTAATTTCAAATAATCCAGATAAAAAAGGAGTAGATAAATTTTGATTTACGCTTAAATTTGAAAAACAATACGCGACTATTTTTCCTACATTCGTAATAAATCCAATTTTTAGTAAAAGCATATTTAAAACAGAAAAAACAATTATAAATCCACCAATCATTAATAATGTCTGCACGGAAGAAGCAATTGCATCACCAAGTATTTTTCCAATCGGTCGTTTTTCGCTTAACCGTTTCTCATGCATTACTTTAAAAGCGTATTTAAAGCGGTTAGAATGGATTCTTTCTGCGCGGGAGTAGTTAGGTTGTTTGCTACCGTAAAACCTCATGATGAGGCCAACAATCGCGTTAGATAAATAATGGCTTACGGCAAGTACGATTCCGATTTTTGCATTATGAAAAAAACCGACAGATATTGCTACAAAAATAAATAATGGATTAGAAGAATTTGTAAACGAATTAAGTCGCTCGGCCTCTAATTTTGTTATTTCCCCATCTTTATATAGTTTAGCTGAAAGTTTTGCACCAGAAGGAAATCCAGAAGCCATCCCCATCGCCCAAACGAAAGCTCCAACCCCTGGAACTCTGAATAGAGGCCGCATAATAGGTTCTAAAAATACACCTATAAATTGAACAATTCCAAAGCAAATTAGCAGTTCACTTAATATGAAAAATGGAAGTAAAGATGGAAACACAATTCCCCACCACATATTTAATCCTCTAACCGAACCTTTAAACGCAACATCTGGATGCAAAATAATCGTGGCTGTTAGAAATATGAGTATTAAAAAAATTAGAAAAGTAATGAAATAACTTTTTTTCACATATAAACCTCCAAAGAAAGATAGACTCAAAAAACATTTAGATTTTTGTCTATTGTAGTAGGACCAATAAAAAATAAATAAGATAGTAATATATGTATAAAAAAAACTTGTACAATTTAATATACGTTGATGGAATTCAATTTTAGACCAAAGAGTTTAATTGGAGGGGAAACAACTTGGAACCGAAAATTGGTTTAGCATTAGGTTCAGGTGGAGCTAGGGGGTTTGCGCATGTTGGTGTAATTTCGGTTTTAAAAAAGCATAATATTCCTATAGATTTGATTGCAGGGAGCAGTATAGGTGCTTTAGTTGCTGTATTATACGGGGCTGGTACGAATGTTGAGCGACTGTATAAAATTGCGAGAGTATTTCAATCAAAATATTATATTGACTATGTTGTTCCGAAGATGGGGTTAATTTCTGGAAACAGGGTAAAAGAACTAATCAAGGTGCTTTCTTTTGGTAGGAAGCTTGAAGATTTAGATTTACCAGTATCAGTTGTCGCAACAGACTTATTAACAGGAGAAAAAATCGTATTTCAAAAAGGCGATATTGCTACTGCGGTCCGCGGAAGTATTTCAATACCTGGAATTTTTGTACCCGAAACCTGGAATGGTAAACTTTTGGTTGATGGTGGAGTAATTGATCGTATCCCTGTTTCGGTTGTAAAAGAGATGGGAGCGGATTTTATTATTGGAGTAGATGCGTCACCAATTAAGGTTAGTGGCGAAGTTTCAACAATTTATGATGTCATCATGCAGAGTATTGAAATAATGCAACATGAGCTCGTTAGAAATAGAGAAGTCGTATCGAATATCATGATTAGGCCTAAATTAGATCATATTAATTCTAGAAACTTTACAGATCTCGAAAATGTAATCAAAATCGGAGAAGAAGCTACAGAAGCATTAATTCCAGAAATTTTTGAAAAGATTGAGCAGTGGAAGGAGAAAAATAGTGAAAAAAAGGATAAGAATTCTTAATGTACTATTAGTTGTTGGTATTACACTAATTCTATTGTATTTCATTCCTTTACATTATTATGTGACAAAACCTGGCTTAGCTGAGCCTCTTAGACCTTATGTTAAAGTTGATGGTGCTAAGAAAGATAAAGGTGAATTCATGCTAACTACCGTAGCAATGGGAAAGGCAAATATATACTCCTATATAGCTACAAAGGTAAATGATAATTATCATCTTTACAAAATCGATGAAATTAAAGTAAAAGGTGAAAGCGATGAAGATTATCAATTTCGTCAATTAAGATATATGGAAGAATCAAAACAAGCTGCAATATTAAATGCATATAAACAGGCTCATAGAACTTATAAAGTTACGGAAAATGGGATTGTTGTTGTTTCAGTAATACATGATATGCCTGCATTTCATGTTTTAAAGCTAGGAGATGTCATTACAAAAATAAACGGAAAAGAAATCCGTACTTTAACTGATTTTACAAATACGGTTCAAGCTAGTAAGCCTGGTACTAATTTTAATTTGGAAGTAAACCGTGAAGGTAAAATCGAAAATTTTAATATAAAAACAAAAACATTTAAGGACGAACCAAATCGTGCTGGAATTGGTGTCTCGATTGCCGAAAATTTAGAGCTAACTACAAATCCAAAAGTTAAAATAAACTCTGAAGAAATAGGGGGGCCATCAGCGGGACTAATGTTTGCGTTAGAAATTTATGATCAATTAAAAGATGAGCATCTTGCCAAAGGACATGAAATAGCTGGTACAGGGACAATTGATATAGATGGGGTCGTCGGTCCAATTGGTGGGATCTCTCAAAAAATAATAGCTGCATCTGATGCTGGAGCAGAAATATTTTTTGCACCAAATGAAAATGGTAAAAAGAATTCGAATTATAATGAAGCTGTTAAAAGTGCAAAAAAACATAAGTTAAAAATGAAAATTGTACCGGTCAATACTTACAGCGATGCTATAACTTATTTAGAAAAGCTAAAAACAAAAAAATGAGGCAGGATCTCTTAATTCCTGACTCATTTTTTCATATGTTCTATGACCTACTAAATTGATTTGTAGTTTCATTGTATATAATCGGATACATAGCGAATTCAGTTTTTATTAATTTTTGCTGATTGCTTATAGGAAGAATTGATGCATAAGCATAAGTTGCCTTTAAATCAGTACTTAATTCTTTTTGATTTTGTTGATTAATGGTCGTATAGATTGGCACATCAATTAGCTTCTTTTTGCTATTTAAATAAGTTTTACCCATAGAGCTCATCCCGAGTAAACGGATATATGGTACACGATCTTTCTCTAATATTGCAGACATTTCGTTTTTGGAAGTGTTTGTTAATAAATGTGTTAACAATCGCTGGATTCTAGTCCAAGTATATCTTTTTGTTTTAATTGCTGTCATTAGCTCTTCAAAATCAAGACAGTTTAAAACTGAATTTAAAACTCTTCTTTCTAATCCTTCAACAGCTTCGTAAATTTCTTCAAGTTCTTCTTTTTTTGCAGTAGTTAATTTGTATTTTAAATATGGGAAATATTCATTCCAGGAATGAATTGTCCCAAACTCATTAATATAGTCCTCAATGGAATCTTTCGTAAAACTTGGCACAAAATCAGAAATTGTTTGGTTGTTTCCTTTTAGTATTTTTCGAATTGCCGTGGCACTAGCGATACTTTGATGATTCGTTTCTTCGTCATGATAATTGGCAGCAATACGTTGAATTGTACTACCTTCCATTTTACTTTTGAAATGTTCTATTGCCTCCAAATAATGTATCCCTAATATATTATTTGGAAGTGAGACATCTAAGTTAGCTGTTTCTAGATTTGTTTGTAATGCAGTACTATATGCTGCAGGATAACTTAAACCTTGATCAAGATAAGTACGAATACTTGAATTAATAGAAGAAGTGAGTTGTTTCTTTTGCTTAATTAACTCGTAAAAAGTTTCAATCTTTCCCTCTTCACTACCAAAACAAACGTAATCGCATTTTAGCGAATCAAGAATTGAAATAGCTCCTTTTGCAAAAATACTAGCATGTTGAGTTGAATAGCTATACGGTAGCTCAATAACAAGATCTGCCCCGGCTTGTAAAGCTAACTTAGTACGCACATGCTTTGGGACGACAGCGGGTTCGCCTCTTTGTAAAAATTGCCCACTCATAACAGCAATGACAACATCTGCATTTGTTGTATTTTTTGAACTAGTTAAGTGAAAAACATGACCATTATGTAAAGGGTTATATTCAACTACTACACCAACTGAACGCACTAAAAATGCACCTCCAATATTTACTAATTTCACGAATTTATACACTAAGAATACCAGTTTCGAGAAATAATTCGCAACCTAGTGTGAATTGTATTGAATTTTGTTGTAGAAAATAATATATTAGATAGGTTACATATTAAGAGCAAGATACACGATTTTTAGGGAAAAGGGCGGACAATTAATAATGTTTCAGTAGATGATTTATTGCAATCTTAGAAGGGAAACCTCTAAATGCATGTCGGGGCAATCAGTTACTAAAATTATTGTGATGTATTGCACCTGCTCTAGAAATTAGGAAGTGGAACCATAGCTTAAAATGTTTTGTTGGATAAAAAGTTAGCACTTTTGTCGTAAAAAGAAGTATGTACGATGACTAGCTTCCCATAGATCATAAGCCAATTTTCGTCTAAGATTAAACTGTAAATCTTAGCCAAAAATCGTCTTATGCTTTTCGAAGCTGAACAGTCGCCTCCACTTTTCTAATGTGTAAAGAAAAAATATTGACAAATGGTTTTAAGGAATATATAATTTTCATTGTTGCCTTGAGGTGGTTATTTATGAAATGGTCAGTGCACCAGTTGCAGAAATTAAGACATAAAGGTTTAAATTTAGATGAGACAATTGATATTAGTCAAATAAAGGAACGTAATCCTGAGATTCGAGAAGTTTCTCCAATTGAAGTTACTGGACGAGTTGATTTTGGAACGAACCGATATACGTTTCATTTAACAATAACTGGATATTTAATTTTACCTTGTGTAAGAACATTAGTTGATGTAAAATATCCTTTGTCGATTACCACAACAGAAACATTTTTTACAACAACTGAATGGAAAAGTGAAGATGAGAATTTTCACATCCTAGAGGGTGATGTGTTAGACTTAACCCCAGTGATTGAGGAATGTATCTTAGCTGAAATTCCAATGCAAGTTTTTGCTGAGGATATTGAAGGGAAAGAAACAGCTCCAACATCAGGAACAGATTGGGAAGTTAGGGAACATGTCGAAGAAGAGCAAAAAATTGACCCTCGACTTGCTGGATTAGCAAAATTTTTTGACAAACAAGATAATTGAGAAGTACCGGATAACCGGCTTCATAAC
The DNA here is from genome assembly GCF_042267765.1 of Gottfriedia sp. NPDC056225. Taxonomy (NCBI): domain Bacteria; kingdom Bacillati; phylum Bacillota; class Bacilli; order Caryophanales; family Bacillaceae; genus Gottfriedia; species Gottfriedia sp. NPDC056225. Next base: position 2,197 of record NZ_JBHJTJ010000017.1, on the reverse strand, counting down.
AAACACTCACTTTAAGGAGGTGGGATCAATGGCAGTACCTGCAAGAAGAACGTCCAAAACTGTAAAAAGAAAGCGTCGTACGCATTTCAAATTAGCGGTACCTGGAATGGTTGAATGCCCAAACTGTAGCGAATTAACATTAGCACACCGCGTATGTAAATCATGCGGTCACTACAAAGGAAAACAAGTACTTAGCAAATAAGCTAGTCTTTAAAGAGCACATAGGAAACTATGTGCTTTTCCTTTTGTCCAAAAATTTCATTTACCATAAAAACCCACTTTCCTGAAAACCTGCCCTTTTTTAATTGCTGTATAGTATAATATAAACTATCAGAAAATTAGGAATAGGAAGTGAGATTGCAATGTCTGAAGTAATTACATATCAACGTGATGAAATAGATTATATCTTTTTAAATAGGCCAAATTACGGGAATTGCATAGATGAAGATACTGTTGAAAAACTTTCTGAAATTATCCAAGAGATCCGAATGAAATCTCAAAGCAAACTAGTTATTTTAACTGGTGAAGGTATGAAATATTTTTGTACCGGTGGAGATTTAAATACAATCTTGAAATTTAAAAATAATATAAAAGGATTAGAGTCCTTTAATTTAAAAATGTGTGAGGTAATTTATCAAATTGCAATGTTACCTCAAATTACAATCTGTTTTATTAATGGGTATGCATTAGGTGGCGGTTGCGAACTTGCAAGTGCATTCGACTTTAGATACGCAAATGACAATGCAAAAATAGGTTTTATACAAGGTAGAATGGGGATCCCAACATCGTGGGGTGGAGGGACTATACTTCAAGAAAAAATGAATCATCAAGATTGGATTACGCTATTATCATCCTCAAATATATACACCGCATATCAAGCTAAGAAAATAGGGTTTATACATGAACTAGCAAAAGATTTAACTAGTTTACATAATGAAAGCTTTATCAATTTATCTAAAGGTATTCCAGCACAAATTCATCATCAAAATAAGAAAATACTTATTCGTAAATGGACTGAACAAAATCTTAAGAAGCGAATGGAAGAAGAAGTTATTTCCGCAATGCCACTATGGTTTTCAGATGAACACATAAAAAATATTGAACAATTTACAAAAAAATTGGAAAAGTAATCTTCTACCTTCATTTTTTTGTGCATATGAATTAGTAAAATCTGCTTAATGCATAAGAAATTGGAGGGGATTGCAAATGGTTGCAAATCGCCAGGATGCATGGACAAAAGATGAGGATAACTACTTAGCTGAAGTAGTTTTAAAATCGATAAATGAAGGGTCAACTCAATTAATGGCATTTAAGATTGTTGCAAAGAGTTTATCAAGGACAGCTGCTGCATGTGGTTATCGATGGAATTCTTTTGTTAGAAAGTTTTATAAAGAAGAGATTGAAAATGCAAAAAATAGTAGTAAAAAACAACCTATATCTGAATCTGAAACAGAACTCGTAGTAGAAGAAATAACTAATCAGACTAATGATGTAGAAGTAGTAGAACCAACATCTGAAAGAGTTCAATCAGAAATAACTTTTGAATCAGTTTATAAATTCCTTGAGTATTTAAGATTAAAAGTTGATGCAGGTAGTAAAATAAAAGATCTTCAATCTTTAGAGAAAAAACTATTGAAATATAAACAAGAAAATGAGCAGTTGAAAATCGAAAAACAACAATTAACTGAAAAATTAAGTGAACTTCAAAATGAATATGAACATTTATTTGATTTCTTAGATCAAAAAAGGAAATTAGTAAGTGTGAGTTCTAAAAATGACACAAAAGTAAAATAAAAAACTCAACATCTCCAAATCGGGGATGTTGAGTTTTTTCATTAAGTAAGTATTAATTGTAATATATTTGTATTTAGTTGGATTCAGGCTTCCAAATAACAAATTGAGAATCAGATTCTATGAAGTTTAGCTTTTTCCAAAACTCATTTGAATTTGCTCTTGGAATCGTTTTGATTGTTTTATTAAAGGATTTAGCGAATTTTACTAATTCTTTTCCGTAACCTTTCTTTTGATAATAAGGAAGAACTTCCATCTTATTGATCTCAATAATTTCTTCATTATTTTCATTATGTGTATATAAGCTCATTCTGGCAATTAGTGCTTTACCTAAATAAATCCCATAAAAAGGAGATTGGAATTCGTTGTCAATTAAATTTGATTCAAGGTCTTCTAACATTGATAG
>NZ_JBHJTJ010000016.1:0-93777 GCF_042267765.1 Gottfriedia sp. NPDC056225 | reverse complement strand
TTTTTATATTAATTTCATGTTAAAAATTAATTTTAAATTAAAATCCCCCTTTTAATTTAACATAAATGTAATATAATGATTTTAGATGTGTAGGAGGAATGAATTATGTCTGATGTTCAAATTAAAGTTTTAGATAATGGTCCTTTACGTGTCACTGGTACAGTAGATCTAGTTGACGCTGAAGGAAATACATATCCACAAAAAGCGGCTTTCTCATTATGCCGATGTGGATTATCAAGTAAATTACCATACTGTGACGGTACTCACAAAGGAAAGTTTGAATCTGTCGTTCGAGCTCCTAAAGAAGAAGCAGAATAATATTATTTTTCTGGCGCCGATTATTGAATTATTTTAAATAATCGGCTTTCTTAATGCCCTCACCTCTAATCTATTTGAAACATTCATAAGACTAATCTAATCACACTTAACTTTAGGATTCATTTCAAGGGGGAAGTAACATGAAAAAGGTATTAGCATCAGTCGTTTTATCAGCAGCACTAGTTGCACCAGGTGTATCTGCTTACGCAGCGCCAAACACAAATGAATTAAATAGTTATTTAAAGAGTATCAGTTTGACTCAAGATCAATTAAACGACTACTTACAATCATACTACGGAGAGTCGATCTCTGATTTCGATTCAGTTGCTGAGTTAGAAGAGACTTTAGGTGAAAGACTTACGCAAAAAACATTAGACGCAGTTCTAGAAGAGAATGGTTATACTGAGAAAGAAGTTATTGATCTAGCAGTCTATTATGATGATATGGACAAAAATGCATCATTACTTGATACTTACTACTTCACTTCTGATATTGAAAATTTAATTTACTTAGATCAAGATGAGTCAGGTAGTTCAGAAGATGAGTTCCCTTCTATGGATGATCTTTCTGATGTTTTTTCTGCGTTTGGCATTACTGAAGCAGAAATGAATAATCTATCTTCATACCTAGAAAAAGTTGTGAATGATGATCCTGCTATTGAAGCAAAATTAGAAGCTTTAGCTGACCGTGCTTCTGCTTTAGAAGAAAACTATCCTGAATTTTTCTCAATGGATACTGAGGCTACTCCAGAAGAATTACCCGATGCATTAAAAGTAGAATTAATGAATATCGTAAAAGAGCTTCAATCTACTTTAAAAATTGATATTAAAGTTCAAATTGAACAAAAAGGCGTTAAAACACCTTTAACTTTTGCTAAAATACTTACAATGGATGATTCTATGGATTCTATGGAAGATCTAAAAGTATATTTAGAGATTTATGATAACGCTGGTAATCTATTATTAGACGCTTTATTTACACCAGATGCACTACTAGGCGATGACCAATTAGTAGATATCGTGAAAGATACTCAAAAAGCAGTTAAAACTTCAGAGAAAAAACCAACTGTTACTGTTAGAACAGAAAATGGTGGAAAACTACCAACTACTGCAACTCATACAACTGAATGGACAATGGTTGGTATGTTAATGATGTTAGCTGCTGTTGTTTTACGTAAAAAGGTAATTGCAAAACGATAAGCTATGAGTCGAAAACGAAAAGTACTTCTTATTTTTTCTGCACTTCTTTTTATTATCGGATTATTTTTTGCTTCAACTAATGCTTATTCATTGATTAAAACCTATGTACTGTATAAACAGTCAAAGGATGATTTTAAAAAAGAAATTAAAACTGAAACAGCAACTAAATTGAAGCAAATTAAAAAAAATGAGCCACTTTATAAGACCTATCCTAAATTTGGCGAAGAAATGGGCACATTAACGATTCCTAGAATTGAAGCTACTCTACCAATCTTTCACGGGACAGATGAGGACGAGCTTGCAAAAGGAATCGGTCATTATGCCAAATCCGTGATGCCAGGTGAAAGAGATAATAGTGTTCTTGCTGGTCATAGAGATACTGTATTTCGTCATCTTGGTGAAGTAAAAATAGGCGATTCATTAATTGTAAAAACTTCTGCTGGTACTTTTACTTACAAAGTCCACAGAATTCGTATCGTTGATAAAGATGATCGCACTGTTATTATTCCAAAACCAAGACCTACATTAACGGTGAGCACTTGTTACCCGTTTAATTTTATTGGACATGCACCAAAGCGTTATATTCTTGTTGCTAGTTTAGTAAAATCTGAAGTCAATAAATAAACAAAAAACTGCTCGCTAGTAATAGTGAGCAGTTTTTATTATTCATCGTTTCATATAATTTTTAGTTTCCTAGCGCTATCCAAAATCTCTCATTATTTAAATTGCGAACACTCCACTGATAATGTCCATCGCTGCAATTTTCCGAAAAGAAATTAGCTGAATAAATACTATAAAAAAGAACGTATAAATGGATTGTACTTCTAACTTCTTCACCTAATTTATTAACTATTTTATTTAAATATCTTTCTAATTTTACTTCTCCCAATTCATCATATAAATCAAATAAAATCCAGCTCAATGCAACATCAAATAATGGGTCCCCATATAATGTCATTAATCCGAAATCAATTACTCCATTGATTTGTCCATTTTCATTTACTAATAGATTTGATGGATAATAATCCCCATGTACAAGTGAATAGACCCCTTCATATTTAACCGAAAATCCTTCCAGTAGTCGATTTAATTTCACTTCATAATCCATTACATCTTTTTTTAAATAGCCTTCTACTTCGATATTCTTTTTTAGTAATGACTGTTTTAAAAAATCATACCAATCCTTAGAAGAAATTTCATAATCACTTAATAATTTAATGCCTTTAATTCGGTTTTCTAATTTAATTGTTTGGATACTTAATATTGTAGATAAATAGTTTTCAAAAAAAGAATCTAATTTTTGCTCATTATACTTTGATAAATCCTTTTGAATATTTTTACCTTCAATTCGTTTTTCAATCGTTAAAATAGTATGTTCTTCTTTTATAATTTCGTGAATTTTCGGCAGTTCAAAATGTACATCACTAAAGTTTAATGACTCATAAAATTGCTTTAATATCTTTAGTTTTGGATAGGCTGCTAGCTTATATATTTTTAAAACTCTCTCATGATCATAAGCATAAACTTCTGCTTCTTGTCCTTTTCCTAAAAAGTTTGATTCATCTAGCTTATACTTCTTTAAAATGTAAGCAATAACATTTTGTGCAATCATTTTTGGTCTCCATTTTTCTTATTTTATATACTTTTTTCAACTCTACTTCTATATATTCCTGCTTCTTCCAAATTAGCCTACTATTTCTATTCCAGCAATAAAAAAATACGATCTTTTTCTATAAAGATCGTATTTCACGTTGTTGAAAAATGAGTTGGTCAATTAGCGTCCAACAATATCATCGCTAAGTGAACCCTCTATTAGTAACATTTTTAATGATTTCTGCTTTTTTGCTTACTCATGAACCCTTACTCTTCTTTCGATTGCCACGAACCTTGTGCTTTTCGAATATAAATGATTTGCCCTATATGATATGTATTATGAGTACATAAGTTAGATAACGCTCCCCACCAATTTGCATCTACTGGAAAATTCGGAATTTGTTCATGCAGTTTTGATTCATCTATTTCTTTTATAGCTAGCTGCCAATTGGCTAAGTTTTCATCTAACCGCTGAACTAACTCCTGCCAGCTTTCTATTGTTAAATTTTCTAAATTACGAAAAGTTGAAGCATTACTTTCTCTCATTTCAGTAGGGATTTCCCCATTAAATCTTCTTAACCATCTTTCATTATAAAAATAAAGATGATTTACGATTTCGCAAATCGTATGTGTAGACTCATTTTGTCTCCATCTAATATCTTCTAAGCTTAAATTTTCTAATGCTATACTTAAAGGCTGAATCCAACTTTCAACATTGCGACAAACTTCTAATTGATCTAATAGAAATTCTTTTTTACTCATATATATTTCTCCTAACCTTTTTTATTTGCTCGTTTATGTACTTTCGCGTCTAGCAGTAGATATCCCTTTTTACTCTATGCTTTCAATCCATAAAAAAATGCACTACTTAAAAAAAGTAATGCATTTTTTGCAATAAGGAGCAATTAATTGAAATTAGTGAACTCTGAAAACATTAATAGTTGCTCCCGCACCTTGTAACAGCGTAACTTCTCCTTCAAAATCAAATAATTGAAGTGAAATTGTGTTTCCAGCATCTAACGGTAAAACCATTTGACTACTATAGATGGATCTATTCACTTCATTTGCGATTACGGATGCATTTATAGGTCGACCATTTATTAAAATTCTTGAAGATACTCCCAATAGTAAATTTAAATTCACAGTGTAAGTAATAAAATAATTACCTGGTTCCTCAATTGTTAAGCGATCATTTGCTCGATTAATTGTAATTCCTTCGCCTAAATATTGAAATGATGGGAAAGTTATATTTGTACCCTTACTTGTTACCTCAACTTTTCCTCCGCTATTTGTAACAAATGCAAAATTTTCCCCTGGAGGGATTGGCGGATAATGATGTCTTGGGTGTCTCGGATGTCTCATACTATCACCTTTTCTTATTATTAGACATAAATCCTCTTTCGAAATTACTAGTTAAAGGCTTGTCTATATCTTATTAATATGAAAATTTTCCTTTTTCGTTACGGCATGTCCACTAGTTTTTTAATATTTTTTTGATTTAATAGAATTTAAAAAAAGGAACCCAAAAAGTACTTTGACTTTCTGAGTTCCCTCTATGACTAATCTTTAATTAGTTTTGCTTCAATTTTTGTTTTTGGTCTAAAAAATGATAAATCGCATGCGCTACGCCTGCTTCTTCGTTTGTTTTCGTAACAAATGTACAATGGCTTTTTAGTTCTTCTTTCGCATTTCCCATCGCTACCGGAAATCCTACTCGGTTAAACATAGAGACATCATTAAAGCTATCTCCTATTGCCATGCTATCCTTTAAATCTACTCCAAGAATTGGGGCAAGCTTCAATAAAGCCGCTCCTTTACTAACATTTGCGGCATTAATTTCAACATTGTTTGAGCTTGATGAAGTAATTAATAGCCCTTCTTCTTGCATTAAATTTAGTCGAATACGCCTAATAGCTTCTTTATTATTGGAAAGAAATAATATTTTATAAACATCAAGATTATTAAAATCCTCAATTGATGTGTAATTTCGAACTTTTCTTAAAGTAGCCGTAACCTTATGCGTCTTGCCAGTATTCTTATCAGTAAAAAATTCATCGTATAGAGTATCTCGGCACTTCGTAAATGATCCTTCACTAGTACTTATAATAAATGTCTTATTTTCCGCCTCACATATGCTTAAAGCTTTTGCAAAAATTTCTTTATCCATTGAATCATTATGCAAAATTTTCGCTTCATAGTCATATATTTGAGATCCATTTAAACAAACAATCGGACAAGTCAATCCAGCTTCATCTAATGCTTCCTTCGCACTTTCATACATTCTGCCCGTAGAAATGACAACATGGATTCCTTCCTTTTGTGCTGCCCGGATGCTTTCAATATTTTCTGCTGGTATCCCATTTTTACCATTTACAAGTGTACCATCCATATCAATTGCAATTAATGCCATGTCGTTCTCCCCTTTTCTACTATTCTATTGCTATTTGAATGCTAAGTATTCACTAATTCTACTAAAACATTCTTATTACAATTTTACTATCTACTATTTTATGAGTTCATTCTTTACTATTATAACGCAAAAAAAGACCTTCTGCATTTAAGAAGGTCTTTAAACTAATGGTCAAGGCTCTTACATCGTTACTATTTCTGTCATTTATCCTATAGTAGCGCTTATTTTTTAAGTTTTTAGAGCCTATAACTCAATCTCAACAATCTCTTTCCCAACCAATCGAGCACCCTGCTTTGCTACAACAAATCCACCTGAAGAAGTGAATACGTTATTTGCTACAATTTTGTCCATTACTTGATTAATTAATGTTGGACTAACTGGGATTGTTGGATTGTCTACTGTGAGAGTAACAACCTTTTCACTTTCATTTAAAAATTTTAGTTCTAATGTTTGAATCATGTCACTTTCCTCCTTGTTTACAGACTGTTTAAAAGTATTCCGTTGCTTAGTACTGCTAGGTCTACTAATGGTAGTTCTTGCAGTGATGCTAAAGCATTTCCAACTTCGCTTAGCTTCACTAAATCAAGATCAACTCGGACATTTTTGTATGCCTTTCTCTTGATGATGATTTTTCCTTGTGCATCTTTTCCTGCATGTAAATTTACATACAATGTAAGTTGTTGAGTAGCAATTTGTGCCATTTTCAACTCCCCCTTTCGATGTATATATACAGAAGTAGGGGGGATTTTTCGTTAATGATTAACATTATTTTATGATTCAATTTTGACGTCAACAATATCGCTTAAGTATAGCTCCATATATCCAGCTTGTTCTTCATAAATGGATAGTCTATTTTGGTGTAAATTGATTTTCCCTATTTTTCCTTTTACATTATGATGATAGTGATCTTTATAGTAAGTAATTTGCACACTTGCATCCTCGTGAATTGCCTGCTGAAGTTGACGGTTCATTTCCTCTAATAATTGTTCGTCTACATCTTTTGGTTGTTCATAGTTTTGGGATACTTTCCAATCACGGAGTATTTTCACGTGTTCAGGTAACATCATTGAAGTCCATTTAATCGTTCCACGGTCACGAATCATCGGCATTCTTCTCCTTTTCTTATTCTTCTTGTTGAGACAAATACTAGTTGTTTTGACTTATAAGGGGAAAGTTAGCTAGAGCGGCTTCAAGAAATTTTCAACCTTTATGTCCACCTACTAGCTTGCTTCGAGATAGTGTCGTTCCTCCTTCTGCATAAGAAACAGCCCAAAGGAGCGCAGTTGATCCGTATTTTTTTCGGACTGCATCCATGACATATCCTAATTTACGCTTTTGAGGTTTTTTCTGATCAAATAAATTTAGTTGCATGATTTCATCACTAACAATGTTCGAAAGGGAGATGAGGATTTGGCGAACAGTCTTTCCTTCGTAATATTGATCAAAAAGTTTTGCACATATTTTATACAAATCTGAAGTAATATTTGTAGGTTCATCCATTGTAAACGCATGAGAAAATCCTCCACCGAACTCTTCACGACTATATCCAATTCCTAAAGTAACGGTTCTTCCTGCTTTTTTTGCATTTCGAGTTCGGCGCGCAACCTCTTCGCACATTTCACGTATAACAAATTTAATCTCTTCTATTTTTGTGTAATCCCTCATTAATATTTGGCTTTTACCAAAACTAATCTGCCCGTTCATTATTGGCGCACCTAGTTCAGACAAATCTACTCCCCATGCATGATGATATAGTTGATTGCCCATTACTCCGAATTTCTTTTCAAGCAAATGAAGAGGATATTTCGCTAGCTGTCCTACCGTAAAAATCCCCACTCCATTTAAAGTTCGCTCGGTTCTTTTACCGATTCCCCACATTTCACTAAGAGGACTTACTTGCCATAGTTTTTTTTCTACATCTTCATAAGTCCACTCTGCTATCCCATCTTTTTTTCCTTCTAAATCCAAGCAGAGCTTCGACAAAAGCATGTTGGGGCCAATCCCAACCGAACATGGTAATTGAAATCGTGCCATAATCTCAGCACGAATTTTTTCGGCAACCTCCCATGCATCCCCCCATAATTTTTTTACTCCATCGACCTTTAAAAAACATTCATCGACACTGTATACATGTAAATCCTCTAAAGGTACAAATTCATTTAATAATTTTACGATGTTTGTTGAGACTTCTAAGTATTTTGCCATTGAAGGATTTACAATTTTAATTCGCGGATCTTTTGGTATTTCAAAAACCCTTGATCCTGTTTTGATTCCAAACTCCTTTTTTAATCGCGGTGAAGCTGCAAGCACAATACTTCCTTCTCTTTCTACATCTCCAACAACTGCTAAATAACATTCCAATGGATCTAATTCGAGCATGACCGCAGAACAACTTGCATAAAAGCTCTTCATATCGATGCATAATATACGATGATGTGGTAACTCTTCATAACAAATGCTCATACATATCACTCCGATTTCCCAAAAAATAGCAGAACTAATGTTCTTATTTTTATTATAAACATATATTAAACGAATATACGTTCTATTTCAATGTTTTTTTCGCTAGGAACGATACAAAATTTTGGATATACTAAAAAGTAGCTTAAGGGAGGAAAAATGCAGTGAATGGACAATTTATAAAACAGATGATTAAACGCGCACTAATGCAATATAGAGGAGAACACGAACAGTGGATTACAGCTGATATGCTAAATGAACTGTACAATCAAGTCATTACCGAACAATTACAGGATGACCGCGAATTACATGAAATAGTACAAGATATTGTTTACGAATATGTGACGACTTATGCCTAAATAAACGAAAAAAACCCCGAAAAAGAACATTTGTTCTCTTCAGGGTTTTGTGACTAGGTAAATGATATTTCACTCGTAATGCCTGCTTCTTCATCAAAACCAATTATGATTTCCATCGAATGAGAAGAAAAATGATGAATCTCGTCTAAGTAAAAACCAATTGCATCACTTATTTGTTGCTCAAAATAAATTAAATTCCGATGATTAGCTGATACTTCACAGCATACGCCATCATCTTCATTAAATTGAAATTCAATTTGTACATTTTCTGGACGAATTCCTTCAAGGTCAGCTGCATATACACAAATTGCATTGGCAACATCTTGTTCATCAAAAAAGATTTTCACAAGCCACCTCACAAAGTTAATATTGGTTTCTACGAAAGATTCTCTTGATAAACCAAATAATAACTACTATTACTAAAATATCTAATAGTAAGCTAAAAAATGAGAAACCAAAGTGCTGACCGCCATAATAGCCTCCAAATGGGTTTAACATTGAGCCAAATAGCGAACCTAACCCAAATGCACCTGCATAACCAAAAAAGTTCCTTCCAGGACTTCTATAAGACCGATAACTTGATCTAGGTGCTGTCGGTCTGTAACTTCTATTTGAACGATACGATCTTCTAAGTGCAAGATTCGTTGTTGTTTGTTTAGTCAGAACAAATGAGTTCGTATTTACCTTAATAGTTTGAGAATTATAGGTCCTACTTGCATCCACTGGGAATGACATAGCTAGCATAAAAAACAAAATCCACATGGATATCAGAGAATTTATTTTTTTCAATACTGCCCCTTCTTTCATCATCACATCATTCTTAGTATGGATATTTGTGATAAAAAAATGTGAGAATTTAGAAGCCTATAACCACTTAATATTTTGTTTTGTAAATAACTGGTCTGCTAAAAGGTGAGAAAAATAACCGACCGTACCAGCTAACCATAATCCGTTCATCATTAAATCTTTTTGCAGTAGATAACAAATTCCACTCCAAATCGCTAAAAAATAAAGTGAATGCGTTGGACCACGATGTTTTAATCTTGATGAAACAGCAACAAATAACCCAAGCGCAACGATTGACCAATAACTATGAAAGAAAAACCAGCCAATAACTGCAATTAATATGCCAGTTAACATCAAAATTGTTTTTATGTTCCGAAGCCAGCTAACTATCATAATAAATAATGTGAGAATACCTACTCCATAAATCCAGGAGCCAGAATAAATTAACGCGCCAGTTTTCATAACAATAAATAATGTAGCTGCTATAAAGATTAAGCTTAAAAAAATTTTTAGCGGCATTGAAACCTTTTTTGTTAGCGAGCTATTATGATGATCTAAATCAGGAGCCAAACTACTAATTGCCCCTACAATAAGTGGAACGATTATAGAATCATTCTTTGTTGCATACATTGTGACACCAGTTGCAAATAATCCTACAATTACATGACTTTTTCCATCCAAAATACTTACCATCCTTATCTTACATACTCATACTCTAATTATAGTCGGACAAGGTTAGATTTCATATTAATATATTAACAAAAGATGGTAATTAAAGTCCTGATATCATTGACGATTGTTCATTTTTCTGACAAAATATAGGAAGCTCAATATTACAACTCGTCGATTGGAGAGTCCTTTAGACAATGACGTAGTTGCACTTACACTTTATTCGATAGAGATGGCTACTAAATCGTATTCTAAAATACTGCTGCCAATTTATACTTTTTAAAGTGTAATAAAATACTTTCACAGTTTGCTTTGGGGGAAATTATGCAAGAAAAAGAAATGAGTGTCATTGACCATTTAGATGAGCTTCGAAATCGAATCATAAAAGTTATTGTAGCATTCGTTATTTTTTTAGGGATTGGGTTGTATTATACGAAAACTATATTCAATTTCCTTGTTAAAGATTTGAATGGAAAACTTCTAGCATTAGGTCCAAGTGATGTACTTTGGATTTATCTAATGATTGGTGGAGTATTCGCGATTGCGTGTAGTATCCCATTTATCGCTTATCAAATATGGGCGTTTGTAAAGCCGGCCTTGCATGTAAAAGAACGAAAAACTACAATGCTATACATACCAGCTTTATTCATATTGTTTATTTGTGGCTTAGCATTTGGATATTATTTTATCTTTCCGAACGTTTTAAAGTTTTTACAAAACATCGGAGCAGACTTAGTAACAGTTACATTTACAGCTGAACGCTATTTTAGCTTCTTATTTAACTTAGTTATTCCTTTTGCATTTTTCTTTGATTTACCAGTCATTATCATGTTTTTAACAAGCATCGGAATCGTATCACCAGCATTTTTAAAAAAATCAAGACGATTTGCCTACTTTATCCTTATCATTATCGGGACGGCAATCTCACCACCTGATTTTGTATCCGATATGATGACAAGCTTACCGCTATTGGTTATATATGAACTAAGTATTCTTGTCTCATCTGTAGCATTTAGAAGAAGAATTAAACGCCTACAGCAAGAACCAGAATAAATAATATAAAACAGCACAAAAAATGGACAGCGTTATGCTTGTCCATTTCTTTTTGATCAACCTTATAGTAAAATATGTGATGTATACAGTGTAACTACTAAACCAGAAAAACTATACATCAGAGATGCTTTAATAGCAATTTTCCTTTGGAAATCTTTATGTAAATCGTTTAATTCTAGCCCTGCAACGCGTAACCATTGATACCTTTGTAACGGTGTATAGCTTTCTTTTTTAGCTGTTTTCCAGTAAAGGAACATCGTCGTAACGAATCCTACCATAATAGCAATATTACTAGCCGCTGAATCCGCGAGAACACTAACAAGGAACGTCAATATGACTTGTACAATTAGAATAGCAAAAACGTAAATGAACTTCTTCATGTTATTCCTCCTTATTTAAGCTTAACTAAATTATATCAAAAATACATTTTTCAGAATAGTGAAAATTTTGTAGAAAATATAGGTAGTTCGAATTAAAAAAAAGTCAAAAATTGCAAAAACTGGCTAAGGGAACGGGAATTTTCTTTATTAAGCTATATCCATCCTCCCATTTTAGTTTGTATGTTCGTCTTCTTTCTTGCAACAAACGAACAACCGTTCTATAATAAAAATATAGAAAAAAAGATTCCCAAAATTTTTGAGAATCTTTTCGATTAATTAAATGTTTTTAGTTGTTATCTTCTTTCGGTTTCGGTACGATGATAATTGTTTCTCCTTTTTTAGAGAACATGTATTCACCGCGAGCATAGTTTCCGATGTAATCCGGATCATTTAATAGTCTAACTTGCCTGTTTAAGTCTTTTTCTGTTTTAGTCAATTTTTTTTGTTCAACTTGTAGTTTTGACAGTTCACGTTGCTTTGCTGAAACAATTTTATTTTGACTAAACATATACATTACAGATCCAATAATTAGAGATAAATATAAAATCATCAAAGTGATCCTATGGATTCGGATTGTCTTTCTTTTATGAGTCTGCGGAAATTGATTACGAGAAGGCTTATTCATTTCTTCTCTTTGTGGATTATATAATTTTCGCGCTTCTGCCTTCACGTTAAAAACCTCCTTTTAAAAGTGATTATTCTATTCTAGTTTAACAACTAATGCTTTATTAGAAAAGAAAAAAAAGGCAAAACAAGTAAAAATTTGCCTTTTTTGCACAAATACATGTTTTTTGTCGACTACTAGTCATGTATATCATCGGCAAAAAGTCAGCAATTCTTAAATTCTTTATTATTTTTTGAATATTTTAAATTTTTTTAATAAAACTAGTTGACGAATATTTTCCTATAATGTATATTTAATATAAATTAACTGAATATTTAAACAGTTAAATTTTAGTAATCATGTTATACACATCCCCCCAATCCCTATCACCCAATAGATAGGGATCTTTTTATGTTTAAAATTTAAATACAAGAAGCCCTCAAATTACCATTTTAGGGAAAGTTGGATTATAATACTTTTTAAAGGAGGCTAAAAAAAATGCAAAAATTAGAAATCAGTGCTGCCCAAGATGCACTTCAAAATTATATAAATCAGACAGTCTATTTACATTTAGAAACTACAAATGGAGCTTACGCTAATCATTTTAACGAAAAAGTAATGACAGTAAATGCCTTTATCCGAAATACGAAGGTAATAATTAGCCGTGCTACAATTACAGGAAAATACCCATACAGAGTAGGATTAAAACTTGAAGAAGGATGGGTTGTTGCAGAAGGATTAACAGATTTTGAAGTTGATGATCAAGATCGCCTCCTACTAGCAGGTCATAATGAAGACGGAAAGCTTGCAATTGCAATTCATTTAAGTCATACACCATTTTAAGAGAGGAGCACTAAAAATGAGTCAAAAAGAAGAAAAAGTATTACTTGTGTTCCCTCACCCTGATGATGAAGCTTTTGGGGCTGCTGGAACAATCTCTAAATTTACAAATAAAGGAATTCCCGTTACATACGCTTGTTTAACTTTAGGAGAAATGGGACGTAATATGGGAAATCCATTTTTCGCAACAAGAGAATCACTTCCTACAATTCGTAAAAACGAATTAATCGATGCTTGTAGAGAAATGGGAATCCAAGATTTAAGAATGCTAGGATTCCATGATAAAACAATTGAATTCGAAGATCCTGAGGCAGTAATCGAGCCAATTAAAGAAATTATCGACGAAATTCAGCCAACATTATTAATTACTTTTTATCCAGAACATGGTGTTCACCCAGACCATGATGCAACTGCAAGAGCAGCTGTTGAGGCGGTTCGTCGAATGGATAAAGATGATCGCCCTACTGTATGGTGTATTGCGATTACGAAAGAACGCTTTGAAGTTTTAGGAAAACCAGATATCGTAAATGATGTAATGGATGTTGCAACCCAAAAACTAAGAACGATGAAAGCACACCGCTCTCAAACAGAGTCAATGCTAAAAGACGTTGTAAAAATCGAAAAGTTTGAAGATATTCCAGACGATCGATTAAAATCATTTTTTGCAAAAGAATCATTCTATACTTATCATTTCGAATAAGAAGGTATGAACAAGATCTTTGTAGAAAGAAATGGAGATTAAACTATTCTGGAGGTAAATGAAATGTTAAAAATGAAGTATTTAATTTTATATGTTTCAAATCTAGAACAATCTCTTACTTTCTATACTGAATCTTTAGGTCTTCCTATCCGAGGAAACCATGGTACGTATGTAGAATTAGATACTGGTAATACTGTACTAGCTATGATTGAACGTGAAAATGTTCAAGAGCTAACAGGATTGACCTATAAAAGTACTGAAACATCTTCGCAAACCTTTGAAATTGGTTTTGTAACTGAAGATGTGCATTCTACGATAGAAGATTTACGAAAAAATGGTGTAACGATCATCAAAGAACCAATTACAAAGCCATGGGGTCAAACAGTAGCGTACGTTGCTGATCCAGATGGCCATTATATTGAAATTTGTAGTTCAATGGGCTAATAAAATAGCTAAAAAAAATCCATCTCTAAATAAAGAGATGGATTTTTTAGCTATTGAAAAATTATTTACCAAATTGCCGTAAATGTTACCCAGTGATGTTGATTTCCACTACAGGTTGCTCGCTTTCCATGGGGCGAGACCTGAACCTCTTCGTTCCTGCAGCGTCTTTAGCCTTCATTGTTATAAATTATCATTGATAGATATTTATGTCGATTTATGCTCGGAAAAAAGATTACTTTTAAACTGCTTGGGGGTTAAACCAGTGTATTTTTTAAATATTTTTATAAAATAACTTTGGTCGTTGAAATTTAGCGATGTGCCGATGTCTGAAATCGAATAATTTGTTAATTGTAATAGCTTTTTTGATTCTTCAATTCGTTGCCGTTGAATGTATTCACTTATTGGTATACCAACCTCTTTTTTAAAAACTGATGATAAGTAATTTGGGCTTAAACGACTCATTTTTGCAAGGTGATCAAGTGTGATATCGTCATAAAGATGGTCATAAATATAATGCTGACATGCCGTAATTGTTGGAGAATATTTTTCTTCATTTAATTGGTGCACACGTTTGGTAAAATCCATTATCGCCTCTTCCGTTAACTTCAATATTGCATTTAAGCTTTCTAATTCCTCTAGTTGTTGAATATAGAAGTCGCTTAAGGTAAAGGCCGTTTCATCATATAAACCACCTTCAATTGCCGCTCTACAAACAAGAGCAATTCCCGTTATCATTAAATTTTTTTCACTTCTTAGGCGATTTCGTTTCGATAATAATCCTAATTCTGCCTCACCGACAATAGAGTAATCGAAGATATCCTTTAATTTATCTATCCTTCCGTTTTTAACATACTCAAGCAAAACCCGTTCATATGAAAGATTGGAATGAAAAATGAAATTACTTCTCCCTTTTGAAAGCTCAAGATCCAGATTCTCTATTTCAATCATATCAAGGCTCAACGCTTCATTATTTTGGATAACCATCGTTTTATCAAGCTTTTTATGGTATATCAAATAATAAACCAATAGACTAATCGATAGGAATTGTTGACTACCAATAATGGGAATGGAATGGTAGTATTCAATGAGTTTTCTTTTATTAAGGTTTCCATTAAAAGCATCCATGATCTTGCTGATCATTTCAACAGATATTTCTGACTCAAGAGTAGGACCTAAAATAATGGTACCTAAAAATAAATTCGTTTTTATTAGATTGACAAAGAAAAAGTTCAAATTTGAATTAGAGAAGAATATAGGAAAATCCTTTGGATTATCTTCATAAGTATATACACTTATTTGCTCTTTGAACTGGCTGTAATATGGATGATTCCCTAAGTCTCTACTTGAAAATTCATATACAATCTCACCAAATTGATTGACATAATAAACAGGTATTTTATGAGCCTTATAAATAAGCTCACAAATATATTGTAAATCTTGTATGGCAATTTCCATCTATTCTATAAACTCCTTTCAAATATTTATTAATTCGTTCATTTTAAAAAACTATATTAATAATTACTATTATTCGTAAAATAATACAATAAAATTTTGTAAACAAGCAATAAAATGATTCATGTAAGTAGAATAAGTAGGGAGGAATTAGGAATGGAATTATCAAATAAAATTGCTGTCATAACTGGTGCAGGAAGTGGAATCGGAAGAGCAAGCAGTTTGAAACTTGCAAGTAATGGTGCAACAGTTGTATTAGTCGATTTCAATCAGGAAACAGGAGAAGAAACGTTAAAACTTGTGAAAGAACACGGTGGAGAAGGCATCTTCGTAAAGGCTGATGTCTCGAAAACAGAAGATGTGCAAAACTATGTAAATAAAGCAGTCGAAACATATGGACGTATTGATATTTTCTTCAACAATGCAGGTGTTATCCAAAAGTTCGCACCTTTCACTTCAGTAGAAGAATCTGAATTTGACCGTATTATGTCTATCAATGTAAAAGGGGTCTTCCTTGGAATGAAATATGTGTTAAAAGTGATGGAGGAGCAAGGAAGTGGCTCTATTATTAATACTGCTTCTACTGCAGGGGTTCGTCCTGAACACAGTGTCGCTGTATATTCTGCAAGCAAGCATGCGGTTGTAGGCTTAACCAAGGGCGCTGCATTAGAATATGCGAAAAAAGGAATTCGCATAAATGCACTTTGTCCAGGAGGTGTGAAAACAGCATTAACAACAAGTGTTGAAGCTCAGTTTGCAACAGGTGGTTACGTTCCAGAAGACCTTCCAAATATGAGAATGGGTCGTTATGCTGATCCGAAAGAACTCGCTGAAATGGTTGTTTTCTTAGCATCAGATAAAGCAAGCTATATGACCGGTTCAACTGTTCTTGTAGACGGCGGGCTAACTTTATAATCAATAAAAACATCCATTGATCCTTTTCATTTAATAATTAGGGGCAGTCATGACTGTCCCTTATTTATTTTTTTAAAACCTGACTCAATCATCCATGTGTGCTGAATAACTTAAGAAATATAATTTATATAAACAGTGAATTGATCAAGAAAAATTTTCACATTATTTCGAACATCTTTCAACTCCCCATTGATTTGTTGAGCGGCTAAATAATATCCATCTGATAAAAATGAATTTCTATCTCTATCCATTCACAAGTATCTGGTAAATGCTTGATTAACTTATCCATTATTTTTATGACGTTTAGCATATCTTGTGTGGAATGTAAGTATTCATTTAGTAATCCAAGTATTATTTTTGGAGGCAAGTCGTTATCAACCCCACCTTCGATCATCATAAGTTTTAAACTAATTTTCTCTAAATTCTCTTTTGTTGATAGTGATAATTCAATAAATTGATAAGGTGGGAAATCGTGATATTCAATTACTTTATCTGCCCAATTTATAACATCCTCGATCGTTAAAAGTCCTATTGCTAGTCCTATTCTATATACTTCTGAAATTAATTTAATATCCATTAATATCTTTCATCGAGTTTATTATCCTTATTATATTACATGAAATTTAGTTAAGTGTCCTTGTACAACTAAAGCACTGTGTTAGTGAATAGACGGCTCCAAATGGCAGGATAGTGGAACAAGTGAAGTGAAAATCCTTTCTTTTTTGTAACGTAGTTGATTTCTCATTTCGTAACTAGAAGATTTTAAAAATTTTATTCAGAAGCACATATAAAACAACGCCAAATACTGGCTTGTTTTATATGTGCTTATTCATCATTCCTCTTGCATCTTTTGTTGTTATTAGTTGTCTGTTAAATTTTTAACAGCGTTTGTAGTTGCGTCAACAGCATCCATTGCAGCATTCTCAGTGGCTTCTAATCCTCTATGAACAGAATGAAATGCAGCTCCTGCGGTATCTTTTATATTTTCTGAAAGACTTTGGTTCTTTTGTTCGTTGTTTTTATTTGTTTGATTAGACATCATATTTCACCTCCTAAACGGCTTTATGTTATGTAAAAAACAATAAGTTATTCTGGTGAATTTGTTGTTTGGTTATAAGCATCAAATGCTTGAAAGCGTGAGGAATGACAATTAGTGCATATTTTATATACTTAGGAAACGATGATTTTATGCAATAAAAGTGGAGTTATTTATTAAACCAACGCATTACATTAGTCGCACAGAATTTAAAGCCTCAGAAAAATCTAATACACATGAGGAAAAATAGGAAAACGACTGTCTAAGTTCATACTTTTTTATAACTTTGTCTATATAAATTTGATATTTCAACCCTCTAAAAAATCCATCTCTAAAATACAGAGATGGATTTTTTAAAATACAAAGATTTAATTATCAAACTTGTTTCCGATCTGAATTACACAAAATTTCTCGTAGAACTATTACGACTAAACTTATAAATAGCAATTAAGAAAAATGCAATCGCAAATACTAGAAGAATTAAGATGTTTAAATATAAACTTCCTAAGCTACTTCCATTTTGTAGCTTCGTCAATGTCTCTAACGTCCATCTTTGAGGAAGAAAATCTGCAATTCTTTGAACTGATGATGGCATAATTTCGATCGGCCAGAAACAACCAGAAATCATGACGGTTGGTACAACAATTAAATTCTGTAATGCTCCTGATGATTTTGAATTATTTGAGAACGCTACAATCATTAATGATATTCCTACAGCAATCAAAGCAAAAAGCATCATAACAACTGCTGCTTCCCAAAACGGAATATGGATATCGATATGGAACACATTCGTCATAAAGAAGAGCGTAAGGATTACTTGAACAGTCATTATAATCATATTCACTACAATATTTGAGAAAATATACATTCTAGCATTAATAGGAGCTGATAAAAGTCTGTAATAAATACGATTTTCTTTTTCCTTTAAAATAATTTCAGAAAGATTCCCTGCTGACATTAGCATAATCATAATCAAAAATCCTAAGCTATATGTCGTCATATTTTCAGATTGGGATGAATCTGATACTGTTTTTGTTGATACTTTGAAGCTTGCACTTTGATAGTTAGAATACATTTGATCAAATTTAGCCTGATCTGTTTTTGCAACTTTACCTATTGCTGAAATATTGTCGACATAATTATATAAATAAGATTTTACGAAGCTTGTAATTTGAGCACCTTTGATAGAAGTGATTTGAATATGCCCTGGATTACCAGAACGAACACTATTTGTGAAGCCATTATCTAACGAAATGACACAATCAAGTGATCCGGAAGCAATTTTATCATTAACATCAGATTTTTTTATTTTTTCAATTTTAACATTATCTAGATGATCTAAAAATTTGACCGTATCATTCGCAATATACTGGTGATCATTATTGACAATTCCAACATGAACGACTGTTTTACTTGAACCTCCATAAGCTAGGAAGGAAATAAAAATACCAATTAAAGGAACACCTATATACATAATGATATTTTTCTTGTTTTTGAACGTAGCTCTTAAAGTATTCGAAATTAGCCAAAAAACTGTCTGCATCCTACAGCCCCTCCCTTCTTTGTAGAGAAATAGATGCAACTACTAAAAATAGTAGAGAAAAACCTATATTAAAAATAAGAGCGGGAATTGCAGCTGATAAATCGTTTGTATAAATTATTTTTGTAATTGCTGTATTAACCCATGTTAGTGGAGAAAAATGTGTAATGATTTTTAAGATCCCACTAGTATCACCTAATTTAAAGTAAGCTCCACCAAAGAATGATGATAGTTGCACAACAATCATGATAATCGCTCTTGAAGAAGCATTTGATTTCGTTATATAGCTTACAACCAATCCTAAACTGATTGAAAGAAGCACTTCAGTTAGTAATACAATAAATACTAATAAAAGATGGTTCCCCCAGTTTGCTTTAAAAAAGAATTTACTGAAATAGACAACTACAATAATACAAAGAAAATTAGCTGCTAAACTTCCAAGTATTTTCCCTATAAAAATCTCAAATTTAGAAATAGGCGATACAATTAATCGATCAGCTGTTTTTCTAACTCTTTCACCAGTAATCAATTTACTTGCAGACATGGCACCATAAAGTGCGATCATAGTCGTCATTGCAATCGCGTAATAATCCATCGAACCTGGCTGTTTATTTGATGCAATAGAAGTATCCTTAATATAATCGTCATGATTTGCTAAAAAGACTTCTTTAACTTGAGTTGGATCAATTTTTGCGACCTCGACTCCAACATTATATTTATCAACAAAAGAAGTTAACATTCCTTGAATAACGCTACCTTCAACACTGTTACCTTCATTTATATAAAGCTTAATTCCATTATCCTGAATAGAAATGTATCCATCATATTGATTTCGTTTTACTTCCTTCTCACCATCTGTATTATTATTTGCCTTTTTAAAATGAATTCCTGAATCTTTCGTTCCTTTCACAAATTCATTAAAATACTTCGAAAATTCACCTGTAGTTGATTGATCTTTGTATAAGACATGTACATCTTTAATTGGGACAGATGTTGAAAAAGCATTTGAAAGTGAAGTACCTAAAACAAGCATTAAAAGTATTGGAAATGCTAACATAAAAAATAGGGTCCTTACATCTCGAAAGTCACGCTTAATTTCCATGAAAGCAATATTAAAAATATTCAAGCCAATTGCCTCCTTATTAATTGATTTTTCACGAAGTTAATCGCGTAAGTTTCGACCTGTTAATGTAAGGAAAACAGTTTCTAAGTTAGGCGCGTTTTCCTGTAATGAGCTGATTTCAATCTCACTATTAATAAAATGCTGAATAATTTTATTTAAATTATTTACACCATTATCTGATGTAATAGTAATCACATTATCCAAAATATGAACATTCTCTACACCATTAATAGCTTTAAGTGCTGTCACATCAATTTTTTCATTTGTTTTAACTTCAATTCGAATATCCTTAGTATTCGTAATAATCGATTTAAGCTGTTCTTTCGTTCCTTCAGCGATGATTTTCCCATGATCAATGATCGAGATACGAGAGCAAATTTCTTCCACTTCTTCCATGTAATGGCTCGTATAAATAATTGTACAGCCCATTTCGTTTAGCTTACGTACGCTATTAAGAATGTAATTACGTGAATGTGGGTCAATTCCAACAGTAGGTTCATCCATAATAATAAGCTTTGGTCGGTGTGCAATCGCACAAGCAATATTTAATCTTCTCTTCATCCCACCAGAGAAGTTTTTTGGATACTCCTTAAATTTATCTTCAAGCCCTACAAATTGTAATGCTTCTTCTACTCTTTCATTTAATTCTGAGCCTCTTAGTCCGTATAAGCCGGCAAAAAATCTGACATTTTCATATGCAGTTAAATCTTCATAAATAGCTAAATCCTGCGGTACCATTCCAATATTCATTTTCGCAAATTTATTATACTTTTTACTATTTTTACCAAGGATTTCAACAGTACCTTGATTACTTCGAAGTAATCCTGAAATGATATTAATTGTTGTACTTTTCCCTGCTCCATTTGCACCAAGAAATCCAAAGATTTCTCCTTCTTCAATTGACAAAGACATATTATCAACGGCTATAAAATCACCAAATTTTTTCGTTAAATTTTTTATCTCTAAAACTTTCATTCTCTCACCTCTCCGTTCGTTATGTTGCTATTATAAGCAAAAAGGTGAACTAATATCAGTGTATTAGTTCACCTTTTCCACATGAGAATATTCATGTTTTTTCATAGGTAATATGATTATGGACTTCATAGAAATGAATAAACCATTATGAAATTATTCAATTGGAAGCAAAGTGGTTACCGAAAAACCATCTTGGCCATCAACAATTATTTTACCGTTTACAGCTGCCGTTCTCTCTTCCATACCAATAATTCCTAACCCTTTTTTAACGATCACTTTCCCTCTACCATTATCTTTCACATTCGTTTTAATCATTTTATTCATTACATAAATTTCAATTGAAACTTCTGTTGCATCAGCATATTTCATCGTATTTGTTAATGCCTCGACTACATTTTCCTGAATTATTTTCCATTGGATTGGCGTAATAAGGTCTAAGTTTCCTTTATAAACAAATAGTGTTTTTAAATCATGCTTAGCTGAAAATTCATCTATGAATAATTTCATATGATGAATTCCCATTTGCTCAGTCGGTGGCTTCATATTTTTTAAAGTAAGTCTTATATTTTCAATTCCATCCTTTGAAATATTAATTGCATTTTGCAGTAATTCTAATGCCTTCTCCTGATTATGACCCATTAAATGCTTAGCTGCTTCCATTTGAAATAATGCACCTGTCATAGAATGCCCAATTTTATCATGTATTTCTTGAGAAATACGATTCCGCTCTTCTAATTTAAACGTGTACTCTGACTGTTCCATAAACTCACTATGGTTATTTAATTTTTTTGAAAGCTTTTGAATTGTACTTCTCATCTTGTCAATTTGATCTTCTTTAAAGCGTAATCTAGTGTTATACAAATCCACAATTGAAAAAACAATAAAACTAACTAACGTAATTAAACCATAAATCGGCTGTAAAGAATGATGTAGGTGAAAAATTGGGAGTAACGAAAAAAACCAACTAATCCATTTTTTCGAAATAAAGAAAGAAACAATCTCAAAAATAGACATAGGCAGTAACAAGAAAAATAATGGCTGAATCTTTAAATTGGAATAGACGATTAAACAAATTGATAAAATAAGCAAACATTTTATAAAGTTTGAATTTTTTATTAAATACAGACTAATGTTTATACAAAAATAAACAAGTAGTGCAAAAAGAACCCAAGAGAAATTAGGAATTTCCTTATAAATACAAATTAAAGCAATATACAAAATAACAGAGAGCTTATTTAAAATAATCCAACGCTCCATATGTAACACCCTTAGAGTCAGTCTACTTTCCCAGTAATATAGAAAATAGCAATTTGTGTTCGATGTTCTAAACCTGTCTTCCCAAGAATTGAAGTAATATAGTTAGCAACAGTACCTTCTGATATATATATTTGCTTAGATATTTCCTTATTCGATAGGCCTTTTGCAATTAAAGACATTACATCTAACTCCCTTTGAGTAAATAAACTTGTATCAATCTTTGTGTCAGTTATATTAGTATTATTTGATAAATTCGTTCTTATTTTATCCAGTACTAAGTCCTGCATGATTGTATTTCCATGATAAACACTTTTAATCGCTTCTCGAATTCGTTCTGGATCATTATTTTTTAATAAATAGCCCTTTGCTCCATTTTTCACAGCGTCAATAATATACTCATCATCATCAAAAGTCGTTAAAATAAGTGGCTTCGTTTTAGTCTGCTCAGAAATAAGCTTCGTAGCCTCCACACCATTCATATTAGGCATTCGAACATCTAAAAGAGCAACATCTACTTGATGACTTTGACAATATTTAAACGCCTCATTCCCATCATCTACAGTTTCTAACACTTCAAACTCTTCATAAGAACTCAATATTATTTTAAGTCCTTCCCTAATAAATGAATTATCATCTGCAATAATTAGTTTTATTTTCATTTGAATAGAGGGAGAAAATTTCTACCTCGTTTTCACATCCTTTATTCCACGAATTATATTTCCATTATATACCTATTTAAACCAATTACTAATAGTAGAAAAAAGATTTTAATGAACGAAAAATAAAAAAATCCCTAATGTAATAACAAAAGGGATTCTACATATTACTTATTTTCAATTAATACTTTACCAAATTGCACTTCATTATTTTCGAAGTAATCATGGGCTTCTTTCACTTGATTAAACGTGAATGATTTTGGATTGATGAGTGGCTTTAATTTTCCTTCTTCAACTAAAGAAGAAATTTTATTTAAAATAGCACTATGCTCCATTCGCCCTTCTTTCGTCTTTTGAGTGAGCATAATAAAAATGACGTGCAAAGATAATGATTTATTATGTAAAAGAGTTAAGTCATGTGTCGAACGTGCAGCGATCGCTAATACGGTACCTTGTGGTTTCACTGCAAGAAATGATTTATCTAGGTTTTTTTGACCAACAGTATCAAAAACAAGATCAAAGCCTTGTCCATTTGTTAGTCGATTTACATAGTCTTCTACAGTCTCTTCTTTATAATTGATGACATGATCAACACCTAGCTTTTTAACTAAATCAGCTTTTTCATTTGATGAAACAGTTGTCGTAACGATTGCTCCAAAAGCTTTCGCCAATTGAATAGAAACGTGACCAACACCACCAGTCCCACCATGAATTAAAATATGATCACCTTGTTTTAAATTACCTCTATCAAAAAGTGCTTCCCAAGCAGTTATAGACGTTAATGGTAAACTAGCCGCTTCTTGAATCGGTAAATTCTTTGGAGCTTTAGCAATAAACGATTCTTCAATTAAAAAATAATCTGTCAACGTCCCACTAAAGACATTTAAACCAAATACTAAATCGCCAACTTCAAAATGTGAAACATTCTCACCTACTTCAACAACTTCACCAGAAAAATCACTATGTAAAATCATAGGAAAATTAGGCTGAAACGCATTCGGCACAATGCCTTTTCTTATTTTTGTATCGATCGGATTAATACTAGTTGCAGCAACCTTTACTAATACTTGATTACTAGTTGGCTTTGGCATTGAAATTTCAACATGTTTAAATTCAGAACTATCTCCATATTGATGAATTACAATCGCTTTCATATTGACTCCCTCTTTCGTAATGGAAAATATTTTGAAGTCATTGTAGCATAAATCAGCTCTAAAAAAATACAATTTTGCAATTCACTGAATCCTAAAGTTTTGATTATAATGGTTAAATTTTTATAATTATCATTGTTTTTTCGATTTGTTTCAGTATAATCAATATAAATCTTTTAATCTTATTGATGGAGGAAATGACTATGGTAAACAAATTAGAGGAATTAAATGAGAGAAATACGTTGAACCATAGAAATATTGTAAAGTATGTTAAACATGTCTTCGATGAGTTAGACACAAAAGTTAAAAGATTTCGTGACGAAACAGCAATTAAAGCAGCTCATCATGCAAAACCAGATTTAGAAGAAGAAACTTTATTTTATAGCAATATTCACAATATGAAAAAGCTACTAATTGACGTATTAGAGCGTACTACTGAAGATTTCGAACATCTTGGAGATAAAAACTGGAATAAAAACTTTGAAGATGGCGTAAATATTTGATTTTAAATAAAGACATAAAACTTACTTTTAAATAAAACGTATTTTCTCGATAAAAAGGATAGGAGGGTATTAAACCTTCCTATCCTTTTAATTATGGATACAAATCACTGCTTCAAATTACTTATATAATTTTTCAATACAAAAAGTACACTTTCATCGATTGGAATATTTATACCAAATCCTTCGCTTTTTTCAAGTGAGACAAAGCCATGGAGTAAGCTCCTTAAACCCCTAACTGCATGAATCAGTTCAATATCGGTTAAATTATATGGTTTCATTATTTCGTAAATTAGGTTTAAAATTTTATTCGCTGTTTGATGATACTCATCTTTTGGTGTTTGAGACGGAGATAAGGTAGCTTTGTATAAACCTGGATGAGTTCGAGCGTAATTAAGATAAGCAAAGGCTAAAGCAAAAATTGCTTTCTCGCTCCTTTGATGATTAACAGCCTCTTTAAGTTGTTCATAAAGCTGTGTAATAGCATATAGGGCAACACTATTTTTTAGTTCATCTAAATTCTTAATATGATTATAGATCGATGGTGGTTGAATCGTTAGCTTCTTTGCAAGATAACTTATCGTTAAAGCTTCCCACCCTTCTGTATCGACAATTTTAATTGAAGCCCTCAGTAATTCATTAAAATTCAATCCAATTCTTGGTGACATATCCTCCCCACTCCCACTACTGCTTTTTAAGAGCACGGTCAATCGCTTCTTGTGGATGACTTAGCATCGTACCATGACCAACTGCTAATAATGTAGGTTTCAAATCACTAATTTTCTTCGCACTATTTAATGCAGTCTCTTTACTCCAAGTTGCAAGAGTTGGA
Organism: Gottfriedia sp. NPDC056225; assembly: GCF_042267765.1. NCBI lineage: Bacteria > Bacillati > Bacillota > Bacilli > Caryophanales > Bacillaceae > Gottfriedia > Gottfriedia sp. NPDC056225. The sequence continues at coordinate 68,525 of NZ_JBHJTJ010000016.1, read as the reverse complement.
AAAGGAAATAAAATTCTTAATTGACCAGAAATCGCAAATCCTCCTCTTAACGAAAAAGCATCACCAGCAATAATTGCATTTGTGCGTTGATCCAAAAATGCCATCGAGCCTGGCGTATGACCAGGAACTTCAAACGCTATTAAAGAGCCTATCGTATCACCTTCTTGAAGTAAACGATCAGGAATCGTTTTTATATTTTTAGGAACATCGCCTTTTATAGGAATATTGGGTTCACTTGCTTCTAGACTAGTATCCCCTTTTAATAATTTTGCATCTCGTTTTGAAATAGACACGACCGCATCTGGAAGTAATGCTTTTAATTGATCAAGCGAACCGACATGATCACCGTGAGCATGTGTTAAAACGATATTCGTAATTTTTTTGCCTATTTGATTTGCTGTTTCTAAAATTTTAGTCGCACTAAAAGACAGCGCTGTGTCAATTAACGTAAGCTCGTTTTCTTCTTCAACTAAAAAACAATTTACAGGAAAGAAATTGGGTAAAAAGCTCAACTCATAAAGATGATTATTTTTCGTAATCTTCATATTATACCCTCCTAATAATAAAAACTAATACCTTTAGTTTTATAATACTAATGGTATTAGTTTTTGTGAACAAAAATTCCAAATTTTACATAAAAATCGTTAAAATGACTAAATATACTTCCATTTTTTGTAAGCTGAAAACTATTGGATCTAGTTGTTATTTGGTAATGGCGAACACTTTGTGTACTTTATTGATAAAGCTGTGAACTTCGTTGATAAAGCATTTGTTTTTGTTGATATAGTACTGATTTTTGTTGATATATAGGATTTTTTGTTGATAAGATGGTTGGCAGACTTTGCAATCCTTGGGTTTGTGCATAAATCAATGAATTCCGTGCTAATTGGAAGGATTTCGTGCATAAAATATCTAGCTTTAGAGTATATCAATTGATTTCATCCATAATGCCAATGGTTTCTGCGTTAATTGGTTGATTCTCCCACAATGTCACAGTTTTGTACGTATATCAATAACTCCATAAAAAAACGGGCAAAAAATAGTCTGGTCCTTTTTTGCTTAGAGTACAGCCACAAAAATACCACAGTTTTTAGAACCGTGGTACACCTCAAAATTTATACTTTCTTATCTTTCTAAAAAACCCTTTCATCATAGATGAAAGGGTTAGATCAAATAGTAATTTATTTTCTACTTAAATCCATTTCTTTATAAGGTACAACTTTTGTTCTATGTTTAACTTTATAACCTAACCAAACAATTAAAAATACAGGAATTCCAATGTATGAAACAAGTACACCCTGCCAGTTAATTGCATGACCAGTAAATGCTTGATAGTTTTGAGCTAAAACAATAAATAAACAAGCTAAGAATGCTAAGATTGGACCTAGAGGGAACCATTTTGCACGGTAAGGAAGTTCTTTCAAATCTTTCCCTTGAGCAACATACCCTTTACGGAATCGGTAGTGAGAAATCGCAATACCTAACCAAGCTATAAAACCTGATAAACCTGATAAATTTAATAACCAATTGTAAACTTGACCTTCACCGAAAAATGAAGATAAAAGAGCTAAAGAACCAACTGCAAGTGTTACGTATAAAGCATTTGTAGGAACACCATTTTTATTTACTTTTGTTAAGAATTTAGGTGCTTTTCCTTCTAATGCTAAAGTATATAACATACGTGTTGACGCATATGTTCCGCTATTACCTGCAGATAAAACTGATGTTAAAATAACTGTATTCATAACAGACGCTGCAAATGCAACACCTAATTTTTCAAATACTAAAGTAAATGGACTAACAGCAACACTGCCTCGCACTAAGTCAGGATCTGTATAAGGAATTAACAAGCCAATTACTACAATCGCTAACACGTAAAATAAAAGGATACGCCAGAAAATTTGACGAATAGCTTTTGGAACATTTTTTTCTGGATGTTCTGTCTCACCTGCTGCAACACCAATTAATTCAGTTCCTTGGAATGAAAATCCTGCAACGATAAAGATTGATAATACACCCAAAAATCCATTATGGAATGGAGCATCACCAACAGTAAAGTTTTTAAAACCTGCATCATGCCCTTTTAAAATACCAAAAATCATTGCAATACCAACAATTAAAAAGACAACAACAGTAACTACTTTAATTAATGAGAACCAAAATTCTGATTCACCATAACCTTTAACTGAAAGTAAATTTAAACCTAAAATAATAACTAAAAAGATTCCGCTCCATAATACTGCTGGAGTATGTGGGAACCAATATTTCATAAGCATTGCTGAAGCTAATAATTCAAAAGCTAATGTAATCGCCCAGTTATACCAATAATTCCAACCCATTGCAAAACCAAATGCTGGGTCTACATAGCGAGATCCGTAAGTACTAAATGAACCAGAAACTGGTAAATAAGTCGCCATCTCACCTAAACTAGTCATTAAGAAATAAACCATTATACCAATTAATCCGTAAGCTAAAATAGCACCACCAGGACCAGCTTCACTTATTGAAGATCCACTAGCTAAAAATAAACCTGTCCCTATCGATCCACCAATTGAAATCATAGTTAAATGTCTTGCTTTTAGACCTCTTTTTAAAGAAGTTTGGTTAGTATTCGTTTCTGTACGATCATTTTTCGGGTTTGTTAGTCCCATCATGTTGCCTCCTCTTGATTCTTGCAATCTTATCTTTACGCGAGAATATGGGACGGTATAAAGTGTTGTATGATGTGTATTTTACTCATGATTTTCAACAATATGTAAAGATTGGAAAATCCAGTAAAAAAAACAAAAAACACGTGAATCAATGTTCACGTGTTCTAGACTCAAATATATGTGTCAAACAGCATCAACATCTCTTCAATAGCCCTCCACAAGAAATCTTGTGACAGTCCTACGCTTATTTAGCAATAGGCCCAATAATAAATTTAAATGGTAAATTTATTATTTCGGCAGTTTCGCCTTTTATTACTTATCATAGGTCCCATAAACCTCAAAGTAATGACTAATCAAAACCGCGCCTCTATCCATACGAGATAAAGATCATATTAAATTTAATTTTATAAGTTCAATATACAATCTACTAATCTAGTTTGTCAATAGATTTTTCGACAAATTTTGAGGGTAACATGAAGAGAATTCTGGTTCTAAAGACCATGAAAGATTAGTAAAAAACTCAAATTTATTGTAAGACTTCAATTTTTTTACTAATATTGTCTAACGACTAATGCGCTTACCTTGTACCATTCGACTTCCTTTATGTATAATATTTCTATGTACTTCAAAGGAGGAATTTTTCACATGACAATTTATAAAGCACTTACACTTGCGGGATCAGATAGTAGTGGTGGAGCAGGGTTACAAGCTGATATTAAAACATTTCAGGAACGTAATGTTTATGGAATGAGTGCAATTACAACTTTAGTAGCGATGGATCCTCATAATCATTGGCATCATCAAGTATTCCCAATAGATATAGATACAATTGCAGCACAATTAGAAACAATCGTAGTTGGTGTTGGAATTCAAGCGATGAAAACAGGAATGCTAGGATCAGTTGAGATCATTGAGTTAGCTGCAAAAACGATTAAAAAACATAATATTGATCGCGTAGTTGTAGACCCAGTTATGATTTGTAAAGGAAATGACGAAGCTCTTCATCCAGAAACAAATGATGCATTAAGAGAAATTTTAGTTCCCCTTTCAACAGTTGTAACGCCAAACTTATTCGAGGCAGCACAATTAGCTAAAATGGCACCAATTTGTACAGTTGAACAAATGGAGGAAGCAGCACGCAAGATCCATGAGTTAGGTGCAAAATATGTTTTAGTAAAAGGCGGAAGCAAAATTCAGCATGAAAATGCAATAGACGTATTATTTGATGGTGAAAAAATCGAACATTTAGAATCTGACAGAATTGAAACTACATACACACATGGAGCAGGTTGTACATACTCTGCAGCAATTTGTGCAGAGCTTGCTAAAGGTGCAGAACCAAGAGAAGCAATTAACACTGCAAAAAAATTCATTACTGAAGCAATTCGTCACTCATTCCCAATTAATCAATACGTAGGCCCAACAAATCATATGGCTTATCGTTTACATGGTGAAGCTTAATAAATCAAGATAAAATAAAAACCACAAGGAATTAATTCCTTGTGGTTTTTACATTTTTTTTAAAGTTCACTTGATCACGTTTTTAATTAGTTTAAATAAATCTCTTGCTTTGAAAAAAACGAATCTTTCCCATCTAGCTAATAAACCATTTCCATTTTCTCCATTTGCAATCTGAATAGCGTGTTGCTTATGAAACTTAGCTACTCGTTGATTATGGTTACGATGCATATTGTGAAGATGAATTGCATGTTTATTTTGTCCCATACGATTCCCTCCTTCTTTTTATATTACTAGTGATAATCACTCTTTATTTAGCATGTATATATTTTTTTTACTAATTTTATACTAATCATTTAAACCTTTTCCGTCAAGAATATGATCAATATACTTTTCTACACGTGACGCTCTAGTTTTCGATTGTTTTGGTTGAGAAAAATAATAAATATAAGCTCTTTGACGCCCTGGAGTCAATGCTTCAAAAGCAGTTTTAAAGGCAGGGTTTTCATCTAATTTAAGTTGTAGTTCTTCAGGAACTTCATAATCTGCAGTCTTTTTTAATTCAACCTGCAAACCTGCTTTTTCCACTTCGATTGCTTCTTTAATATAATCGATTAAGACACTTTCCATTTCAATTATTTCTTGAATATTCGTAAACCGAATCTGACGTGCTGATTGTACATTTTCCGTCTGTTGTATTAGAATACCTTTTGGATCTTTTAACAACGCACCTTTGTGAAACAAAAGTGCACAATATTCTTTAAAACCATGTATTAAAACTACATTTTTATTATCAAGAGTGTAACAAGGATGCATCCATTTAAAATCTTCGGTCAATTCACACTCAAGCACGATTTCTCTCAATTTATAAAATTCTTCTTGCCACTTTTTGGCTCTAATTAAAAATGCTTCAACTTTAGGATGCATATTCCCATTCTCCATCAATAACACCTCACAAAATTACTTAAACAGATAATAACCGATCTTAAGGATTTAATATGTTCGTTTTATAGTAGTATAGCCATTATGTACCGAAACAAAATTCCCAATAGATTCACAAACTTCTTCGATTAAATTTTACAATACATATTCTTATAATACTAGTAGTTCCGTGTGAGGAGATGATGTGCTAAGGGAAAGAAATTTAGAAATAACAATAAAAAAGAACAGGTACTAGGTTCTCCCTATTCCCTGCCCTTCTTTTAACCCTGATTTCTTAATATTTATCCCAAGTAACAACTTCATCTAAAGTTAGACGAACTTTTTCGAAGCCTGCTTTAATTCCTTTACCTACTGAAATTAACATTACTGGTTTGAAGTTTGCTGGTACATTGAATGCTTCGATAAACTTCGCTTGGTCATATCCACCCATTGGTACCGTGTCTAAGCCTTTTGCTTTTGCAGCAAGCATAAATTGCATTGATACTAATCCACCGTCAATCATAGCAACTTTTGTAGCTACTTCTTCTGGTAAACTTCCATAGTTTTTCACAATTGAGCCTACATAGAAGTCTTTAACTTCTTGAGTCATCATTTCTTTTGCGACTAATTCATCATAAATGCGATCAGCATTTTTGAATGCCTCAATATCACCTAATACAGCGATTACTGCAGATGCATCAACAACTTGTTGTTGGTTATTTGCGATTGGTAATAATTTTTGTTTTGTTTCTTGATCTTTAATGACAAGAAATCTCCATGGTTGTAAGTTTGATGATGATGGAGCTTGGATTGCAATTTCAAGTAATTCTTTAATTTCATCATCAGACAGTTGAAAACTTGGATCATAATGACGAACTGATCTTCTTTCTTTTGCGACAGTAAAGAAATCTGTGCTTTCAATTTCTTTAGGTGCATCAGTTCCAAAATCAATTTCGTTTACTTTATTTAAATATTCTTCTCTTTCTGTTTTCGTACTAGACATATTGATCTCTCCTTGATTAACTGTATTATTTACAAGTACAGTATATGACTTTAACTGTATAAAAGTCAACTACAGTTTCTAAAAAAAAATAAAATCGAAACTATATTGTTTCGATTTTATTTTACCCATTCTCTTTTTCATTAGGTAATAAGTCAGAAATTGTTTTCTTCGCAAGGCCTTCAACTAGCCAGCTCTCCATCTCGTCTTTTAACTCGTATAAAGCCGATTTTGTAGAAGGAGCAAAACATTCCTTACTATTAACATCCAAGAAACCTTTGGAATATGGATCAGATCTCATCGCATCATAAACATCTTTTAAAGTAATTTCATTAACATCTTTCGCTAAGTAATATCCACCATCTCGACCTTCTTTAGCTGAAATGATCCCCGCTTTAACTAAATTGGCAAGAATTTTTCGTAAGAAGGTTGACTGGGCTTCAAGTTTCTGAGCTAAAACTGCACTTGGGCATATTCCATCTTGCTCTGCTAAAATGAGTAGAGATTGCAGTGCTAGTCCAAACCATTTCGTACTAGAAACCTTATCTTTCAAGAGCTTTCACCTCAATTAATAGTCTAAACTATTTTACGAAAAAGACAACCACCTGTTAATATTGCACTTCTAAGCAAAAATGAGGAAGCCTATGGACTCCCCTTAGTTCGCTATATTTTATCTTTTTTGACATTTTATCATCGTAAATTTAAATGGAGGTTTATTTTCCATATTCTTATGTGGTTCAACAATTTCTAATGCTTCGATCAATCCATATTTTCCAAACTCTTGTTTAATCGATTCGGAATCATAAAAAAATAATTTCATCCCTTCCGTTATTTCGAAATAGTTTTCACCTAGTTGTTTGCCCTTACCAAACATTGGAGCATCTTTTGAAATAGTAGTGAAAATCATATATCCATTTGGACTTAATTGGTTATAACAATCACTAATAAACTTTTCTCGATCATGTTTATTCAATAAATGAATAAGTGCGTAGCAAAAAATCCCATCATACTGTCTGTTATCAAAAGGCATATCGGTAACTGAACCATGAAAAATATGAGAACTCATTCCATTTTTCCTAGCCAATTCAATCGCTGTTTCAGAGATTTCAATGCCAGTTACATTTATTCCGTTTTCAATAAAAACATTTGCATTTCGACCATATCCAAAACCCGGAATTAATATGTCCTTAATATTCTTCTCAACGAAAAAGTCTTTTGTCAAAATTGCTGAATCTGCAGGCTCTAACCCCCACATCATTTGATTTTCGATAAAACTTGATTCCCAAATTTCTGTCATAATAATCTCTCTCCTTTAGTATCTTACTATTTACTTCCTCAAGCCCTCTTTTCGGGCAGGGCGAACAGATTATGAACAATGTGCAAAAAGTTGTGCACTTGGTTCATAAAGTGATGATATTTATGCATAAAGTCCGTAAATTTGTTCATAAAACAGAGATTTTTGTTCATAAAGCGTATTATTTTCATCATCTTGCTTTACTATATCAAACCTCTAAAAAAAGAAAGACCAAAGGTCTTTCTTTTTAATATCACTATTTATGAAGCATTACTCTTAGCAAAATCTTTATCAGATAAACGTTCATTACCCATTAGGAAAATTGAAATCAGCGCCAATCCTACTGGAACTAGTGTCCAAAGGAAAGTATGGGCGATTGAAGAAGAAAACACATCTATAATTTTCGTCAATATTGGTGCTGGAATCAGTTTTTGAGCTTCAGGTGTAAATGCTTGATTAATATTAGAGAAATTTTGAGGTGCTCCGCTACCTGCAAAAGCATCTGTAATTTTGTCAGTAAATACATTTCGTTGAATAACACCAAAAACAGTAATCCCTACTGTCATTCCTAATGCACGTAGGAATGAGTTTGTTGAACTTGCTGAACCACGATTTTCATTGTCAAAGTGATGCATTGCAGACATACCAAGAACTGAGAATGAAGCTCCAACGCCAAGTCCAACAATAACCATATACACAATCACTTGGAATTTACTCGTATCAGGTGTGATCGTACCTAAACAAATAATACCTGCTAATAATAGGACAACCGAACCGAACATTATACTACGATAACTCATTCGATTTGCTAATGCCCCACCCAGTGTAGCAGAAATACTTACACTTACCATCATTGGTAATAAAACTAAGCCAGAATTCGTTGCTGTTCCACCTTGAACAAATTGAATAAAGATCGGGATATAAATTGTTGCAGCGATGAATGCCGCCCCGTAGAATAATCCGACAAAGTTACTAGCAGCAAAAAGTCGATATTTAAACATATCAAATGAAATAATCGGTTCTGCTACTTTACGTTCAATAAATAAGAAAACAATTAAGAAAACTGCGAACCCAGCAAATAAACCTAAAATTTGAACTGAATCCCAAGCATATTCTTTTCCGCCAAGCTCAAGTGCAAACATTAAACAGACAATACTAATTACAAATGTAATTGCACCCCACCAGTCGATTTGTTGCTTTGTATGGTTTTTCGATTCAACATAAAAATAACCGATTAATCCTAATGTTAAAAGTCCAAATGGAATATTGATATAGAAAATAAATCTCCAGTTAATATAATCTGTAATGTAAGCACCAATTAGTGGTCCAAGTACGCTTGATAATCCAAATACTGCACCAAAAATACCGCTCATTTTACCACGCTTTTCAACAGGAAACACATCCCAAATAATTGTAAAAGCAATTGGCATTAAAGCACTTCCACCAATACCTTGAATCGCACGGTAAACACTAAGTTGAATAATAGAAGTTGCAGTTCCACAAAGAATCGAGCCTAAAATGAATAAGATAATACCTAACATAAAAAATCTTTTTCTACCGTACATATCAGAAAGTTTACCGAAAATTGGCATCCCAGCCATTTCAGTCACTAAATAAGCTGACGTTACCCAAACAAATTTATCATAGCCACCTAAGTCTTTTAAAATTGTTGGCATCGCAGTTGAAACAATTGTGTTATCAAGAGAAGCGAAAAATATCCCTAGTAATAACGCAATCATAACAGGAACCAATTTTGTTTCCCTTTTTTGCATAATCATCTCTCCTTTACCTTTCATGCCTATAAATCAAAATACAGTCTCAAATTCAATCTCTATTAATGTATAAAATAGCATTGCTTAATAGACCTAAACCTATACCAATTCCAAACCCAAGAAAGCCACCTACAATTAGATGTGATGTAAAATAACCTACACCTAAACCAACTACTAAACCTAAAATTACAAAAGCTCCATAAAAAAGACCAACAGCTTCTTCGTGTCTCATATTATATAATCATCCCTTCATACAATTTAACTTCAAATAAAATAATAAGCGCGTTACTTTATTTAATTTAAAGTTAATATAACATTGTTTCGTTACTTAGACAATATAAAAATTAAAATTTATTGTAGTATTTTTATTAAAAACAATAATTTATATGTAAATGATTACAATAAAACCTTAATATTATTGAATAAAAAAGGGATGCAACAACGTTACGGCACAAATGAAAAGGTAAAAACAAAACATTGTTGTGTTGCATTGACTTTTCACTAATAAAGAGTGTTTTGTTTATTTCTTACTTCTGATCATTTTATAACCAAGACCAAATGCGCTAATTAAAAATAGCCATGCTGCTAAATGAAACATAAATTGGATGTCAATTGTTTCAAGCAAAGTTCCTACACCTATAATACATATTGCCGTTACAAAAGATGTCCAAAATAAGTAGCTTCTATAAAAATCAGACGAAGCATTCATAAATAACTTTTTTTCAGCAATCTTGAACAATGCAGTAAAACCACCAAATAGAACTTGGCCAACATAAACAATTTTTATATTATCGACCAAAGGTAGTGAAAAGAACAAAAGACAGCAAAATAATGAATGCAATACCATTAATAAATAGGGCGAAACAGAGTCAACAAAACGGCCACCAAAGTAGACTACAACACTTAAGCTTAATGAAAAAAGTCCATACAATAAACTAAATACATCATACGCATCCCCTATATTCCTTAAAAAGAGGACATAATATGGAAAGACTAAAGAGCTACTAAAGCCAATAATACTAAGTAATGCGATTACATAACGATTCATAGGATTTACTCCCCGTAATTTTCATAAAAAGTATTCATAAATACACTATCTGGATCAAACGCTTTCTTCTTATTAAAAAAATCTTCAGTTCTTGAATAAGCCGACTGCATTTGTTGCTTAGTTTGATAAGGATAATACGGTAAGTAATAGGTTCCTCGATGTTTTATTGTTAGATCAGTCCATTTTTGAATAACCTCTGAAGCTTTATGAACAGAATCTTTATCTTTTCCATGTTGAATCAAAACAACAAAAGCAAACATATCATCTTTTGCATAATTCATGACTGTTTCATTATCTTTTTCAACATATCGAATCGTTATATTTAAAAGATTAAAATCATGCTCATATTGTAAATATTCTCTAACCTCGTCAATATAGCTAACAAATTCATCTACAGGTACGAAAAACTCTTGTAAAACTTGTGTATCTTGACGATCATCGAATTCCATAAACTTGCTTTCTGAGCGCATAACATTATTACGAGTTTCATAGCTTCCATTTAATGAATGAATAAAGCTATATTGCAGTTGCCAGAAAAGATCTTTACCAATATCCGATGTTCTGGACATACCGAGAGCAAGCTTTGGTAAAAAAGCGGAATGATCTTCCTTCAGCTCTTTATCCGAATCTGACATTTTACGAGATGTTTCCATATAATTAATGGCATAAACTTTGTCAAAAAAACTATCTGGTGCAACAGAAATTCTAGCGATATGCATCCTTGCATTTTTATTTTCTAAAACGTTTTTCTTAAAATACGCCGGATATTTATCATAATCCATCGTTTTTGTTTCTACTTGATATAATTCATTATTTGTTAATTGAAGTTCTACTTCTAAAATAACTCCAAATAGTCCATAACCACCTAATACATAAGGAAAAAGCTCTTTATTCTCAGTACGACTTACTTTGATTACTTTCCCTTTTGGAGTTAGTAATGTGAACCAGTTAACTGTACTAGCTAATGAATGATTCCGAATATCACGTCCGTGTGCATTCACACTTAATGATCCACCGACAGAAAATATCTCTTGAGACTGAGTTACCTTCAGAGCCAGATTATACGGATTAATTGCTTTTTGTATATCACCCCAGGTTGCTCCACTTTGAACAATTACTGTTTTATGAACTGGATCCACTTTTTCAACTTTATTAAATGTTTTTAAGTCGATCACAACTCCATCTTTATAATATGTATGTCCTCCTTGACTATGGCGCTCGCCTGCAATTGAAACTGTCTTGCCTTGTTCTTTTGCATCAATGACAATTTTCTTTAATTGTTCTACTTCTTTCCCTTTAACAACACGATCAATTTTTGTTGGAAGTAGGTGTCCAACATCATCAATCATTCCATGCTTTAATGGAGTTGGTTTATTCCATAGAGTATGTAAAACTGTAACAAACACTGTTAAGAGGAGTATTCCTACTATTATTTTTTTCCTCACGTTCTTTTCCCCCTAATAGATAAAATAAACTTAAGCGTTAAAAAAAGACGTGACTACAATAATGTAAACACGTCTTTTTTTTTTAACACTATTGTCCTGTTCACTAATAATCATTAAAAGTTTAACAGAACTAAAAATCTTGTAAAAACTACTTACTCTATAATATAAGACAATTTATTTACTAAACCATCCAATCATTCGATTTACATCTTTTTCATCTAAATGTCTTACTTGATAAGTGTGACCAAATTGACTTGATAGGATTGTTATATAAATCGTTTTTAGTTTTACTCTTCTTTGCAGAAAACTTTGTTCACCTATCAGTACTTGTATTCTCTCTTTTGGTAAAATCGCAGTTGTTCTTGAGAAGTAACCAGATTGAACAATCACTGTACGATCTAATAATGTATAGCCGGCGTTTCTAAATCCTAATTCAGCAATAAGTAAGCCTATTAATACGATTGCATATGCCCAAAAATGGACAAATGGAAGTAATACGATCCCGCTTGCAATAAGAAGAAAAATAATCAACATTCTAGAATAATACGTTTTTCGGGCTCTTTTTGGTGCTCGATTTGCAATATCTTCATAGTTAATAGTAGGTAGAAAGTTTTTTAGGAATAATTGTACATCCTTCGTTTTAATAAATGGATGAAGAACATGCCTACCTTGCTCCTGCTTATCCCCCATCCCAACAGCTTCTACATAAACTGTTGAATAACCAAATAATTGACGAATGATCCCTTCCTTTATAACGACACCTTGAATCCTTTTTAAGGAAACCGTAAATTCATTTTTTTCTAATAATCCTCTTGTTATAATAATTCGATTTTCTCTTCTTTGGACTGTAAAGTTTGCAAATTTTAATATGTATCTTATTGTAGAGAAGATTAACGCAAGCAATAAACTACCTAAAAATGCAATAAAAAACATCATATAAGTAAACGATTGAATTTGATTGTATATTGCTACATATATACTATGTGGAAGCAAGTCCTCAATTTGTGAAAATAACGATGCTAGTACGGCAAAAGCTAGTCCAACCTCAAATGAAGTGATTCCAGCTAAAAAAAGTTTTCTCGTTTCAATTGTTAAACTAATATCAACAAATGATTCTGCCTGTACACTATTTCCCTCAGCTACAACCGAATCTACTTTTTTCTTTTTAGAACTTAAGACTTCATTCTTTAATGAAAGTGCCACTTCTTTTGGTATAGCATTTAAAATACCTTCAGCTTTTTTTCCACCAGCCGTTTCAATTCGAACACTCACAACATTAAAAAGCTGTTGAATAAAACCAGCATTGATTGAAAAAGATTGGATTCGTTCTTTTTGAATAAATGTATTTTCAATTACAAATAATCCTGAACGAATTCGAAACTCTTCTTCAGTTATATAGTAAGTAAAGCGATACCATTTAATGATCGCTGATGCAACAGGAAAAAAAATTAGAACTCCAGCAAACAAATATTGAAACATTGACCCTTTACCACCTGAAATTAGAAGAATAATAAGTGGTATTAGTACGTTTTTTATTTGTTCTAAAAATACGGTTAGGATATAAGCTGGATGTTGTCTTTTTGGCTCAAACATCGTCATCACTTATCCTTGCTAGGTAGATAATTTTATCTCTAAGCTTTTCAGCGACATGGTGTTCTAAGCCTTCAATTTCATGTGTGGTGGCAGCCGTGGAAATATTTACTGTAGATAAACCGTATCGACGTAGTATTGGTCCTACCTCAGTCGTAACGTGTTGAACTCTGACCATCGGAATAACGATTCGTTTAATAACAAATATTCCTTTTTGAATTTCTAACTCATTTTCATATATCTCATATGCAGTATATTTGAATCTAAGTGTAGGGAAAAATAAAGTTAAAAAAAGAATTAACACTATAACGACAGCTATAATAATCATTAAAATAAAGAAAGGAAGTGAAAAATGTCTCATAAGAAAATAATAGATAATTGGTAATGTAACTAGAGAGATACTACTTAATAGTGATGTAATTCTCCATACAGACCTCATCTTTAATGATGGTCTTTGAGATGGATTTGCTCTCATTTAATCACCTTTTCTATCTCATTAATCTATCACTTACTATATCATACCATGAGTCAAACTATTCACAAACCTCCTATTTATCGACAAAGTTAAAAAAAGGTAATTTTTCCCACACTTAAATACAATATTGATTAGTAAGTACTTAAAAATAGATAAAATTTGGTACGTGAAATTTCACCAAATGTCACAATATGCCTAAACTTTATCTAGCTATTATTTTCTATGGGATCTAATCAATGTTTCATCAAAAAAAGGATTTCTCATAAGAATGAGAAACCCTCTTTCAAGTTAAACAGTCACACACTTTCTAAAATCAACAATAACCTATGCCTATGCTTCAACGAGCCAAGTAAATTCTTCAATAGGATTGAAATACATTAAAAGCGTTTTAATTTGGCTCAAGTAATACTACATAAGTATGGACGTTAGCGGCATCATTAGACTTAATAGATTCGTCACTAAGTTACTTTATAACGCCAACATCTTAATCAATGCCGTACTTAAGATTTTAACACCGTTTGATAGAGAATCTAGATTAAAACTCATATTCGGGTGATGCAAGCCTGGCTTCAAGTCTGTTCCTAATCCTACCATTGTTAATTGTAAATGAGGGAAATTTGTTTTGTAAAAATGAAAATCTTCTCCTCCAGGTGTGTTAACGGCTGGAGCTAAGCTTTCAATTCCGGTTGCTTCCACGATCGCCTCTTTTACGACCTTTTCCATCAACTGACTTTTTTCTGCAGCCACCATTTCTGCAATGGTTTCCATAAAAACTTCTGCATGATTGGCCGTTCCAGCTGCAAAAACCGCTTGTTCAATATCTTTGATTAACTCTTTCATTATTTCATTTCGTTCGGCTCGTACATCAATTCCGAACTCAGCAAAATCTGGGATGATATTTACATTATCTCCACCAGCCGTTACCATTGTTACCTTTGCAGATGCAGAAACAGATGGATCTACCTTTACCGCATTGACTGCTTGAATGATTGCTCCAAGGGAATCTACTACATTTATTCCGAGATTCGGTCTAGCTCCGTGAGCCTGTTTCCCTTTGATCGTCCCTTTTAATAGAGTTGTAGCCCCATGATAGATAGCAGGTGCCGCTTCTCCAAATTTCAATTCTTGAATAGGGCGCACATGAAGACCAAGTAAAAGTTTCACGTCATTTAGAACCCCTCTTTCAATCATCGCTTGTGCACCTTTCCCAGTTTCCTCGGCTGGTTGAAAGATTATTTTTATTAATCCTTTAGGTTCATATCCAATTTCCTTCAAACAAGTTATGGCATAAAGTACCATTGTCATATGAGCGTCATGACCACAGGAATGATTTGCTTTCCATTCTCCATCCACTAGCTGCCACAAAGCATCCATATCAGATCTGATCCCAATTGTTGGTCCTTCTTCTTTATTTCCCCAGTATCCAACGACACCGGTAATGTCCTCAAACGTTTCATATCGTATATTCAAATTTTCTAATTGTTCACATAAGAACCTAGTTGTCTCAAATTCTTTCCAACTAATTTCAGCATGTTTATGAAGATACTGATAAGTAGACTTTATCGACTCGTCATGCTGAGAAACCCACGTATTAATCTCATTCATGGATGGCCAAACTCCCTTTTGATAATGATTCTTGTAACTGTGAAGTTACAAAATCTAGCATGGCTTCTAACCTTTGAATTCGCAACGTAGGTTTCCCAATTTGAAGAAGTGCATGGCTTGAGTTCGGTACCCGGACAAATTGCACCTCTCCTCCCTTCCTCTTAATGTGTGAATAGAACTGCTCCGCCTGTTCGATTGGACATCTTAAATCACTCTCATTATGAAGAAGCAAAAGTGGTGTATTCACATTTTCCACATAAGCAAGTGGAGAGCGTTTCCAAAGTGATACTACATCCGTTTTCCCTTGAAATTCTACATCCATAAATTCCGGCGCGATATCACTAGTACCATACATTGAAATCCAATTTGAAATACAACCTTCTGATACAGCAGCAAAAAATTGATCGGTATGAGTAATTAGCCAATTCACCATAAATCCACCATAACTAATTCCATTGACTGCCACCTTGTTTTTATCAAGAAAATCAAATCGACGTAAAGCCTCGTTTAACCCATTAAATAGGTCGATCATATCCTTTCCGCCATAATCGCCACACACTGCATTCGTAAAATCTTCACCAAACCCAGAAGTCCCCCGTGGATTAAGGTAAACAACCGCAAATCCTTGTGCAGAGAATAGTTGCATTTGGTGAAAATATGTAAAACCGAACGAAGAATGGGGGCCACCATGAATATCTAATAATACAGGGTATTTTTTTCCTTCCTCAAAATTAGCTGGCTTAAGAACAAATCCTTGAATCTGCCATTTATCCTCCGAACGATACGAAAAGACTTTTGGTTTGACTACTTTTACCTCAGATATGTAGGCATCATTACAGTCATCTATACGTACTTCGTTTGTGAATAAGGATGGTACTTCTGGAATAGAAAATTCTTCCATTGGTTCTCTCTTAATATAATGATATCCCGTATTATTCTTAACATTAACGACAGCAATTTTTCCAGGGTGTTCGTAAGACGAATACGCTAAAACAAATGTTTGGTCGCCATTATAAGAAAAATGAAAAATAGTCCGATCTCCACCAATTACTATACGACCTCTTCCATCTGAATCATCCACAGCAAATCGGACAATTTCATTCCTGCCTTCTCGAGTTCCTAGGCAAAATACGTACTGTCCATTTCTGGACCATTGAGGTTTCAAAGGACTTTTTAGGAAGCGCATATCAGTAAAAATCATATCACCTAGCGTATCATGATATTGTTTACTTAAATGTCTAACTTCTCCTCCATAAGCCGGAATTAGTTGTAATTGAATTTGATTATAATAGTAGGAAAAATACGCAATCCACTTTCCATCAGGTGAATAAGATGGCGAATGCGCATTTGCTTTTGGATACACCAATTTTTCTTCTCCACCATGTGCTGGTATAGTGTAGATCCTTTTACCATATAGTCCACTCTCTCCATCATTTGAAGAAGTAAAAGCAATATATTTCCCATCCGGTGAAATAGTAGGTTCTGAGATATGGTGTGGTCTATTCGTTAATTGTTCGAACTCCCCTGTTTTGACATTTATTGAAACAAGCTGGCGAGTGTGGGGGGGTTGAAGACCAATCCCATCATTTTTGTAATAAAGCTTGTTGAAGCGTTTCGAACCTTCGTGCCACTGTTTATTTCGAGCATTGATTTCATCAATGGCTTCGGCTTCACTTATATTTTCATTAAACACTTCCACTTCTTTGTTTTGTGCTACTGGTACTAAACCATAAATCATATCTCTATTTGGTGACCAAATAATTGAGCTAATACCATATTTAAATTTTGTAAGACATCTCTCCTGCTTAGAGTCTAGTGATAATAGCCAAATTTGCGAACCATAACTTCGATTAGAAAGATATGCAATGGTGTTTCCGTTTGACGACCAGATAGGTTGGGTGTTACTTTTTCCGTTAGTAGTTAGTTGCTGATCCATTGTTCCTTCTATATTAGCTAAGAACAAATGCGTATTATAATCATTTTCTTTCTCACAAGCTTTCGTTTTTTCATAGATTACTTGTTTCCCATCAGGTGATATCACGGGATTGCTTGGCCATTCAAAACGATAAATATCTTCTGGTTTCGTAAGTCTTATAGTCATATTTTCTCTCCTCCAAAATGAAGAAAGTGAATCCAATTAACTGGGCTTCACTATCTGTTCATCATCCTTTATTCTCTTCATTATATAAATGACAAGCTACTCTTCTTCCTTCTACTTCTTGCATTTGAGGTTTAACAGTTTTACAGGAATCCATGGCATGAATGCATCTTTGATGAAAAGCACATCCACTAGGAGGGTTGTCTAAAGACGGCAGCTCCCCAGTAAGAATAATACGCTCTTTAATATCGTCTGGATCTGTCTTTGGAATAGCCGAGATTAGTGCTTGCGTATATGGATGTCGCGGCTTTTTAAATAATTGTTCTTTATCTGCAATTTCCACGATTTCCCCAAGATACATTACACCAACACGATGAGCGATATGTTCTACTACACTTAAATCATGTGAAATGAAGATATACGAAAGACCAAGTTCTTCTTGTAAGTCTTGTAGCAAATTAAGAATTTGGGACTGAACTGAAACATCAAGTGCTGAAACAGGTTCGTCAAGAATGACGATCTTTGGTCTTATGATAATTGCTCTTGCAATTCCAATACGTTGACGCTGTCCCCCAGAAAGTTCGTGAGGAAATCTTGATAAATAGCTTTCAGATAGTTCTACTAAACTAAGAGTATGTTTAATTAAATCATCATGTTCTTTCCTTGGAACACGATTGGCTATTAACGGCTCAGAAAGAATTTCTCTCACTGTCAGCTTTGGATTCAAGGAAGCCATTGGATCTTGAAATACCATTTGAATATCCTTACGATATTTATTCATTTCTTTTTTACTAAGCTGAAGTAAATCTGTTCCTTGAAAAATTACTTCTCCGCTCGTGGGCTGGGTAAGGCGTAATAAACATCTACCAGTTGTTGACTTTCCACAACCGGATTCACCAACAATCCCAAGCGTCTCCTCCTGATTTAAATACAAGCTAACCCCATTTACTGCACGTACATATTGCGGAGGTTTAAACCAGGATTTATTGGCCTTAAACTTTTTTTCTAACTGTTTCACTTGTAAGAGGGGGGCTGTCATACGAACGTCTCCTTTTGTTGTAACAACCAACATCTGCAAGATGTTTGGTCATCAACTTCGATAAGTGGTGGAAGGCTAGTTCTACATATTCCCAACACCTTTGGACATCTGTCAGCAAAACGACAACCTTTTGGATAGTTGTCAGGAGTTGGAACTTGACCTGGAATCGATTTAAGACGATTCTCGCCTTTAGATTGATGCGGAGTGGATTGAATCAATCCGATGGTATAAGGATGCCTAGGATTACGTAATAGTGTTCTTGTATCCGTTGTTTCCACAACCTGTCCAGCGTACATAACCACTACTCGATCACACATCTCTGCTACTACTCCAAGATCATGTGTAATAAGCAAGATCGACATATGTAAGTCATCTTTTAGGGATTTAAGTAATGCTAATATTTGAGCTTGAATTGTTACATCAAGTGCAGTGGTTGGTTCATCAGCAATTAAAAGTGATGGATTACAAGATATAGCCATGGCAATCATTACACGTTGCTTCATTCCTCCCGATAAACGGTGTGGGTATTCGTGATAGATGGCTTCTGGACGTGGTATTCCAACTAATTTTAATAAATGGACAACCTTTTCCTTTAAATTTGATCCAGTTAATTTTTGATGCTTTTGAATCACTTCGCCTATTTGGATTCCAATCGTCAAAACAGGATTAAGAGAGGTCATAGGATCCTGAAAAATCATAGATATTTCGTTTCCTCTTATTTTCCTCATATCTTTTTCAGATTTATCTACTAAGTTACTATTATTAAATGTAACGCTTCCACTAGTAATTTTAGCCTTTTTATCTAATAGCTGAAGAATCGAAAGAGAAGTCACACTCTTTCCACAGCCCGATTCCCCAACTATTCCTAGTATCTCGCCCTTTTTTACAGTAAGGTCAATGTTCTCTATAATCTTAAGTGAACCGTGCTTACTTTTAAATTCTGTGGTAAGGCCTCTTACTTCTAGTACATTAGACATAATCGCCCTCTCCTTCTCGTTACCTTGATGCTTTTGGATCAAATACATCTCTTAAAACATCACCTAAGAAATTAACCGAAAACACAACAGCCGTAATCGCTAGACCAGGAAATGTTGCTAGCCACCAAGCGTCATTAATATATTGCTTCCCTTCACTAAGCATGGTTCCCCATTCAGGCGTCGGCGGTTGGGCACCGAGTCCGATGAAACTAAGTCCAGCTGTATCTAAAATGGCAACTCCGATAAATAATGTTGTATAAACAAGTAGAACCCCAAAAATATTAGGTAAAATTTGTCTTCTCAAAATCCAGCTATTTGAGCTTCCAATCGAACGACTTGCTTCGACGAAATCTGAAAATTTCACCGTCAATACAGCACCTCTAGTTAATCTGGCAAAGCCCGGTATTGAAGCAATTCCAACTGCAATCATGGCATTTGTTAGACTTGGACCTAAGATTGCAACAATTGCAAGAGCTAAAACAATACTTGGTAAAGCTAACAATACATCCATGATCCGCATTAAAACGTTATCCACAAGCCCACCGATATAAGCGCTAATTAACCCGATAAACGTACCAGCGACTAAAGTGATACCTAAAGCAAGTGTGGAAACAGTTAGAGTAACGCGAACTCCATAAACTAGCCTTGAGAATACATCCCTTCCTAGTGAATCCGTTCCAAAAATGTGCTCCTTATTTGGAGCTTGTAAAATGGCATCATAGAAAGGCTTCTCAGGATTATACGGTGCAATGACTGGAGCAAAAATGCCAATTAAAACAATTAATAGTAAAAAAATCAAACAATATTTGGCCCGCTTATAGCTAAGAATTTTATGGAAAGTTGTGAGTTTAATAAGTTTAGGTGTCCTACGTAGAGTGGGAGCCTCAATTGGTTTATATGCCTCACTCAATTTTGCCATTACCCTTCACCCTTTTCATTCAATTTAACACGTGGATCGATTAAACTGTAAACGATGTCTACTAATATATTAACGCTAACGTAAACAGCTCCCATAAATAAAACAGTACCCTGAATCATCGGAAAATCCCTTGACATAATCGCACCAATGGAAAGTGTACCTAAACCAGGCCAATTAAAGACTTGCTCGATAATTACTGTACCACCAAGTAGAGCTGCTATTTGCAATCCAATGACCGTAATAATTGGAATAAGCACATTTCTAAAGGCATGGCGGAATAATATATGACGTTCCTCTAAACCTTTCGAGCGTGCAGTACGAATAAAGTCATTCGATAGAACCTCCACCATTCCATTTCTAGTTAATCTACTAATCATAGTTGACATGACTACTCCTAAAGTAATAGCAGGTAGAATGAGTGATCTGAGTCCAGTTCCATCAGCAATCGGAAACCAGCTTAACTTTACAGAAAATACTAAAATTAATAAGATTCCTAACCAAAAGCTAGGAATAGATACACCTAAGGTTGCTAGGCCGGTACAAAATGTATCGATTATCGTATCCTTGTATTTTGCTGCTAAAATACCTAACGCGATTCCAATTATGACGGCAAATACCATCCCAGTTGCTGCTAACTTTATTGTTTCAGGGAAACGATCTAAAATCTCAGTCAATACTGGTCTACCTGTTTTCAGGGAAGTCCCAAAATCGCCGTGAAAAACATTATTAATGTATTGTAAATACTGAACCAAAAGGGGCTTATCCAGCCCCAAATGGTGTGTTAGTTTTGCTACTTGTTCTGGTGAAGCATTTAAACCGAGCATTATTTTGACTGGATCTCCAGGTATCAAGTGTATTAGAAAAAAGGAGAGTATCGAGATACCAAAAATAACAATGATGGCTGAAACGATCCGGTTTAGAATGTATTGAGTCATTACTTATTCACCCAACTATCATTTAAAAGTATATTTGTTGACTGAAGTTTAATATCATGTACCCTCTTATTGACAATATAAAATACTTTAGGAGAATAAATTGGTACCCAGTAAGCATTTTCAACAATCAACTTTTGAGCGTCAGCATAAACCTGTTTTCTTTCATCAGCATTGGTAGTTGTTCTACCTTTTTCTAATAAAGCATCAAGCTCTGAATTTTTCACTCGAATGTGATTTAATCCACCAATTTGACTTGAATGGAATAGCATATAAAGAATGTCAGGATCTGAGTAAGAATAACTTAAGAATGACAGATCAAATTCTCCTTTAGATGCTTTTTGGATTAAAGTTGCTGTTTCCATTTGTTTAATATTAATGGTAATACCAATATCCTTTAACATCGCTTGAACGATTTGTGCAGCTTGACTTTGTGTACTATAGACTGAAAGATCAAACTCTAGTTTCTTTCCGTCTTTCTCCATAATACCTTGGCTATTTTTACTCCAGCCTGAGCTTTCTAATAATTTGATCGCTTCGTCTTTATTGTATTTAATGCCGTAATCTTTCACATTCGGATCATATCCAAAAATAGAAGATGAAAGTGGTCCATATGCCGCTGTTCCTTCACCATTAAGAGCTGCTTTAATAATGGCATCTTTGTTAATAGCCATGTTCAATGCTGTTCTCACATTTTTGTCCTTTAACAGTTCATTATCAAGATTCATCTCTAAGAATAATCCTAGCCCTTGTTGATCAGCATCTAGGACTTGGAACTTATCATTCTTGCGATATCTTTCAGCATCTTTTGGAGCCGCATTTACTAGAACATCAATCGAGCCACTATCAAGAGCAGCAAGCATTGTTTGTGGATCCGTAATAAATTTATAAACTAATTTATCTGGGTAAGCCTTTCCTTTATTTGCAAAGAAGGATGGCGCCCAATTGTAGTCATTATTTCGATCTAATGTAACAGATTGTCCTGTTTCCCATTTCTCAAACTTCCAAGGACCAACTCCGACAGGGTTCCTTCCATAATTAGCTCCACCTTTATTGATAGCGGATAACGATAATGGTTGTAAAAATCCAGTCGTTAAGTTATTTAAAAATGGTGCCGATGGTTGTGCCAAATCAACGACTAATGTTTGATCATCTGGAGTCGAAACCGATTTTACACCAGCTAAAAAGCTAACTAAAGGCGCACCAGTAGCTGGATTTAACATACGGTCAAATGTTTCTTTAAATGACTTCGATGTTAAAGGTGTTCCATCATGGAAGGTAACACCTTGACGAATTTTAAACGTAATCGATTTACCATCATTAGATACTTGGTAGCTTTCTGCAAGACCTGGAGCAATTTCATTCGTTTTTGGATCAAGTGTTAAAAGCGTATTTCCTAAACGATTTGAAATTTCATCAGCTGTACTCATTGCTGTTTTTTGAATATCAAGCGTATCTGGTTCCTGCGAAAGCCCAACCGTAATTGTTCCACCTGTTTGTGGAGAAGTTAAAGCAGTTGTCGCATTATTCTTTTTATTCGTCGATGCTTGGTCAGTAGAATTACATGCAGTCATTGCAAAAATAGTAAGAACGCTCACTGATAATAGTGCGAATCTTGGGAATATTTTACGTGCAGTTTTTGTACGCAATTGACTAGCCTCCTTATTCCGTTTTTACTAATTGTCTGAATCCAAATACACAACGACTAATTTTTCCTTCTTCGTCTCTTTTAAATTGAATTGAATATTCATCTTCTCTCATTTCAAATAAGAACCAATCTTCCTCAATCGGTTTAACGAGCGAGTCTACCATCCCTTCCATTTGAGCGCAAAGTTTTCCTTCATCATTGATTGAAAACTCAACCTTACCGCCCTCACCAGAAACATATTTCCCTACATATTCTTGTAATTGTTCTACATTTAAATTTATTTCCGCCACGTTTAAGTTTGAAGATCTTATTGGTTTTTCCAAATAATCTGCAAAGGCACTATTTAAAAGTTTCTTAGAAGGAACACCTATTAAATTAGCATTCGAAAAACCAGTTAAACCTAACTCAGGAATAATATTCAGTTGAGCTGATACCCCTTTAATAGAACCGCCATGTTCAACAAGTTTATATCCATAGAAATCTGGATGAATCATTACTCCGTAGCCATAGAATTCAGTATATCCGCATTGGATAAAAGGAGTAGTCATAGCTTCAACACTCTCAGGAGTTAAAATTTGAGCATCTCCTACTTTGCCTTCATTTCGGAAGATTTCTGCATATTTAAGCATATCGTTTACTGTTGATTTTAAGAATCCTGCTGCACGCATCGACGGTGCATCCCATGGATTATTTGACTCAAACACAATCGTCTCGTCATCTACTTTTCTAGAAGCATATAAGTTAGAAATATCTTCATGCCCATCCAATTCATGAAGATGGAAGACACTATTTTTCATGCCAGCTGGCTCTAAAATATAATCCTTCATGTACTGCTCATAAGTAATACCGCTAACTCTTTCTACAACAGCTCCAAGCAGGGCATAACAATCATTAGAATAACTAAACTCAGTACCAGGAGCACCAAGAAGAGCATATTCTCCCTTAGCGATCGATTCCATTAATTCCTCGTATGTAGAAATGTATGGAATTTCAGGAGACTTTTCTTCCTCTTTGCCGTCATCAAATTTTGGATCTAACGCTAGCGTTTTACTCATAGCACCATAAAGACTTGGAATTGGTGGAAGCCCGGCTGAATGTGTCATAAAATGATGGATCGTCATCAGTTTTGTATATTCATCATTGCTTGTCTTAAACTCAGGTAAATATTTAATAATAGGATCTTGAACCGATAATTTCCCTGCCTCTTGTAATTGGAGAATGGCTACACAAGTAAAAGATTTAGTGACCGAGCCAATTCCAAGTACTGTGTCAGAGGATAAAAGTAACTCATTTTCTTTATCACGGAAACCGAAACCGCTTTTATAGAAAAGTTCACCATTTTTTGCTAGACCAATCATATACCCAGGAATTTGATACTTCTCTACGATTTCATTACAATACCCTTCAAACTCTTTTACTTTTTTCAATACATTGTGTCCCATTACAGCACTCTCCCTTAATATTATTTTATTAAACCTAAAATTAATTAACTTTAGGTGTGACTACTAGAGTTTAAGTTATTTTCTTATTGGTGATCGATTCTTGAATGAATGGGTAGGAACGTTACTTGTACTAAAGTAAGATTTTTTTGAGGTTAGCTGATTAGATGATTAGATGATTAGATGATTAGTAGGTTATTTGATAAGATAATTAGTTGTATTTTTAACTTGATTAAACCATTAAGTATCACTATAAAAAAGCAAACACTTCATTTTCATAAATTATAAAGTATTTCCTTTTGACCTATTATATAGTCTCTTAGAATTTCTAGTCAATTATATTTTCTGACTTTTCGAAATTTTAAGTTTTCACATTGTAATTCGATTCTAGGAATACATTTTTTTCGACGCAATAGTAATCTAATGCCTCTCGATTTATGTCATAGCCAATACCATATTTCTGTGGTAAATGAATAACTCCATGATCTACAATTACTTCAGGATCAATAATATCTCGTTCCCAGTAACTTGCTGATGCCGCAGTATCCCCAGGTAAAATAAACTGATCTAATGTCGTTAAGGCGATATTATGAGCACGACCAATACCCGCTTCTAGCATACCTCCGCACCAAACAGGTATACCTTTCATTAAACAATAATCGTGTATTTTTTTTGCCTCAGTCAGTCCGCCAACACGTCCAATTTTAATATTAATAATTCGACAGCTACCTAACTCAATCGCTTTTCTAGCATCTTCTAGTGAATGAATACTTTCATCCAAACAAATAGGCGTCACTAGCTGTTGCTGCAATTTGGCATGGTCAATAATATCATCATGACTTAACGGCTGTTCAATCATCGTTAAATTAAATTCATCGAGTTTTTTTAATATCTCTATATCGGCTAAAGTATAAGCAGAATTTGCATCAGCCATCATTGAAATAGTTGGAAATTCCCTTCTTACTTCCTTTAACATTTCATAATCAGACCCAGGTTTAATTTTTAATTTTATTCGTTTGTAACCAGCCTCGACATGAGAGTCCACCAGTTGAAGAAGTCCTTTTACTGTTGGCTGAAGACCGATACTAATTCCAACATCGATTTGGTCTTTATTTCCACCAAGTGCTTTATAGAGTGGTAATTTTTGTCTTTTAGCATAAAGATCCCAAACTGCTCCTTCTAGTCCAGCCTTTGCCATGTTATTTTTTCTGATCGCTTGGAAACGTTCAGACACTTCATCTGGGTGATGAATTGGAGCCTCAAACAATAACGGAATGAGAAAATCTTCCATAATATGTTTATTCGTTTTAACCGTTTCCTCACTATACCAAGGACTAGAAAAGGCTACAGATTCTCCAAACCCAACGTTCCCGAACTCATCCTCCACTTCAATAATATAAAACTCTTTATCTTCAAAGGTACCAAAGCTTGTAGTGAAAGGAGCATTTAACTTCATGTTTAATCGGTGCAACGTAATTTGCCGAATTGTAATTGGACTATTAGTCATTCTAAAACCTCCTATGAAAGTGAACTGTTTTTGTAAAAACCTTCCACTTTATTTAATAAATTCTTCTAAAATTACCTCCTAATATTGCTAATATTTCTCCATCCTTATACCCACGATTCATTAACTCTTCGATAAAAAGAGGTAACTTGTCATGTCCATCTATCACATCAAATGGTACTCTTGGCAAACTTGCTAAATCATCTGGTGATAAATATTTCATAAAGTCATTACAAAGGTCTAACCCTATTCCAACATGTTCAATACCTGCTACATCCACAAGATGATCTAAGTGATTAGCGAGCTGCACAATGTTGCCTTTAGAATCGTCTTCCGAAACTAGCATACTAGCAGCATTAATCCCTATTACACCATTTGTGGAAGCAATTGCCATCATTTGTTCATCGGTCAGATTTCTCATTGTTGAACAAATAGAACGTGCGTTGGAATGGGACGCAATAACTGGCGTTTCACAAATTTCAATGACATCCCAGAAGCCTTCATCATTTAAGTGGGAAACATCAATAGAAATACCAAGCCTTTCTGCCTCTTTAATCACCTTAACTCCGAAGCTTGATATCCCCCCCTTTCGTCCTTCAGGGACCGGTTGAAAGAAACTCCCATCCCCTACTGCATTTCTCCTACTCCAAACTAATCCTAGATTACGAACGCCTAATTCATAGAAAACTCGTAATAAACTAAGATCTGTTCCTAACGGTTCTGCTCCTTCAATGGAAAGTAAGAAACCAATCTTTCCTTGTTCCTTCGCAAGATCCATGTCGGCTCCGTTATAACAAATCATTAATTTATCAGGAGACTCCTGTACTTCTTCATAAAGCGCACTTACTTGGCTTAGTGCTTTGCGAAGAGCCATTTCTGGCAAAAATGCACTGTCTATAAAGATGGCAGCGATAATGACATTAATGCCGCCTTTTACAAACCTAGGGTAATAATCTGTTTCAATTACTTTCTTTCTTCCTTTTTCCCGTTGGACCTGGACATCCATTAAAATATCAAAGTGTCCATCAATCGTTAATGCACTATTTTGAAAATTAACCACGAAAATCTCTCCTCCTATAAAGAGTTTGGAAGCTTAAAGAGATAAATTTCTACGTTTTTCAAAAATATAGTAACTTACTCTTCCTTCTGGATTTCGAATAACATCACTTGCAGCGAAGCCATTTTCACACAAGGTTTGGAACCAATTTCTTGTTTTGTACCGCCATTCTTTCGCAAGCTCAGGCTGTTTATTTTTTATTTGTTGAAAGTCTTCAGCGATTGGAATTACATAAATATCTTCCGTTAAATTGATTTCAAATTCCCTGCTAATTGTTGGAAAACCAAAGTTATCAAGCTTTGTTTCTACTAATGGTTTGTAGCCTTTTAAGTCAACCCTGCTTGTAGGCTTACATACATGATCACTACGAATCCACCACTCTACTAAAAAACGATCTGTAGGCAATCCTTTGTTTAGCGAGTCAGTCATCTCGCCATAATGATTTTCAATGTATGATGCGCCAATCCCCTTTAGCTTATGTAAGTTTAAGTAGGCATTAACACTCTCTAATGGATCAAATGTCCAAACAATTAATGAATAGCCCATTTCTAGAGCATAATCCCGCTGTGCCTCTTTCAACTTTTTACCCAGCCCACTTTTTTGATAAGTAGGCAAAACCCCTAACATATGTGAACATAAATAGGATTTCCCGTCCATAAATCCCGGAAAGCTATATTGAAACCCTATTAATTGATTTTCGTGAAAAGCTCCTAAAATCAGCCCACCATTATGAGATGCTGTGTACGTTTGATGAATGGGTATTGGTGACATATTCCACACTTCTTTTTCAATTTGTTGAATGGATTCTATTTCACCAATTTCCTCCAATCGTTTAATTTGAAACATTCCTATACCCACTTTCTTTATAAAAATAAGAGGAAAAGCTTTTATTCCCCAAAGAAATGGTGCAAATGAAAATTCTCATATGCCTTTGTACGCTTCATAAACTGATCAGAATTTTTTACGACAACTCCCCCAAGTAAGGAATTCATAAGAGAAAAAACTGCCGGACTAACATCCAGAGTTGACTTGATCGGTAGCTGAACAGTAAATAATACATCAGTATACTCACGAATCGGTGCAACCTCGGAATCTGTAAAACTAATCACAAACGCACCTCGTAATTTCGCCTCTCTAGCCATATTAATTGTTTCTAATGCGTAGCGATGAAAAGAAAACGCCACAAACGTACTATTTTCATTCATTTCACCAATGCGTAAAACAATATCATCCGTATCTGGTCGAAACATCCTAACATTCCCTCGGATTAGTTCAAGCGCAAACGAAAACCAATGCGCCATTGCATGAGAAGAACGGGTACCAGAAACAAGTATCCTTTCAGATTGACTTAATCGCTCTACTGCCAAATTAAACTCTTCTTCATTTAGTCCTTCAGCAGTTTGCAATATTAATTCTGCATCCTTATGCATCATTTTCTTAGAAAAATCTCGATCCATGTCCATCTTATTTTTCATGGAATGGTATTCAACCAATGTGCTTTTACGATTTAACAGTCGAGTCTGAATATCCTTTTGTAATGCGCTAAAACCACTATAACCTAGAGCATGACAAAATCGAATAACGGTTGTTTCACTTACATTAATCTTCTGTCCAACTTGAACACCTGAATCCATTGCGAAGTCTTCCGGATTTGCAAGGAAATATTTTGCGACCTTTTTTAACCCCTTCGAAAAATTATCGAATTCATCTTGAACTTTTTGCTTTAATTCTTCCATTGCAATTCTCCTATCCAATTTATGAAGGATATCCTTTTTTTTTATTATATTGAAGTTTATTCTTTTATTCAAGATTAAATTCTAAATTTTCTAAAAATATTTCAGTTCCATTTTTAAATCTCTAAAATTCACTTTAGTGAGACACTCTTGCTTAAACAAAAAATGGAGGTGCCCCAATATAATATTAAGAAAAGTGGCTGAAATCAAAGACCAAGTGCAAATAAAACCAGTAAAACTGAAATTAACGGCTGAAGTGCAAATTAAGGCCAAAGTGCTAATAAAAATTGAGAATCTGCAAATAAAAAAAATGAAACTTTAATTAAAATCAACGAAACTGCAATTAAATTCCCTAGAATCCCATATTTGATAGAATATTACCCATACCGGTTAGGGTATCTAACCTGAATAATTGTTCAAAAGTAGATATACAAAGATAGAAAATCAAAATATTTGCACTAACTCTTTCTAAAACAACTAAAAAGGTAAAAAAATCCACTAAATATATACAAATGAAGATGATAAAATCAACGCTAATTGAAAAACGCCGCTAAAATACCCCCACTTTACTCCAAGACAGATTAAGATCAACATTACATCTCGAAATTAAATAAAGGCCACCTATTTGTCTGTAAAGCTGACTTTTAGGATGGCCTCATTTAACACTATTATTAGAACTATTATTAAAGTGTACTATATGCCCCTTAAGACATATCATTCAATTTTCATAAATAGGCTCAACTTCACGAAAATTAAAAATCACTTTAGCTTGTCCTTCTACAAGTTTAGCAAATTCATCCATAGTAGTATCATACTTAATATAGATTCTAGGTAAACGGTAGTTTTCATTCTTTGTACCTTGTTCCATATAATATTTAGGTTCGGTTGCCACTGCATATTTATAATACTTTTTCGTTTCTTCAATTACTTTATCATTATAATTACCATAGGGATAAGATAAAGCGATGACTGGCTTACCAGTAATTGTTTGAATTTTATCTTTTGAATCTTTTAACTCATGGTTATAGTCTGTTATTTTTCTTAAATCAGGATGTGTTGCAGTGTGCGATTGAATTGAAAACATCCGTGAATCGGACAGTTTTTTTAAATCCGTGCTAGAAAGACGATCCGGATATCCAATATAATCAGAAATCGCAAATATAGTTGCTCTAGGCTCGAACGTATCAGATTGTAATTTCTGAAAAATTTTAAATACATTTAAGTTGTTTTTATATCCATCATCTATCGTTATAAATATTGGCTTCTTTACATTATTACGTTCTCCCCATTGTTCAAAGGTTAATAGTGTAAAACCATGATCACGTAAATAAATCATTTGTTTTTCGAAATTCTCGGGTGTGACAAACAAAGCACTTACTCCGTGCCCTGTAAATTCATCGATGGAATGATAAATTAAAATTGGAATTTTTCCTGCTGCACTCGTCTTTGCAGGCACCTGAATGCACAAAAATAGACATAGAAAAAATAAAGAAATTTTTCTCATAAAACTCCTCACTTTTACTTTTTACTATTTAGTGTTCCAAATTCCATTTTATCTATCATGATTTGTAGTATTTTTAACATTAATGTGTAGATATTTCTTTAAATTAAACATGATCAAAAGACATCTTTTACTATTTTAGCTCTCTGTTAAAGTAGATTATTGATTTTCTTGTTCTACTAAATGCCAGATTAGTTGCACAAGTATAACAATAAAATGGAAATATATGTTAATATATTAAGTAGCTAACATAAAAAATTATTATTAGTTAAGAGGTGAAACTATGAAAAATTTCAGCACAATTTCACTAATATTATTAATCATTGGATTGTTTTTGTTTGGAATAATTTATGTGGTTCCAGGCTTCAACGAACTTATTGCTTTAATTGGTTTTTTATTGTTATTATTTGGGGCGATTTGTGGCTTTATTGCAATTTCCAAAAGAGAAAGAGGGAACTCTAAATTTTTTGCAGTATCTTCGTTTTTTATCATATTTTTATTGATTACTTGGTTTGAACCTTTTCTAATCCTACGTATGCTAACTTGGATTAAAAATTAAAAAACGTAATAACTACTTATGCAACTATACTCGTCACGTTCGACCATAAAAATGTGGTCTTTTTCTTATGTTTACAAATCAACATTTTAATATAACAGAGCCAATATTTAAAAATGGTTGTCAAATTAAGATAGAAAAACAATACTCAAATTCTTATATTATGCAAAAGCCCGTTACTTTTTATTCATAACGGGCTATTCGATTAATGGTTCATTTTCGAAGGGTCTATTTGAATAAAAGTTCCTTCAATCGGGTTAATATCAAAAGCTTGCCCGAATCCAGCGATATAGCGTCCTTCTATTGGTGTAAGCTTAAATAATGACAAATCAATGCCTCTTAAAACTTTTATCATCTGTTCCCCGTGATTCTCTACGAATTTTTCGAAGATATGTTCTTTGTCCACATTCCCTACGAACTCAGGAGTACATTTATAACGAATTCGCTCTCTAGCAAATAAAATTGGTGAAGTTGCCTCATCTGCAATGATCATAATACTAACATGCTTATTATTTTCTAAGTATTGAAAATGTGCTGCTATTTTGCTAATGAAAATATAGAATTCTCCCTCATGAATAATAAATGGCGAATAACTGACATGTGGCTCCCCTTTATCATCCATTGAACTGATCATCAGCGTTTTACATTGAGACTGAAGTCTCTCGAAATTTTCAAATTGAAGCTCTAATTGTTTTTCCATAAGCATCTCCTTAGGTATCATTATTGTTGTTACAAAATTAATGATAACAATTATCATTCTCATTTTCTATACTATTTTTCGAAAATTTAAATTAGAATAAACATTTATGGAAATCAATTAACAGTGACTCAATTTTATTTAAATAGAGTCTTCAAGTTAATTTTCTAGTAGAAACTGCCGATATTCCCCCAAGTTACAACTACTGTTCGTTAAGTTATAATAAAAAATAATAAAATTTCGTTCGTTAAATTCTTTCAGTAAAATAAACGATCTAAGGAATAGGTGATAAAAATGTTCAATTTCATTATGCTCGTGTTTCTTATAACTTTTATTACGTTCATAATACCTAAAAAAGTTTGGAATCGATCTCATATTATCTTTATCCTAAAATCTCCTGATTCTACTAAAGAGTCAAGGTACATTAACTTCCATTTATTGTGATTAATCTCTATCATTTGATATACGATCATAGTTTTTACCAAAAACAAAAGAACCTTAGAGTCCTATCCAAGGTTCAATTACATTACTTTTACGTTTTCATATAGTAACAACTTTTGTTTATATATAAAATCAATTTTATTTCCAAGAAAATAATTTAGACAAATTATCGCATTATACTTAGCGTTAATAAAATAATTCATTAGTCAACTACACCACACCAATCAAGTAATGTGTTGGCAATTACTTCCGCACAACGAAACATTTCATCTAAGTCGATGTACTCATTTGGATAGTGTGCAACTTTTGTTTCTCCTGGGCCAAATACGATTGTAGGTATTTGTTTTACTTGTGTAAATAATCCGCCGTCCGTTCCCCATGGGGATGCTTCAATGATGGGCTCTTTATTATATACTTGCTGAAAAGATTTTTTCAGAGATTCCATAAATGGATGTTGTAGATCAATACTTCCTGGTAACCAACTTGCACCAAAAAATTCAACTTCAACTGGATGCTCAGTAAACCAGTCGTCAATTAAAGAAAGTGTTTTTAGCCATTTCTTTAATTCAAGTTTAGCTTCTTCTATTTTTTCGTTTGGTGACACTCCTAATCTTCCTTCAAGTGTAACTAAATCTGAAACAGAGGAAGGCCAAGTTCCGCCTTTTATTTTTCCGATATTAATTGGAATGGGAATCGGCACATTTTTGTATAAAGGGTCATCTAGTAATCTTAAATTACGTACTTTTTCTAATTGATTAATATGGTTTATAACTAATATACTTTTTTCAATTGCACTAACACCTTCATATCTTGTTCCACCATGGGCAACTTTACCTTTTACATTTACACGAAACCAAATACTGCCTTGCTGTTTTGGAAATATTTTCGTTTTAGTCGGTTCTGGAATTAGGACAGCATCTGCAACGTAGCCACGTAATATAGCAGCTAATGTCCCTGCCCCTCCACTCTCTTCTTCTATTACACTTTGAAAATAAACATCACCTTTAAGACGAATTTTTGATTTCTTTATTGCTTCAATCGCTAAAAGTGCAGATACATTGCCACCCTTCATATCAGTCGTCCCTCGGCCATATAATCGGTTTCCTACTATATCACCGCTATACGGCTGACAATCCCAGCTACTTATTTCTCCTTCTGGAACAACATCAATATGTCCATTTAGAATAATTGATCGACCATTTCCTGTTCCTTTTAAAGTTGCGACAATATTGGGACTGTTTTTGAATGAACTTCTCTCCGAAATAAAATACGATGATTTATTTAATTCATCAATCGAAGGCTCCCATTTATCAATTTCTAATCCGAGATTCTGTAAATAATTTGTGACAATAGTTTGGGCACTCGCTTCATTTCCTGATACACTTTTTTCACGAACAAGATCTTGAAGTAACTCAATTGCCTTGCTCTTATTTTTAGTAATATATTCATTAATTTTTGTTTTTAAATCCAATTTTAATCACTCCCAACGATGAACAATGACATTTGGATTCACAAAAAGTGGGGCACCTGTTTTCTCAATTACATCGCTAACTAAATATGGAGACATAACTTCATTTAACCAAAGCTCTCCGCTTTCTTTCTTAATTTCAATTACAGCCATTTCTGTAATAATTAAATCCACGCATTTTGGCGATGTAAGAGGAAGTGTACATTCTGAAACTATTTTTGGGTCACCATTTTTATTTGTATGGTTCATTAAGACGATTACTTTTTTTGATTTTTGGGCTAAATCCATTGCTCCACCAATTCCAGGTACTCTTTTTCCAGGAACAATCCAGTTTGCTAAGTCACCATTTTTACTAACTTCTAGTGCACCAAGTACTGTTAAATCCAATAAACCTTTTCGAATAATGGCAAAAGCAATACTACTATCAAAATAACTGGAGCCTGGAATTAATGTAACTGGTAATCCTGCTGCATTACACAAATTCTCATCTTCTTCACCTTTTTGAGGAGTAGGCCCTAACCCTAATACACCATTTTCTGCATGAAACATAACATTGCAATCATCAGATAAGTAATTTGGGATCAGTGAAGGAATTCCAATCCCAAGATTGACAATCATACCATTCTTTACTTCTTTAGCTGCTCGTTTTGCCATCATTTCACGAGGATTTATTTTTCCCAAACCCACTTCCAATTCACTCCTTCCGATTGAACGATGTGATTTACAAATGCCCCTGGTACAATAATCTCCTCAGGTTCTAATGTCCCTAAAGGTACAATTTCCTCAACTTCTGCAATTGTTATATTTCCAGCCATCGCTACATATGGATTTGTATTTCGAGCACTTTTATCAAATACTAAATTTCCAAATGGGTCAGCCTTTTTCGCATATACAATTGAGACATCAGAAATAAGAGGTGTTTCAACTAAATATTCCTTCCCAAATACATTCACTCTCTGTTTATCAACATCAATGACACTATCAATCCCAATATCTACTAATACACCGCCTAATCCAACGCCACCCGCTCGAATACGTTCAATAAAAGTGCCTTGAGGACTAAATTCGATTTCTAACGTACCATCAGTCATTTGCTTTCCGGCATTAGGATTTGATCCTATATGAGTTGTAATCATTTTTTTTACTCGTTTAGCTGTCACTAACTGTCCGATTCCAACATCAGGAAACCCAGTATCATTACCTATTAAAGTAAGATTTTTAAACCCCTTTTCTAAAATGCCTTGTATTAATGTAGGTGGGTTACCAATACCGCCAAACCCACCAAACATTAAAACCATCTCATCTTTAAAATATTGTAAGGCTTCCTCAATACTTATGATTTTTCTGAAAGTATTAATTGCCATTATTTTGTCCCCTTCGCCTCTTTATTTAGCTCAATAAATACATCCATCAATAAAGTTAGCAATTCATCAACTTGTGCATCAGTTATGACTAAAGGTGGAGAAAGCAAGAAACTATTTTCAGATCTTCCATATGGTCCACTTACAGAAGGGTATAACAATAAACCTTTATCTTTCGCAATCTCAATGACACGATTTGTTACACTTTTACAGTTAAAAAATTCTTCATTTATTTCAATACCAATCAGTAATCCTTCTCCTCGGATATCAAACAAAAAAGGATAAATTTTCTGCCACTCTTTTAGTTTTAATTTTATTTTTTCACCTTGTACTTTAGAATTTTGTACTAATCCATTTTTCTCAACATAATTTAAAACGGCTAAAGCTATATTTGCAGAAAGTGGATTTGCACTAAATGTGTGTCCGCTCATAACTAGACGACTTCCTTCTAATATCGGTTGCATGACACGGTCACTTGCGATAGCAACTGCAATCGGTGTATATCCGGCTGCCAATCCTTTTCCAAGAACTAATAAATCGGGCACACATTCCCAATGATTAATTCCAAACATTTCTCCGGTCCTTCCAATTCCTGTCATCACTTCGTCTGCAATAAATAGTACATCATGTTTTTCACAAATTTCTTTTATTTTTTCATAGTATCCTTTCGGAGGTGTTAACGCAGCACCTGCTGCACCAACGATCGGTTCGGCGATAAAAGCAGCTACATTTTCAGACCCTAATTTTTGAATGGAACGCTCAAGTGAAGTAGCACATAGTAAGCCACACTTTCCAGGTTCTAATTCGTATGGACATCTTTTACAATATGGCGCTTCTACCATTGGATAATCGGCTAGTAAGCTAGTAAAACGTTTCCTTCTTAAAGGATGTCCCGACATAGATAAGGCTCCCATCGTAATACCATGATAGCTCATACTTCTCGAAATTATTTTAGTTTTTGTCTGAATTCCTTTTTCTTGAAAATGTTGAATTGCCATTTTCATAGCCGTTTCAGTTGCTTCTGTACCGCTATTAACAAAAAAACTCCAGTTTAAATCCCCTGGGGTGAGTTGACCTATCTTTTCTGCTAATAATTCCGCAGCTTCACTAGTAAACTGCGATCTGTAAACAAACGCAACTTTATTCGCCTGCTTTACCATTTCATCAACTATTTCCTTTACGCCATGACCAATACTTGCCGCTACAGCACCTGAAGAACCATCAATATACTTCTTACCTTGCTTGTCCCATAAGTAGATAGTTTCTCCTCGATCAATTATTGGATAGTTTTCACCTACAAGCGGTTTTATTAAATAATCTCTTTTCGTCATACTACCCCACCATCTTTCACTTATATCTCATTTATATATATATAGTTGAAAGCTCATAAAGTTAGACTATTGAAATAACATTATGTATAACTACTAGTAAAATATTATTGTGTTAAATATAAAAAGAGGCTGCCATATAAGTCAGATTACCGACTTGTATGCAGCCTTTGTTAAATATAATTGTTTATTTTTGAACTAAAAAAAGATTGTCAAATTAGACAACCTGTAGAGGCGCGTATCAAAATAGTTTATTGTTTACTTCAAGTTAAAAATTCCCTTACCAGTTCCAATGTCTATTGGTAATGATGAATGTTCGTGAACTATAGCCCAAGTTTCATTCACTTTTTTTAAACCGTACGTGAACCGATTTGTTATTTGACGAAGCTTCTCACCAGATTCCTCTTGATGTGCAGCAAAAGTTACAGCACAATGAACAAATGCGAGATTTGAATTTTCTTCAATTACTAGATCATTAAATGCAACATTAAGTAAAACGCCATCCTCTCTCAATCCGTTAAACCAACCTACTACATTTTCCTTCCAAGAAGAAATACCATTACACTCCCAATTCTCCCAAGCATCAAAAATATGTACTTCAGGAGCGTACAAGGATAAAAATTTTTCCACATCTTTTTCATACACTGCTGTTCTGTAATTCTCAAGTACTTCTTGAACTTTGTAAAAACCCTCTGTCATTAAATGTATCCCCTTTACCAATTTCAGATATAGTAGTATGAACTATCAAATACATTCTATATTAAATCAGTTTTTCCTTCTTCGAGTAAAATGCTACTTAGTAAAGTAGGTTCAAATCATTCGTTCGATCTGTGTTACTATACTATAGCATTGCGTTCGTTGCATAAGGTATATTCATTTTTCATTTTCTTGGTCGTAAATATAATTCATAAATTGATCATGTAATTCGATATTTCCTCTTACGGATTCATTGTTATTCTTATTGATTAATTCAACATCATAAGACAAACCACCATATCCAGCAATCATTTCCAGTATTCTATAAATAACACTTTCTATAGTTTCATTTTGCACTTTTTTAAATGCAGAAATCTCTTCTTCGGTGATTAACTTTTGTTTTAGTAACTTATACTCTTTGTTTAATGAACTGTCCCTAGGATTATTAAGATATGATTTTAGATAAGTCGACTTCTAAATCTTTAATATTTTTCAATGCATGGAAAAGTTCTAATTGATATTCTCTCAAAAAAATATAGCCCCCTTCAACAGTAGCGGCACTAATTAGACAAACTCTCGGCTCCCTTAGGTTATTCAACAATTCAACCGAGCAAGTTTTACAACTTATGCGTGAGTTAGTCGAATATGGATGATTTTTGGGACAGAACTCAGCTATTAACTAGTTGGTTTTTTCTTTGGAACATTTTAAATACTAGAAAGACTAATCCTAATACAAATGTTCCTGCCAAATTAATTAGAGTAAAGTATTCCAACCATATAAACGACTCACGATCAGGATGGAAAAAATTATGATAGTTACCCGAACTATAAACCCAACCGATATGATTAACTAAACTTCCAATTAGAATCGCCACAATAGTTAATAATACTGTAAATAAATTACCAGAAAGATTATCTTTAAAGATGAATTTATGATAACTAACTAAAAGAACTAATGGAATAAAGGCTGCACCAAATAATGGAATGATAAAGAATAGAGCACCTTTATACAATAATGAGACCACAATCAAACTTAAAATATAAATTAAGATTTTTTTCATATTTTTTCTTCACACTTTCCCAGGTTGTACTGATTGTTTTTTAGAATGCAACATTCTTAGATGTACTTTCCATGACCTATTAGTTAAATATTAGTTATCACTCTTCCCTTCGACTATTATATCTTCAGCCACAATCTTAAATTCTATAAATGGAATGTCGAATAGGACATGAAGTTCAAAACCTGACTTTGCTGGATAAACCTCATCGTAAAGCCAAAAACCACCTTTAATATTCTCAGGCATACTTATATCTTTAACTCCCTTAAAGGTGAGTTTGATTTCAGTAAAATCATTAAATCCGCCTGCACAATCTAAATTTATAACAAATGTATCGTTTGAAAGATTTTCAATTGATTTTACATTTGAATCATGTAATAAAATCTCATTTAATTTTACAATGCTTATTGGAAGTAAATCTTTACTCGCGTTATATTTTGATCGATACTCTTTATCCAGATCCTCCATGTGCTGGTTGTATTCATCTTTCCAATTATTAATCATATTACTAAGTTTTTCTGATGGATACGCTGTATTCAATGTTCCATCATTAATATATGAATGGAACGATTCAGGAAGAAATTTTAGCAAATCGTTTTTAAAAAATTCTAAGTCTTCTTTAAGATTTTTAATATAATCTCTACCATTCGATTCAAAATACTTAATCGTTTCATCCCATTCTTCCTTTGTATCTGGAAAATTCAAGAAACCATATAATTGCATTTCTTTGTACCAGTCTTTTGAATAATACTTCATTTCTTTAATCTCCATTTCTTTAACAAATCTCATTTGAACTTAGCATTATATTAAACTATCGCATCCATAACAAAAATACCTATCAGTCCTAATTTCTAAGAAAAGTGGTCAGGTTGTAAGGAGAAAGTCAAAAAACAAATAACCGTGATAAAAGTGTTTATTCAAATCGAATTTTTCACTTTTTACCCCACCAGAGTTATAAATACGATCAAGACAATTATACCTAAATATTTCTAACTAAGGGGAATTTGTCCTATTTTAAAGTCAAATTTCAGACAATCCTTATTCATCAACTATACTTCCATATAGCTCCATAAAAAATAATCGGCTTTTCAGCCGATTTTTTCATGCGTTACCTAGATAGATACATGATATCTTAATTATGATTTTACAATATTATATGTAAGGCCAATTACACCTGAATTAAATGTTTTGTTCTCTACAAGTGAGAGGCTGCGTTTAGATCCTAAGCCCTTAAATAAAGGTAATCCACTTCCTATAATGACTGGTGAAATAGTAATTTTAATTACATCAATTAAATCAAGTTCCATAAGACTATGTGCAAACCTTGGGCTACCTAAAATAATGATATCATTACCTGACTGCTTTTTTATGTTTTTAATTTCTTCTTCAATATTTTCTTTTACTAATCTTGAATTCTTCCAATCAGCTTGTTCAAGTGTCGTAGAAAAAACAACCTTTGATGTCTCTTCTATCCATTTAGCATGTTCAATTTCATATTCTGTTGAATCAGGGTTAGAGGGTACTGATGTCCAATAATTCATCATCATTTCATATGTCCCTTTCCCCCAAAACACTGTGTCTACAGTACTTAAAATTTCTTTAGCATGCTTTTCTAATTCTTCATTGTAAGCAACCCATCCTATATCCATTGCACCGTTTGGTCCTTCTACAAAGCCATCTAAAGAAGAATGTAAAAATAAAATAACATTTCTCATAAAATCCTCCTATTTACTATGTTAGTGGTGTTTTCTTCTATTTATATAAACAAGGAATTAATGTTTTTATAGTTGCTAAGAAATTTTTCTTCTTAATTCTCTACCTAAATTCTTCACTTGAAAAAAAATCCTTGTTTGGTCTAGCTTTTAACGTCAAAGCATTAATATTTTCCCCATTTCTAAATTGATCAATACTGTCAGTTAGCTTAAAAACATCGACAAAATTGTCAATCAATTTCTTCAACTTACGCAATGCGTTTAGTATTAAATGGATAATAACTGTATTTAAAAGCTCTTGAACCAATAAATAAATTAAATACGTTTTGGTCGTAAAAACGCGGATTTGTTAATATAAGTTGATAAATCTATATTAGGATATTCATCTTGAATTAATTGATAAATTTCTTGAATTATTAATTCTAATTCTTTTAATCCATCTTCTGGCTTTCTAGTGAAAATAAGTTCAAGTCGTTCTAATATATTCTCTGGTTTCTTCTTCATTGTATCTAAAGTGTTTTTTTGCCACTTGAACCCAGGATGTATGACATATTGACGATTAAGTCCAAATAACAAAGCCATTATACTAGTCTGTACTGAGACAACTACTTTATAAAACATCAACCAGTCTTTACGGCTAAGCAATGTTTCTCGATTATTCCATCGATTACCAAAATCAATATGTTCTAATATCATTGCCTCACTTAATTCCTTTGGATACTCACTAACTCTCTCTTTAAGCTTTGAAATCAAATCTTCCTCATATAAAGGTACACCATAATAGATAGATGCTATAAGACATTGCAAATCAAAGCTTGTCTCAAAGTTTAATATAACTTCGTCGATGACTCTTTCAATCGTTTTTGTTAGAAAACTGCTAATCTCAAGTTTCACATTCTTGGTAATATAAGTTTCAGCCCACTCATCCTCTTCAAAAGCATGAAAATCAATAATATTTCCGTTTAGTATTTGAATAGGAGTTTTCCTGTCTTCATCAGTCGGTTCTTCTTTCCAAAATATTAAAAGTTCAATATCAGAAAATGCATCTTCCCAATTTCGTGAAACTGAGCCAGCAAGTAAAACAGCTTCAACCTTTGGATTTTTCTTATAAATAATTGAAATATCTGTTGCTAAAGTTTTTAAATTCACTTTCTCTCTCCAATTCAAAAAGACTTATTAAAACGGCACTTTTACTATTATTCGGCGAAAGTTAATATTTCCCTTGTTCTACTGATATGCCATTTAATTAAAAAAGAATAAAACTACAGCTTCCGCTTTAAGATTTATCAACTAACCATTTGCATTAGTTGATAAACAAAAAAAAGGATCTTCATTGAAAATCCTTTTTTTATACAAGAAGTGTATGGAATAGTGTTTACCAGGCACTACCACCACTATATCTTATGGCTTGTCTGTTAGAATGAATGGGTCCGTTATCCTAATTTGTCATTAGAAATATTTTACAAATTAAGATACTTGAATAACGATTAACATTTTTATTTGCAGTTTGACCTATTCACAATTTCTATTTTCTTTTTTACAGCTCTTTTTTCAATTTTACAAAGCATAAAAAAAGAGAGGTCCCTCTAGATTTTTAGGACCTACTCATTATGTTATTTATCCTACTTACTTAATTTCATATTGAATCGATTACATCACTTTTTATTAGCAAACTTCATCATAAAATAATAGCTCACTCTTGGGAATAAAGAATAAAGTTTTGTTCCAAATCCCATCCAAGAAGGTAAATCAATTTCATGAATATTTTTTCCGATTAACGAAATAACTTTAGATGCAACTTTTTCTGGCTCAAGCATCATTTTACGAACAGATTTAGCATATGAACCTGTCTCATCTGCAATATCAAAAAACGGTGTATCCATCGGTCCTGGATTTACATTTGTTATAATAATTCCGTCCTTTTCAACTTCTTGCCTTAAAGCATTGCTGAATCCAAGTACTGCATGTTTAGATCCTGCGTATGCAGCAGCTTTAGACGTCGCAATCTTCCCTGCTAAAGAAGCGATATTTATGATATGTCCCTTACCTTTCAACTTCATAGATGTAAGTGCAAGCTTTGAACAAGTCATAACGCCAAATACATTTACGTCAAACATTTGTTTCATCTCTTGAATTGACATTTGCTCAACTGTTTGAAATAGACCATATCCTGCATTATTTATTAAAACATCAATTCCATCAAATTGTTCTTCAATTTGTTGAAATGCATCATATACCGCTGTTTCATCTGTCACGTCCACTACAAAATAATGACATTTAACAGGAAATTCTTCTTGAATCTTTTCCTTTAAGTTTTTTAGCTCTGATTCTCTTCTAGCAATTAAGACAATATTAGCGTCTTTTTTCGCTGCCTCTAAAGCTAAATCTTTACCAAGCCCACTAGAAGCACCTGTTATTACTACTGTTTGGTTACTTAACCTCAAAAATTTCCACCTCTACTATTGACTGACTGAATGCTCATTCGTTTTATACTCAAGTATACCATCATTTCGTTCATTTAAACTAATAAAACCTAAGTTTTCCAGGTAGTCTAATTGACCGATTGTTTCTGATAGAGTAAGTGAAAGTTGTTTTAAATAAACCTTTGGAAATAACATTTGGCAAACTTCATAGGCTGTAAGTGGCTGCTGTTTAATCATTTCATATACTTTTTCAGCTCTAGCCTTCTGTTTTTCTAATCTACTTTTTACTAAACTTTTAATATTTGTAACTGGGTCACCATGTCCAGTATATAATTTTGTGATTGGAAGTTCTGCTATTCTTTTTAAAGAATGATTATATTGAAGTAATGGCTTTACTCGTTCTGTTTCACCATTTAAAGGAGGCTCAATAATTGGATTAGATGAAACCTTATCTAATAACAAATCTCCACCAAAAGCAATACCATCATCTTCACTAATTAAAGAAATATGAGAAGTTGCATGACCTGGTGTGTACAACACCTTTAAATTAAAAATACTTTCAATTCGATCGCCTTCATCGATAATATGAGTTAATGAACGCTTACTTGTATACGGCATCTTCTCGGTCGTGCGTGGCATTTTTTTTACAAACTCATTCGGTACTCCGTAAAGTTTTGCATTTTCAATAAAATACTCATTGTAGTAGTTTAAAAACGATTCATCCTGAGTTAAATACGGAATATTTCTCTCATGTCCTAAAATTTTTATATCCTCATTAAACTCCTCTAATAATCCTGCATGATCTGGATGATGATGCGTTAAAATTACTTGTTCAATATCTTCTAATTTATAACCAATTTTATCTAATTCACTCTTCAGTGCATCTAACGTATCAGGTGTATTTGTTCCCGTATCAATCAAAGTCAATAAATCTCCTTCAACTAAAAATACATTTACTGTATTCATAGCATACGGAACCGGGAGTGTAAGTTGGTGAATCTTATTTTCAGGGATCATCCTTATTCCTCCTTATCTGAATCTTCTTACAGTTAATTCTAATATACATTTTCAAAAATACAAACTAAGTTGCTTTAAATTTTTCAAAGCACAGTCTAATATTACTAAAAAAATGACTTACCTCCAGTTAAAGCCAAAAAATAAATTTATTAAATTAAATAAAAGCACAATGTCAACAAGGAATATAGCATATGTTTCTCTAATATAATTATCTATTATAATAAGGGTGAGGTGAGTGTAATGTTTCTAGGAAAAGTTGCGTTTATAGGTGCAGGTAGTATTGCAGAAGCATTAATTGTAGGATTAATAGATAGTGGGTATATTGAAAGTGATCAAATTGCTATTACAAATAAAGAGGATCTTGATCGTTTAGATACATTACATACTAAATATGGTGTATTAGCTACTACTAACCGTCAGCTTGCCATCTCTGGTTCTAGTGTAGTTTTTTTAGCGATGAAGCCTAAAGATGTTGGAGTCGCACTTGAACAATGTAAAAGTCTTTTAAATGAAAAGCAACTAATCATTTCATTAGTAGCAGGTGTTTCAATCAGTACACTTAAACATCTGATTGGAAATGAAAATATGAATATAATTCGAGCAATGCCAACTACATCTTCTCTTGTTCGAAAATCAGCAACTGCTCTTGCATACCCAGATGAAGTTCCATTTGAAAAAGTGCAAACAGCAAAAAGATTATTTGAGCGAGTTGGTATTGTAGCTAAAGTAGAGGAAGACGAATTACATGCAATGACTGGATTATTTGGTAGTGGACCAGCTTATATATATTATGTCATTGAACAATTTGAACGAGCTGCGATGGCACTAGGTATCCATCGTGATATTGCTAAACCATTTATTCAACAAACTCTAATGGGATCTATTTCAATGCTTCAAGAAACGAATAAATCACCATTGACGTTAAGAAAGAAAGTTACGAGTCCAAATGGAACAACTCAAGCAGGAATATCTGTACTTGAAGACCGTGAAGTTGCTAATTCATTTTTAAATTGCTTTATTGAGGCAACTGTACGATCACGTGAAATCCAAGAGGAATATGAAAAAATTAATAAAGTTTAATATGCTTGTCATGACTCTCCTCCTTAGGTAATAAAATGATACAGGTAACTGTGTTGTCCTAAGGGGGAGAGTTTTTATGATGAAAATAACAAACAATAAAGTATTACGAGCAAGTATAAAGCGTATTCTCATCACTTTCGCTTTAATCGTTACTTTAATTTTACTAATTGGCTTTCTAACAATCAGTTATGTTGTTGGCAATTCAATGGTTGAAGCAAAAGATAAACCACTTAGTTATCCTCAAAAAGTATCAACTCTCCTACTATCAAAGATTGATTCAT
The DNA here is from genome assembly GCF_042267765.1 of Gottfriedia sp. NPDC056225. Lineage (NCBI taxonomy): Bacteria > Bacillati > Bacillota > Bacilli > Caryophanales > Bacillaceae > Gottfriedia > Gottfriedia sp. NPDC056225. The sequence continues at coordinate 24,301 of NZ_JBHJTJ010000016.1, read as the reverse complement.
TGAAGAAAAATAAAGAAGTTAATCATGTCATACATAAAGGCAGAATTAAGGGGAAATAAATAAATCCTACTTTAATGCCGACCAATATTCTTGTAGTATAACTCATAGACTGACGAGCCTTTAGGGGAAGAAAGAAGTAATTGGAAACTACATCGATTTTTATACACCGTTGCCAAGTTAAAAAGAGCAAGAGGATCTACAAATCCCCTTGCTCACTAACTATTATTTTTGAGTAGCATGATTAGTTGCAACTTCTTCATGCATAATATGAAACTCTTTTTTAATGATGTCTTTTTTCAGCTTTTTATAATCATCTTCACTAATTGTTGGTGGCAGTGTAATTAAAATTCTTCTATAAACCGAATCACTGTCTAGTGTAATACAGCTTTTCAAATTCGAATATTTATTTACGAGTTTAGCTAAAGTTGCTAATGCACCCTCGTGTTCCATCGTACTTACTGTTAGGGAGTAACCGCCATCCTTCAGTCCCCAAGCTTCTTCTAGTAACTCAAAAACTGTTTTATGTGTTAGAATCCCAACAAATTCATTTAAATCATTTACTACTGCTAAATATGGAAAACGTTTAATCGTAAAAAACACTTTAAAAAATGGTGCATCCTCTTGAATAGGAGGACATTCTTTACGTACGAAATCATTTACCGTTTTCCCTTGTAAAGAATCATTATCTACTAAATACTCAGCTAAATCTACTCGATATAAATTTCCTACATACTCTTTATCGTTTTCACTTAAAACTGGAATGCATCGATACTTCGTTTTCTTTAATAAATCCCAGGCAAACTGCGCTTCCGTAGAAACCATACAATGTACTACATCATGTTTTTTTACAATATTACTTTTAATTCTCAATCAAAACCCTACTTTCAATATTTATTTTACGAATCATTCCTAATTTTTCTCAATAAAAAATACATTTACACATATAAAAGCTTCTTCAAGCTGTAGATTTAAGCGCTGTTATCGAAAGTAGTTATGATATAATCAGCTCACTTCCCACCTTTCCTCAATTTTAAGCCTCCTTATTCTTTCCCCGCTGTATATCAAGATGTTTAGTATATTTGCAGGAAACTTTGCGGATGTACCTTAAACTATATTTCGAACTATTTTAACAGAACTCTTTTGAACAATCTCGAAGCCTTTCATAATAAATTCGCTCTTTCTCAAAATGTACCTTTTTTGTATTTGCAATTAATTCTTAATTTTCAAATAATTATACTAAACAATACAAAGGCAACATTTTATTAATATTTCTAAATGAGAAATTTATTCCTAAAAAATAGCTGTAGTTTTTTATAGGTGATAATTGAAGGGATTCTTGAGTTAAGGATAGAGGGCATTTGTGGAATTTCTTAACTCATACGGCGTTCACTATATTCACTAGTAAAAAAAGAATATCAGACGCTCTTTAGCGACTGATATTCTTATCAATAATAATTATTTTCTCAATGTTTTTAATGCGCCACTCCAAGCAACAACTTGGTCAAGCATTGCATTTACATTATTAAGGTGTAATTCAGCTGGTTTGAAAGTAGTATAGTTTTCAAAATCGGTAAATAATGACAGTGTTGGGTGAGTACGAACGTCTGCGATCATTAGCTCGCCTAATATTCCTCTTAAATGTTCAGCTGCACGGGCACCGCCTGTTGAACCGTAACTAACTATACCTGCTGCTTTGTTATTCCAGGCATCACGAGCGAAATCAAGTGCATTTTTTAATGCCCCTGTAATACTGTGATTGTATTCCTGAACGATAAATACGAATCCATCTAAGCTGTTAAGTTTTTCGTTCCAAGCTGCTATTCCTGGTTCAGTTCCATCAGTTGTTCCTAAAAAAGGTAATTGATAATCAGCTATATCTACAATTTCATAGTTTGCATCTTCACGTTTATCAGCTAATCCTTTAAGCCATTCTCCCACTTGTGGGCTAACTCGTCCCTGTCTTGTACTACCTAAAATAATACCTACTTTTAATTTTTCACTTGTCATTGTTATTTCCTCCTAATTTAGCTTATTAAAATATATTTTTCCAAATTTTGTGCACCTAATCCAATTCTCTTAAATAAATCACTTCGCTGATCTTTATCATCATGCGGGAAAAATGATAAATTTTTAGAATTGGTTGCAACGTGTTTGGGAAAAATCTCGTCAAATAATGCTATTCCTTCCTAGGGCGGTACAACATTAGAAGCTCTTGTATTATTTGGGTTTGTTTGTCTTTCTTAAAGACCTATTTCTACAACATCAGCTCTGGAAGCCTTCATCCAAACACGAAATCCAGTTTATTTTGTTTTTGCATCAACCAAGGTTATTTTAGTTTTTCTATTTAAAGAATCATTTATATTTCTCTCCATTTAAATTGAATATTATTATAATATTCTCAATATTAGGACTCCTATATCCTAACATTAGGATATATTTCATGTCAAAAAAAACAACCCAATTTATGGTAATTAGGTTGTTTGGCATGTGTAAATTTAAGTACGATATTACAAATTTGTCTATTTAGACAACAAGCATTTAATGTTCTGTTATCTAAATCAATGTACGTCAGACTATTTTTTCATCTAAACAAATAAAAGTGTAGAGAAATTTTTAAGGGATTCTCTACACTCTAAAGAAGTGATTACCTTCTCTTCTTCTTTAAACTATTTGCTTAATTTAACTTTTAAATCTTTTTTTAATTGATCAATTTTATAATCAAATGATTGTAAATCAAATTCTGAACGGACTCTTAATTCTAAATCGCGAATTTGTTTTTCAAAATAGTTGAAATCAATTGACGGCATTTTACTATTAAGTAAATGTTGTGTTTCATTAATCTTTTTTGTAGCGTGAGCCATGTTTTGACGAGACATTAAATCATATTTTTTCGTATGAAGCTCTTTTAATTTTTTTTCGATTTGATTAAGCTGCTCATGCATAAAGCTAATTTCTTCTTCTGTTTTAGTAATTAAAACTGCAAACTTTTCAGCTTGTTCTTTGTAAAAAGTTAAATCTTCACTTGCACGTTTAATTAAATCTTCTGCACCGGCTTCGTTTGCTACCTTAAGTTGCTCTTCTCTCTTAAGTACCATTTGTAGAGATCCTTCACGCTCAACTTGGAATTTTGTACGTAGTGAATAATGTTTATCAATCAATCCTCTTACTTTGCCTAACTCATTTTCAGATTGTTTGATGAAGTAATTTAATTGAGAAATTGGATTTTGTTGTTCCTTTTCATCTAATAAACCATGTAAATCTGCTGAGATTTGATCTTTAATTCTAGTAAATAAGTTTTTCATTTTCATACGCTCCTCTTATTTTATAGGGTTAAAATTTTCATCGTAAATTTTATATTCATCTTCTTTTAGTCTTTTTTGATTTTTATAATCTTTATATAGGTAGTAAAGCAGAATTGCTGCTGCAACACCTATTAAAGAAGGAAGACCATTTATGGCTATCGCTAAACCGATTAATCCGATAATCGTCCAGAAGATTTTCATCAAAATAGAATCTGTTTTCATAAACTTTTTAAAACTGAAATACGTAATGACTAATCCAAGTGCTAATGCAATTAAGCCACCTAAATTCGCTAAAGCAACTCCAATTAATATTAGTACGAGGATAAAAAATAAAAACTTCTTCATGACCTCGTCGCCTCCTTTCAACTTATACTCCTATCTTATACAAGTTTTTATATTCGAATAATGGCCTGAGGAATGGTTTTATATCGGTCTTAAGTAGTAGAAGGAGCCAGGTAAACAAAAAAACCAGATCAAAATGGATATCCATTGATCTGGTTTTATACTAAAAGCTAGGTAATTTAACTCCTGCTTTTAATTGTAATAGCTGAGATACTGTTACAAACTGATAACCTTGCTTTTGAAGTGCTGGTAGTATTTGTTTTAATGCTTCAATTGTTTGACTACGGTCACCACCGTGATCATGAAAAAGAACAATATCTCCTTTTCTAGTATCTTTTAATACATTTGATACGATTTTATAAACACCTGGGTTTTTCCAATCAAATGTATCCTGATGCCAAGACCACATTACAGTTAAATAGCCAAGGTCGTGAACCGTATTGATTGAGCGCTCACTATAATAACCAAACGGTGGTCTGAATAAGACCGGTTCAACATGTGTAGCTGAAATAATCGCATCATGAGTTTTATGTAATTGATCTCTAATTTGCTCATCAGTTAAATATTGAAGTCTAGCATGAGTATAAGTATGATTTGCAACTTCATGTCCTTCGTTAATTTCTCTTAAAGCAACTTCAGGATATTTAGCAACGCGTTCACCAACTAAAAAAAATGTAGCTTTAGCATTATACTTCTTTAGTAAATCTAGTACAGCAGGAGTATATTCATCATTCGGCCCATCGTCAAAAGTAATAGCGATTACTTTTTCTTTTACTGGTACTTCCCAAATAGCAGTACCTTGCTTTTCATAATAATAACGATTTTTACTTTCAGCATTTACGTTTTTTGAATTATACAAAATGAATTGGAAACTTAATATTAATAAAAGGATAACTTTTAACTGTTTCAAAGCCCCGACCTTCCTTTTACACAGAATACTTATATCATGTCTCTAAAATATTCTTTTATGTACAGAACTCAATTTCTTAAAAGTCAAAGCTCATAAAGAAAACTCTCCAATTGGCGAGTTGTTATACGAAAACAGATGAGAAGTTGCACTTATAATTACTCTTCGTCCTTACAAAATTAAATTTTTTAACGTGAAATAAAATATGCAAATCATTCTTTTCTTTTTATTTCGTATTCATCAAAATCATTCGCTATATATGTATTTTCAAATATTTCACGTGCTTCGTTTAATAATTTGATCGAAGAATCACCTTGATACCTTGCACTTATATGTGTTAGGTATAGTGTTTGTATTTCCTCACTTTTAGCGACATTTGCAATTTGAGTGCTTGTTGTATGATAGTAATCATATGCGTGAGTGGATTCATCATCAGCAAAAGTAGATTCATGAACTACTAAGTCCATCCCTCTTGCAAGTAAGTTACTTTTATTAGTAATACGCGTATCCCCTGCAATTGCAATTTTGCGTCCTTTTTTTGAGGTACCGATAAAATCCTTCCCGTTTAACACTCTTCCGTCTTCTAATGTTACGGTTTTCCCTTCTTTCAGGAACTTATAAACAGGTCCAGGTTTTACATCAATTTTCTTTAATTCTTCTACATTTAATTCACCAGGTAAATCCTTTTCAATTACTTGGTAACCAAAAGATTGAATGCCATGCTCAAGCTCGATCGCTTGGACAATAAATTGGTCATCTTCAAAAATAATACCTTCAGTCGTCTCAATATATTTAATAGGGTATTTTAAGTATGTACCGCTAATTCTAAAACTAGTTTCAACGTACTCCTTTATCCCTTTAGGTCCATAAATAGTTAATAAATCTTCTCCACCTAAAAATGTTCTACTACTTAACAGCCCAGGTAATCCGAAAATATGATCCCCATGACAGTGAGTAATAAATATTTTCTCAATTCGTCGTGGTCTAATTGGCGTATGTAATATTTGATGCTGTGTAGCCTCGCCACAATCGAATAACCAAGTAACTCCTCTTTCCTCTAAAAGTTGTAGAGCGATACTTGTTACATTTCGACCTTTCGATGGCATACCTGCTCCCGTTCCTAAAAATACAAGCTTCACGTTAATGCCTCCATCTAATTCATTTCTAATTGTAACAGTACCACTTGTAATTTAAATTGCCAACACTTTAAAGAATGATTTATGAATTGATTGGGAAATTTACACAATAGAGCTTCGTTTTTAAATTTAATTATGTGGAGGAAAACAATGCGAAAACGTTTTTTCCAAATCGCTACAGTTTCAATCATTACTTGCATGACATTGACTAGCTGTACTAGTCGAAATAACAATATAAGTAGTTCATACAATGAAAAAGAAAAAAAGTTTAAAATCGGAATCGTGATGGGGAAAACTGAAATTCATGATAAAGGGTTTAACCAAGCAGTCTGGGATGGTATTAAAAAAACGGGGGAGAAACATAACTGGAAGGAAAAGAAAAATTATGTAAAAACAGATGCCCCTTCAGACAAGGACGCAAAAAAAGAATTAACGAAGTATGCAAAGAAAAAGTATGATTTAATATTTGGCATCGGCTATTCATTTCAAAAGGCAATCGCTGAAATTGCAAGTAAAGAAAGGAAATCTGATTTTGTCATCGTTGACGGGATTGTTGAAAAACCAAATGTCGTAAGTATCACTTATCGTGAAGAACAATCAGCATTTCTAGCAGGAATTGCAGCTGCAATGAATACTAAAACCCATAAGATTGGCTTTGTGGGAGGTACAAAGGATCCATTTATTAAAAGATTTGAATACGGTTTTAAAGCAGGTGTTATGTCAGTAGACCCAAAAATAAAAGTAAAGACTAAATTTGCTAATACATTCGACAAACCTGAAGAAGGAAGTAAATTGGCCAAATCTTTGTATGGGGAAGATGTTGATATAATCTTTCAAGTAGCAGGAAAAACAGGCCTAGGCGTATTTACTGAAGCAAAAAAATTAAAGAAAAGTGGTAAAAAAGTTTGGGTAATAGGCGTCGACCGAGATCAGTATAAAGAAGGTTTACCAGAGAATGTCACTCTTACATCTGCAATCAAAAGAATTGATAAAGGTGTCGATGAAGTAATCACAAAGAAATTGAAAGGAAACTTTCAAGGTGGCCGTATCTTAAGATGGGGTATAAAAGAAAACGGTGTTGGACTTTCAAAAAATAAGAAAAATTTAAATAAAGATACAGTAAAACAAGTTAATCTATATCAAGCAAATATCAGAACAGGACATATCGATGTACCAGAAAACAAAAAAGATTTTGATAACTTCTCTCCAGTAAAGCCTGAAAAAGGTGAAATCAAAAAGAAAAAAGTAAAAATAGGAAAATAAAAAAATTATCTTGTCCAATTTTATGAATATTTCGCATATAGTATAGTACCAACAAAAAAAGTTAGGTGTGATACTATGTCTATTCGGGATTTCATATTACTGTTCTATTGTTTTATAATCTTTTTATCAGTACCAATTGGATATAGGTATGTTTCAAAGAAAACAAAAGAAACTGGTCAATTTCTACCGTTTTTAGTAGTATCGCTTGGCATTGTTTTAGCAGACGGAATCCTCTCAATATTAATATGGTCAATGTTTACATCTCAAATGGATACGTTTATGTATATAGGTGGATTACTTACAGGAATGATCTTCACTTCAATTTGTGGTCTATTACTATTTTTCGTTTTACTTTTAAGAAGAAAGTATTTTATAAACACATTCTTTGATCTAAACCCTGCTTTAATTGAAACAAATCTTCCACCTGAGGAAAATCATAACGATGACTTAAATAATTCTAAGAAATAGAGCCTTCATGCTCTATTTCTTTAGTTTGTAGAGAAATCAAAAAAATTTTATTAATTGGATAAATTAAAAACTAATCAATTGAGAGCTTAAAAATTGAGATTATGTTCTAATTTTGTATATACTTTCTTTAATCGATTTAGGAGGTTTATGAAATGAAAGTTACGATTTATTCGGACTATGTGTGTCCGTTTTGTTATTTAGGAAAAAAACCACTTGAGGAAGCACTTAAAGAAGTTGATGGTGTAGAGCTTGAATGGAAACCATTCCAACTAAGACCTGAAGGGACTGAACCATTAAGTCCTAATAGTTCATATATTCAACAAGGATGGAAATTCGGTGTTCAACCACTAGCTCAAAAGCTTGGCGTTGAAATGATTTTACCAACAATGGATCCCCACCCTTCTACTAAGTTAGCACATAGAGGATTTTTATTTGCAGAAGAAAATGGCAAAGGTTCTGAATATGCTCAAGCCGTATTAGCTGGATTCTGGACAGAAGGTAAAGAAATTGGAGATGTAAATGTTCTTGCAGAGATTGTAGAGAATCTTGGCTTAAACCGTTCTCAATTTATTGAAGCTGTTTCAAGTACAAAATACGATTCATCTATCCAAAACCCTAATTTTATTAATGCAGTACCATCATTTATTATTGGTGATAAAGTTTTACAAGGCGTTCAAAGCAAAGAAGCATTTGTTCAAGCGTTAAATAACGAAAAACTAAGTGAGCAATCTTCGCTTAGCTGCGATCTAGATGGTAACTGTTAATAAAGTATAATCAAAAAGGATGTCCACATAAGTCTAATTACTGACTTTGAGACATCCTCTTTTTTTATTCTACAAAAATTATTCTTAATTAAGAACAAATAAAAATAATTAACAAATTATTTTTCCTTCACTTGATTCCAATCAATTTCATATGGATTTGCAGCTAAACTTTTTCTTATTTCAGGATCAATACTCAAGAGATTTTTTATTACTATAGGTTGAATAGTATCTTCCCAATCTCCACTACCATCATAATACACAGGTTTCTTTTCCAACATGTCACCTCCATCCAGTACTTATCTATGAATTGAATTCGCTTAAGCAGACGAAATTACCTTTTAAAAATTGGAAAATTACGAATCTTTTTACTCAAAATTCAATCCATACTAAGGAATTTGCATTAGATTTAATTTAAACCTGTAAGAAATAAGTATCTCATCCTTTAATAATTTAATTTTTCTTACTATAATTACATTATAAATCTACTTTGAAAGGTGTTTTTCTTATGATAAAAGTTGGTATTATTGGTCTTGGCGCAATTGCCCAAAGATTAATTCCTTTATTTTCAAATCATCCAGAAACAAAAATTGTAGCAATTTGTGACACATTACAAGTTAGAGTTCAAGAAATTAGTAATCAACTAGAGTCTGTTCAATCATTTACAAATCATCTTGAAATGCTTGAAAATACCGAACTAGACCTAGTTTACGTTACAGTACCTCCGAAATATCACTATACAGTCGTATCTGATGTAATTTCAAAAGGAATAAATGTTTTATGCGAAAAGCCTCTAGCGAACTCAACTGAGGAAGCATTAGCACTATTTACGCAAGCAAAAGAAAAAGGCATTTTTCAAGCAATGAACTTTCCTCTAAACTACAATGTTGGAAGTAAGTCCTTTGCTGGCTTAGTTAAATCAGGATATGTTGGGAACATAAGAAGAGTCGAACTCAAAATGCGTTTTCCAAATTGGCCAAGACTTTGGCAACAAAATGAATGGGTTGCTACGAAAGAACAAGGTGGCTATGTTTTAGAGGTTGGTGTCCATTACATACAACAAATCCAAAAGATATTTGGTAAGATGAAAGTCATTACAAAGCATGTTCAATATCCCACTGACCCACTAGCATCTGAAAATGGGATCATTGCCTTTCTTGAATTAGAAGATGGAACGCCTGTATTAATAGACGGCTTAAGCCAAATTGCGGGTGAAGAAGAAATTAAATTTACAGCTTATGGATCAGAAGGAACTATTTCATTAGTTAATTGGGCTGATCTAGAAGGTGGAAAATTTGGTGAACCTATTAGGCCTATTGAATCCGATCAAACATTAGCAGATTCATTAATTAATAATTTAGTAAAAGCCCTTAAAGGTGAAGAAGCAACTATCATTGATTTCTCAGAAGGGTACGAGGCACAAGTAGTTTTAGAATCATTACGCGGATAATTTAGCCTTAAAGAAGATTTAGAATCTATACATAAAAAAGGTGCATTTCTTAATTGAAATACACCTTTTTTTTGTTCTTAACTATTACTTATTTAACTGGGATCCAAATTTCAGAATAATAGTCTTCACTAAATGGATTTCCTTCTGGATAAAGTTCAAATTCAGGAATTCCTGCATGCGTATAACCACTTGAAGGGAACCATTCCGAAAATATTTTTTTCCATGCATCTTGCATTGCACTTGGCATTGCCCCATGGACACCAAATACGGCCCATTTTGAAGCAGATATTTCATGATGATCAAATCCCTCTGGTGTTTCACCTTCATGCACGGCTGCAACCCAATATTCTAGTAGATTTTTTGATTTTTGCTCCTCATTCATCATACAAACACCTAACACACCTTTAATATCACCATTATTTAATTCATACAAACGGTCACTCGTACCATTTGAATTAACTTCTTCCCACATTTTAGGAATCAACTGCTGTTGTTGGTCATTTAGAAATGAAAACTCTTTTTTCACTCCAACTACTTGAAAAGCACTTTTTTCTACAATATTAAACTGCATTGGTTCTGCTCCCTTCAAACTCACCTGAATGACAAGGCGGTTATACGATTTTAGTTTTCCGATAAACTTTCTTGCTTCACTTGGCGTTACACCATGCTGTCTTCGAAATGCCTTTGAAAAAGATTCAGGAGAGTCATATCCATATTTCAAGGCGATATCAATTATTTTTAGATCTGTTGTTGTTAATTCATTTGCAGCTAATGTCAGCCTTCTCCGCCTTATATACTCAGCAATATTTATATCTGTTAATATAGAAAATGTTCGCTGAAAATGAAATACTGAAGAATTTGCTTGCTTAGAAATCTCTTCAATCGTTAACTCGTGTAGTAAATTGTCTTCGATATAATCAATTGCCTTTTGTAATGATTCAACCCAAGCCATAGGACTCCTCCCTTAAATACATCATATCAATTTAAAATTTATCATTCCTGTCTTTTTCTGCTCTTATGTGACAGAAAAAGGTCTATTAAATTAAGCTTTAAGCTTCGACCTTGTGATCAGTAATCGATAATATAACGATAGTACTAATAATACATAGGCTTCCGATCCAGTCTACTAATTCAAAATTTACATTTAGCCAAATTACAGATAACACTGCAGCAGATAATGGTTCAACACAAGCAAGTAAGCTAGACTCAGAAGCATTAATATATTTTAAACTCTCTAAATAGCAGTAAAAAGCAATTAATGTCCCAAAAATAACAATAAAAATCACTGCGAAATATGCACTAATTGACCAGTGACCTTGAAAATGAAAAGGTGAGTTGATGAAACTGAAACAAATTCCTCCAATTAGCATTCCCCACCCTACTACGATTGTTGACCCATATTTTTTTAAAAGATTTTGAGGTTGCAAAGAATAGAATGCTAAAGAAAATGCAGATGCTAGCCCCCAAAATAGTGCCCAACCAGTAATAGATAGTCCTTTAATCGTTCCGTGTGTTACTAATAAAAATGTACCGACAAGTGCTAAAATGACAGCAAATATCTCTTTAGTAGTAGGCATTTTTTTTAAACGCATTGCCAAATACCAAGTAATGATAACTGGAGCTAAATATTGCAAAATAGTCGCTGTAGCAGCATTTGAATTTTTAATTGCTGCAAAATATGTATATTGAACCGCTAGCATTCCAAAAATACTAAATAAAAATAAACTTATGACATCCTTTTTATTTTTCCAAATTTCACTAATATTTTTCTTTTCCTTTAAACTAGCAAAAATTAGTAAAATGATACCCGAAAAAAGCAATCTGACAACAACTAACCATTCTGGACTAAAATGATTTTTTTGAAATAAAAACTGTGCCACAGTTCCAGAAATTCCCCATAAAATGGCCGCAGTTAATACGAGAATAATTCCTTTTGTTCTTGAATTTGATAGTGCAATCTTATTTGTACTCATGTTAACTCCTTCCACTAAAAAATAATTCTGTTATCTATTAATAGAAGAATCGTAACACACTTTAAATATTCAGAAAATATTAATCAACAAAAAATTAATTTTAGGATAAACAGAGTAAATGAGAAATATGCGTTTAGAAACTGTTATATTGGAAAAATTGAACATATATGAAATTGTAATAATTGATTTAGGAGAAAAGGTTATGAACGAATTATACGAATGTATCATTATTGGAGGAGGCTTTGCAGGATTACAAGCATCCATTCAGCTTGGAAGATACCAAAGGAAAGTACTTGTAATAGACTCAAATTATGGTCGTTCAACATTATGTAAATCATATCGGAATATATTAGGATGGCCAACTGGGATTAGTGGACAACAACTAAGGCAACTAGGAAGAAAACATGCTGAAAATTACGGCATATCTTTTCTTGAAGATAAAGTGATCAGTGTACAAAATGTAAACAATCACTACAAAATGGAGACGATTGCTGGAAAGCCTTATTCTGCCAAAACAATATTATTGGCGACTGGGCTAATTGATCGATTTCCACAAATTAATAATTTAGTCGATTGTCTTGGGTCTACTATATTCGTTTGCCCAGATTGCGATGGATATGAAGTTTTAAATAAAAGTGTAATCATACTAGGATCTGGAGATGTAGGTGCTGAACTTGCCATTACATTAACTTATTGGTCAAATCAAATTACATATATTAATCACGAAGGTAATGAATTAACTCCAGATTTACACGAGCGACTTATGAAAAATGGGATTCAATACCGAAAAGAAAATATCAAAGAAGTTCTAAAAGATGGAGTTTCTACGTTTAATGGCATTTGTTTACAAAGCGGTGAAAAAATTTATGGAGAGCGAGCTTTCATTGCCTTCGGTGGAAATGAAGTACAAAACAGTCTTGCAATTCAACTAGGTGTAAAAATGCTAAATAACAAACATGTCATTGTAGACACCCGAACAAAAGAGACAAATATAACAAATGTATGGGCAGCAGGTGATCTTGTGACCCATTCACAACAGGTCACAATCGCAATGGGCGAAGGAACCCAAGCCGCTGTCTGGATTCATAAAAGACTATTAGAAATGAATGTGAGTCATCCATGATCAAAACTAATCAAAACAGCTCAAATTAAATAGGATCATGTCCACTATCTAATAAAGATGAATCGTTTAATTCAAAAAAGTATTACATCCTTTATTGATGTAATACTTTCAAAGTGCTGAAATATAAAATGGTCAATAGTTAAAACATTACTATGCGGTATATTTGATAGTAAATTTGTAATCTTTTGATGATGTTTTTTATTTGATTTGATAGATAATTATTATTGAATACCAACAAACTTTATAAGTAGCTCTTTTTCAGAATTTTAAAAGTAATGAGTGGGATTAATAAAGTTCATTTTAACATCCTTTTTATTTTAATGAGTTGATTGTAACGGAAGGGTTCTCGACTCCTATGGGAGATGCGGGAAGGCTGAGACCCCACAGGCACAGCCGAGGAGGCTCAGGTCTCGCCCCATGGAAAGCGAGAATCCTGCAGTGGAAATCAACATCACACAGCTTCTTATCATCCAGAAGTATTTTTTAACTGTTTTGAATGCTTGTGGCTCTCTAAGTTGATTTTAAAAAAATACATAGATAAAAAAATACATAGTCGCCATTGCTACAATAAACACCACTATTGGTATTAACAAGCGAATAAACGTCGAAGGAATGCGAGATCTTTTATATGTATCTTCAATACAAATTATACAAATTAGATAAATTATTGCTGATAACACCGCTCTAACTAAATCATAATTTCCTATTAGTTTAAATGAGTGATAGTGGTTTGCATATCTAAATATATAAAATTGTACGAGATTAAAAATTAAAAATAATAGAAAATAATAAAATACACTTAATAAATAAGTGCTAAATTTTACTTTTTCTCGTTCAATATTTGGACCTTTTTTAAATAAATTTTTCTTATGTCGGTCTTTCCTTGGTATAAATTGTTCTTCCATCGCAGTACATCCTTAGTTTAAAAATTGAATTATTTAATCAAATTCTTACCTATATTGTACATAAACATTCCATTATTTAAAAATTTATCATACTGCCTTACTTAAATTATATCTTAAATTCGTCATGATAAAAATTATTATACCAAATTTTACTAAATAGAATTAATATTTTTTCCCTTATTTTATGAAAAAAGTGCACTTAGATAAACTCTAAGTACACCTTTTTACTTATTTTATATTATTTGTGTAGATCTGAATGGCATCTCTTAAAAATTCAGCTGTTCCAGGTTGTTCTTTATCATAGTATGCTCGAAAGCGTTCATCATCAACATACATCTGTGCTAATCCAGCGTGAGCTTCCTTACTATACTTACTCCAGTAGAAACTTAACCACTGCTTATGCAAATCAGCTGCTTTTTGTGCAATCTCATTAGATGGGTCACCTATTTTAAATGCTTCGGCTAATGTTTTTGTCAACTCTTCAGATAGTCGCGTTACTTCTTTATGTTCTTCCTCTGTCATATTCATTACTTTTTGGTTTGCTTTGTTAACAGCTTCATCCCCATACTTTTCACGTGCTTCTTTACCATATTGCTTTTCATTCTCTTCTATCATATCTTTCTTAAAGCCTTCAAATTTTTCTTTATTAGTCATAATAGTTCTCCCTTCCTTTTGAGCAATTGACTTTTCTACATTTGAAATTAATAAATCCAATTGCTTTCTTTTATCAAGAAGCTGTTCACGATGTTCTTTTAAAGCTTTGGAACTGTTAAAATTCGGTGATGTAACAATTTCTTTTATATTTTCTAAATTCATCCCTAGTTCTCTATAAAATAGAATTTGCTGTAATCGATCTACTTCCGCTTGACCATATATACGATATCCAGATGAGTTTATTCTTGCCGGCTTAAGAATACCAATCTCATCATAATATCTAAGAGTCCTAGTGCTGATTCCTGCTAAATGTCCAAGCTTTTGAACTGTATACTCCATGTAACGACCTCCTGACAACTTAACAATACACCTTTACGCAACGTCAATGTCAATTCCATATTCTATCTTATTTTGAAAACTAAATCGTATGTAGACAAAAAAAATCCCCTTTACTTAGGGGATATCAGTGTGTAATCAAGTTAATTATTTACCCGTAAATACTTTCATGCCATTTAAGCCATTAAAAGGTTTAGCACCAGGAGCATTCAAATTACGAACGACAAGTTTATATCGTTTATTCGACGGAATTTCTTGTTTAAACGTTAACAAGAATGAATTATTATCTCCTTGTACTTTTGTAATCGTTACTTGGTTACTTGATAAAGCATTACTTGCGTTAAATTTGCTGTTATTTCCAAGTGATGCAATGCCTGTTGGGATTGTATCTGACAGACTTTGAATCCAATAAACTGATGCTTTTGTTCCTTCACTAAGTTCAACTTGTGCATCAAAAGTTACTAAAATTTGATTCGTTGAAACTTGGAATAGATCAGTAACCTTAGGAATTTGATTTACAGGATGTGAATGCTTTGACTTGTATCCTTCGATTTGTAGAAAATCGTTTTTAGTAGCAGCACTTGCATGCATATTACTAGGAAGAATAGAAGACATTACAATCAATAAAAACATAATCTTATAAAAAATTTTCATCATAAACTGCCTCCCTATAAACTAGAACAATTTTATATTTTGATGAATTGGCAAATTATATACTTAGAATTCTCTAATTTTCATTATTTTTCTATTTGAAAAAGCTTTTCACTTTTTTAGCCAATTCGGTTTCATTGTCAACCTTGTCTGAACTACAAAATCTTGTAAAAATTTAATTTAAGTTATTTCGTGTAAAAAATATAAAAAATTGATTTATATTTAAAATAGTGGCAAACTATCTATATAGACTTTAGAGAGAATTATAGGTGTAATTATGATTGAAATTAAAATTTCTACATTAAGTGACGGCGAATTTAACAGAGGCGTTTTTGCAACACGCGATATTGCAAAAGGAGAGCTTATACACGAAGCGCCAGTAATTTCTTACCCGAACGAAGAGCATGAACATATTGAGAAAACTTTATTAGCAGATTATGCATTTGAGTATGGTATAAATCATACAGCCATTCTTCTAGGATACGGCATGCTATTCAACCATTCATATGAAGCAAATGCTGTTTACGACATTAACTTTGATAATCACACATTTGATTTCTTCGCTTACAGAGATATTAAAGCTGGTGAAGAGATTTTAATAAATTACAATGGTGAAGTAGATAATTTGGATCCGCTTTGGTTTAATAAAGATTACGAAGAAGCAATCGCAAAACAAGAAGAATTAGAAAAAGAAGAAAAAGAAAAAGAAACCAATTAATTGGTTTCTTTTTTCTATATTTCCATGGCATGTCTTAAAGATTAATTGCGCCATATATTAATGCACCAAGTACTACAAAAGCTGGATGAATTTTAAATTTTTCCATTAGGAAAAATGTGCATGCAGCAATAAAAACAACTTGGAATGCGCCTATATCATGAAATGAATCTGAAAAAGATTGGTATGTTAGAAGACCTAATAATATAACGATTGTAGGCTTTACATATGCTGTCAACCTTTTTACTCGAATTGATTCTCGATTTTTATATAATAACCTAATTAACAAAATCATTAATAATAAAGATGGTATAACTGTCGCAAATACTGCTATAAACGAACCAAAAACCCCACCAATTTTATATCCGATATATCCTGCCATTTTAGTTGCAATCGGTCCTGGTAAAGCATTCCCCATCGCAAAAGCTTCATGAAACTCTTGCTGTGATAACCAATGTTTTTGTGTAACTACTTCATTTTGAATTAACGGAATTGTTGCAGGTCCGCCACCATAACCCAAAAGATTCGTTATAAAAAAAGAAAGAAACAGTTTCCAATAAATCATCAGTTTTCACTTCCCTTCCTCTTATGAGGATGTTCTCGGGAAGTTGACTTTACTGGCTGAAAGATTGCAAACAGTAATAATCCACCGATTATGATTGCAGGATGGATATGCAAAAATTGGATAAGAATCAAACCTACAACTAAATGAATTAAGATTGTTGGTGTTTTCAATCCTTTTTTCGAGCTTTGATAAAATTGCCACGTTAATACGCCTAACATCACTCCAACAACAGGTACAATTGCTTCCTTCATCCCATTTACCCATTTAATGTCCTTAAATGAAGTTAATGAGGTTAAAAGAACAATCATTAAAATAATCGTCGGTAAAATCGTTGCGATAATTGCATTAAGCATTCCAATCAGACCACCAATTCGATAGCCAATATAACCCGCTAACTTTGTATTAATAGGTCCTGGAAGCATATTTCCAATCGCTAATATTTCTGAAAACTCTTCATCTTTCATCCATTTAAATGTATCGACGACTTCTTTATAAACTAAAGGAATTGTTGATGGGCCACCACCATATCCTAATATGCTACTGCGAAAAAATGCGATAAATATACTTAATTGTTTCATTAAATCAATTCCTTTTCAATTTTACCAACTTGCTATACAGCCATCCGTTCTCGATTCTGTACCACCCATTAAAACCCCGGATTCTTCATTTCTCCATATAATTTGTCCACGTCCGAAACTACCAGTTTCTTTTGCAAACTTGACTTCATGACCTTTGGACTGAAGATCTACTACCATTGATTGAGAAAAACTCGGTTCAACTTCGATCGTTTTCCCTTCAATCCATTGCCATCTTGGTGCATCAAGAGCTTCTTGAGGGTTTAAATGGAAATCTATGCTGTTCATTATTACTTGTACATGTCCTTGAGGCTGCATGTACCCACCCATTACACCAAATGGTCCAATAGCTTTATTATTTTTTGTTAAAAATGCCGGAATAATCGTATGATATGATTTTTTCCCGCCAATTAAAGCATTAGCATGTAACTCATTTAAACTAAAATCATGCCCTCTGTTTTGTAAACCGATTCCCGTTCCTGGAATAACAATCCCAGACCCAAATCCCATATAATTACTTTGAATAAACGAGACCATATTTCCATCGCTATCAGCTGTTGCTAAATAAACAGTACCACCATTTGCTGGTCTACCTGGTAACGGTGTACTTGCTGATTCAGATATTTCTTGAAAACGTTCTTTGCCATACTGATCACTTAGCAAGCTTTCGACTGAAGTCTTCATAAATTTCCGATCCGTTACATATTCTTTTCCACATGCAAAGGCTAACTTCATTGCTTCAAGTTGTTTATGATATGTCAATGCGTTCTCTTTTTCATCAAACTGTTCATTTTTCAAAATATTTAAGGCCATAAGCGCAATGATGCCTTGTCCATTAGGTGGAATTTCCCATACATCATAGCCTCTATAGTTTATACTAATTGGATTTACCCATTCTGGTTTAAAAGATTGTAAGTCTTCTTTTGTTAAAAAGCCTCCGTGTTGATTAGAAGATGCAATAATTTTATCTGCTATTTCTCCTTTATAAAAATCCTGCCCATTTGTTTCAGCAATTTTTTCCAACGTTATTGCATGATCTAACGATGACCAAATTTCTCCTACTTCTGGAGCTCTTCCCTTTGGAGCAAACGTTTCAAACCAAGCATCAAACTCAACAGAATTTAGTTCTTTTTTGTAAATTTCATAAGCCCTCTTCCAAAACTTACCTAAAGTAGGTGAAATTGGAAAACCTTCTCGAGCATATTCAATCGCCGGTTGTAACACTTCCTTTAATGAAAGCCTTCCGAACCGATTCGATAACTCAACCCAAGCAGCAGGAGCTCCAGGGACAGTCACTGGGATCCAGCCAAATTTAGGCATCGTTTCATAACCTAAATTTTTAACTTGTTCAATCGATATATTTTTAGGTGCAGGTCCACTTGAATCTAAACCGTATAGCTTTTCGTTCATCCAAACTAATGCAAATGCGTCTCCACCAATTCCATTTGAAGTCGGCTCAACAACAGTTAGACAAGCAGCTGTTGCGATTGCTGCATCAACTGCATTCCCACCCTTTTTTAAAATATCTAGGCCTGCTTGTGCAGCCAATGGTTGTGAAGTAGCTACCATACCATTTCTCGCATACACCACATTACGATTTGATGAATAAACATGTTCATTTACTTTCATTTTTGTAAACATACTTTTCCTCCTTGGCGCTGGCCTGGGTTAGTTATAAAACAAATTAACTTAATAAAGAATTAAATTCGACAATATTCTGCTAATCCCCTACTTAAATACGAATTCTAATTTAAATTTATACTTTTCACTTAAAATAGTAGATCTGTTACAGCTCTATTTCATTTTCTACAATGTAAAAATTATCATGATTTGTTTTATGTCGGTGGTTGCTTGTCCATTTCAAAGGAAAGCACTTTGAATAGTTTAATACAAGGAGGGGATTAGAATAATGTTAAAACTTTATTTAGATCCAGGTCATGGTGGCACTGATTCAGGTGCAGTCGGCAATGGATTAAAGGAAAAAGACCTAACTTTAGATATCGCATTAAGAATTAGAGACTTATTGAACAACTATAATGATGTAGTCGTTAGAATGAGTAGATCTACAGATACTGATCGTTCTTTATCAGAACGTACTAACGATGCAAACTCATGGGGTGCTGACTATTTTTTATCGGTTCATATCAATTCTTTTAATACATCAGCGTCTGGTTACGAGGATTATATATACGATGGTTTGTCGGATACGTCTACTTCAGCTCAATATCAAAACGTTATACATCCAGAAATCGTAAAGGTAAATGGTTTAGCTGATCGAGGTAAGAAGAAAGCTAATTTTCATGTATTACGTGAATCAAATATGCCATCAATTCTAACTGAAAATGGATTCATTGATAATGCCAGTGATGCAGCTAAACTGAAAGACCCAAATTGGCGTCAAAAAGTAGCGCAAGGGCATGTAAATGGATTGGCAAAAGCATTTAACTTAACAGCTAAGTCTAATTCTGAGATGCATAGAGTAATCGTCGACGGAGTACAAGTCGGAGCTTATGAAGATGATCAAAATGTACTAAATGCAGTAGCACAATATCTTCCAACAGCAAGCAAAATAATCATTGAAAAAGTTTAAAAAATTTAACAAAAAAGACGGTCAAGCTACTAGACCGCCTTTTTTTCATTGAAAAATACATCTCAAAAATGGTTATTTACTCAGTAGATTTCAATATATCTAATATATTATTTGGGTCAATTTTCTTTTTTTGTCTACCTAAACTAATAACTTGTTCACCATATTTATCTTGCAATTTATGTAATGTTTCAAATAATGGTTCTTGTTTTGCATCCTTTTCAAAAGAAAATAGATCCAATTGCTTAGATACTTCATCTTTCGGATTTAATTGAGATGCAGTTACTCCGATTAAACGTAATGATTCTCCATTCCAGTTTCTTTTCCAAAGGTCAAATGCTTCTTTAAATATTTCATCACCTTGTTGTACAGGTGTAGAAAGTGTTTTACTCCGGTTAATTGTTTTCCGATCACTGAAACGAAGAGTAATTGTTACTGTGTCTGCAACTAAACCTTTCTTAATTAAACGTTCAGCAACACGGTTGGAAAGTGCTTCAAACTTCTCTACAATCATCGGTTCTTCAAATACATCAATTGAAAATGTCGTTGATTGACCAATTGTCTTATGTGAAAGCATACGACTAGGATCGACTTCTCTATCATCTATTCCATTTGCCTTATTTCTTAATGATTTACCGTTTACGCCTAGTAAATCTTGTATTTTCTTTTCGTTACTTTTTGCCAAATCTTCTATTGTCATAATGTCAATTTCATTTAATTTTTCTTCCGTTTTCTTACCAACGCCATGCATATCTCCTACTTTTCTGGGCCATAAAATAGTAGGAACATCTCTTTTTCGAAGAACAGTAATTCCAAGTGGTTTTTTCATATCTGAAGCAGTTTTTGCTAAAAACTTATTTGGAGCAATCCCGATACTACATGGCATATCTAGATCTTCTAACAGCATTGACTGAATCATTTTAGCTATTTCAATTGGATGACCTAGTTTCTCATCACAATCAGTTATATCAATATAACCTTCATCAATTGATGCTACTTCAATTTTAGGACTTATTGCACCTAATTTTTCAAATATTTGCCTTGAGACCTTTCGGTAAGCTTCAAAATTTGGAGTTTTCACAATCATCTCAGGACATTTTTTTCGTGCTTCCCATAATGGCATTGTTGCACGAATTCCAAAAGCACGAGCTTCATAGCTTGCAGTTACGATGATACCCCTGCGCTCTTTTTCATTTCCGGCTACAACTACCGGTTTACCTTTTAATGATGGATCATTTGCTATTTCAACTGAAGCAAAAAACGAATTCATATCAACATGTAAAATAACTCTTCCGCTCTTTGGCGCCCATTGATTCATTGCTACACCTCCTATGCTAGTATAATATCAATTTGTTATATTTCCTATTATTTGAATTAGTGTTCCATAAAAGGGAAAACTAGTAAAATTTGTAGTCAAATTTTAAAAACTAATTTCTAATTATTATAACGTTTTTAGTAATAAAGGAGAAAAGCTATGCAAAGTAAAATTCAAAAAATCTCAACGAATTTATGGTTTGATACACAGGCTGAGGCAGCTGTAAATTATTACACTTCAATTTTTAAGAATTCAAAAATAGGAAGAATTACCCGTTACGGCAAGGTAAGACACGACCCAAGTGAGATGGAACAGGGATCTGTAATGACGATCCAATTTAGTTTAGAAGGTTTAGATTTTGTTGCATTAAATGGAGGTCCACATTTTAAATTTACTGAAGCAATATCTTTCATCGTCCATTGTGATTCTCAAGAAGAGATCGATTATTATTGGGATAAACTTTCAAAAGACGGAGACAAAAGCTCACAAGTATGTGGTTGGTTAAAGGATCAATTCGGCGTTTCATGGCAAATTGTTCCCTCTATTTTACCACAATTATTAAATGACCCTAATCTAGAAAAATCTGAACGCGTGATGAAAGCAGTCCTCCAAACGAAAACTAAAATTAATTTAAATGAATTAATAAAAGCATATGAAAGTGACAGCCCCTCTTCTATTTAGAAAAGGGGTTTAACAAATTAATCAATTCCTTTGAGCCAACTTTTCTTCATAATCATACCCCAACCTAACCTTTTTCCACTTTGTACCTGCTCTATTTGCTTCTCATAAAGTCTAAAAAGAGATAAAATAAACCTATCTATACTGTATTTTTTGAAATAAATGGAGGTATTATCTTTTGACTAATCAAAATCAAACAATGTATGAATATATAGGGAAAGAAAAATTGGAAGAGCTAGTTGATACTTTTTATTCTTATGTGTCTAAACACGAAAGATTATCACCTATATTTCCAGGTGACTGGGAAGAAACAGCACGAAAACAAAAACTATTTTTAACACAATTTTTAGGCGGTCCACAATATTATAGTATGGAACGAGGTCATCCAAGAATGCGCGCTCGTCATTTACCGTTTCCAATTACAATTGAATTAGCTCATGACTGGTTGGATTGCATGGCAAAAGCTATGGACGATGTAGATTTAGACGAAGAAATTAAAGATCCATTATTGCAACATCTGAGAAATGTTGCTTACCATATGGTTAACCAAGAATAATAAGTAGGGGATTAAAATGGGCGATAATCCAGTTATACTTTTCGATGGAGAATGTATTTTATGTAATGGAGCTGTTCAATTTATTATTAAACATGACCGTAAAGGTTATTTTCATTTTGCCGCTTTACAATCATCATTTGGAGAAAAACTTATTTTAGAACATCCTGAACTTAGTTCGATTGATTCAATTATTCTAATACAAAATGGAAAAATTAAATATGAATCTTCAGCAGCACTCAGGATTGCAAAACATTTAGACGGTTGGCCAAAATTATGCTTTGTCTTTATAATGATTCCTAAACCAATCCGTAATTTCTTCTATCGACTTATTGCTAAAAATCGCTATAAATTTTTTGGTAAAAATGAAACATGTATGATTCCTTCCAAGGAAATTCGAGATCGGTTTTTTTTAGAATAAAGAAAACTCGCCGATTGGCGAAAACAAAGGGGTAGTAGCACTTATACTTAATTCCTAAAATTGGAACTACTTCGTTTTTTCTTCTCTTCTGCCAATTTAAACTTTCTTAATGAATAAAACAAAAGAGGACCTAAAAAAGTACTTTAACTTTTAAGGTCCTCTTTGCTATTTAAAAGGTTTCTATTCCCAAACTCGCTTTAATTTAAAAAATTCCTGAATATAACCATAAAGTGAAACTGGTGACATAATCATTTGATAAAATAATAGGAAGAATAAAAATCCGATACGATTATTTCTAATTCTTAAATTTAAATTGCGGAAAACGTAATTTCGCTGATAAAAATAAAGGATTGAGTAGCTCACGAATGTTAACGGAAGAACTAATAGTGTCATTGGACCGACTATTAAATTAATACCAAAAAAGGCTAAAATCAATCCAGGTATCCAACATAAAGTGTAAACTAAATCTAAGTAAAGCATCATTAGATTTATACCCGTTAAATATTTAGTATAAACCTGCGGCTGTTGCCAAGGTTTAATTTCAATAAGCCCTTCAACCATTCCTCTAGCCCATCTTGATCTTTGTTTAGCAAAGTGACCAAACGTTGTCGGTGCATCAGTGAATGCTACTGCTAATGGTTCAAAATAAACCTTCCATTTTTTCTGTAAAAGTCTCCAAGTTAAAACGATATCTTCTCCAATCGCATCTGGCCACCCATTAACTTCCTTTACACAATCAGTTCTATATAAACTAAATGCACCTTGAGCAACAAGTGTTCCTTGATACAATCCTTGCAGTCTTTTAATTGAAGCAATTCCTAAGAAGTAATCCCATTCCTGAATTTTAGTCCAAAATGTTTCACGGCTATTACGCACTAGCATAGAACCAGCAACCGCACAAACATCAGAAGGACTACTTTTCATCCTTGAAACTAAATATCTGAGCGCTGAAGGATGTATTAATGTATCTGCATCTAATGTAATAACATAAGGCGTTTTTACATAATCCAAACCCTTATTCAGAGCATGAAACTTACCTGGCTTTGATTCATGGATTAACGTAATATTTGATTTTAACTCTTTTTTCGCTCTCATTACTTCACGATCTGTTTTATCAGTTGAGTTATTATTTATCACAATAACGTTTATTTGACCAGTATAATCTTGATTTGAAATATATTTTAACGTATTAAAAATAGCTCCTTCTTCATTATAAGCCGCGACTAATACTGTAACCGAATCCGTAGGAAATTCATTTTTAAAATTAGGTTGTTTATCGAGTAGTAAACTTATTACTAAAAAAGTGCTCATATAGCCCGGAATATAAGCAATACCACTTATAATAATGATTGCAACGGGAAAGGTAACAACATCAGATAAATCATCTAACCACGGAATTGAAAGATAGATTGAAAAAATTAACCACATTAATGATACGACATGGCTAATCCAAAATTTCTTATTAATTGTTAAATAATATCGTGTGCCCTTTTTGTGAATAGGAGACAAGTTAGCTTTCAATAGTCTCCCCCCTTTTTATAAAGTTAAGTTCAGCTTTCAATCCGATTAAAAAAATTATATCACAATAATACTTTTGTTTTCCTTAGCAACTTATGGTAGT